>DASWVN010000344.1:0-17985 GCA_036401215.1 Vicinamibacterales bacterium | reverse complement strand
CCTCTCGGGCGTCCCCCGTGTTTCTTCTGTGTTTCCTCTGTGGCCCGCCCTCTCGGGTGTCCCCCGTGTTTCCCCCTGTGTTTCTTCCGTGGCCCGCCCCCGACGTCCTCCGTGTTTCCCCTGTGTTTCCTCTGTGGCCCGCCTCCGACGTCCTCCGTGTTTCCCCTGTGTTTCCTCTGTGGCCCGCCCTCTCGGGCGTCCCCCGTGTTTCCCTTGTGTTTCTTCCGTGGCCCGCCCCCGACGTCCTCCGTGTTTCCCCTGTGTTTCTTCCGTGGCCCGCCCACGGCGTCCCCGTGTTTCCCCTGTGTTTCTTCCGTGGCCCGCCCTCCAGGGTGTCCCCCGTGTTTCCCCTGTGTTTCTTCTGTGGCCCGCCCTCCGCTGTGTCTCTTCTGTGGCCTCACACGGGGTGCGCAATCCCGAGGATGCGGTCCCCTTCGGCATTGAGGAAGGCGATCATGGCCTGGCGGTGGCGGGCTTCGGCGCGGCGGAGCAGCGCGCCGAACTCGGGCATCCCGCGCAGGGGGTCCAACCAGGGATCGCGCGTGTAGGCGGCAAGGCAGAAGTATCCGCCTTCGACGCTCTCGGCCAGGAGCTTCACGGCCTCGTCGAAGTAGCCGACGTGCGCCATGCCGCGAGCGCAATAGAACCGTCCCTCCGGATCGGGGATGTCGGCGATCTTTCGCAGCAGTTCCATCGCCTGCTCGGGACGGCCGTCGATGTCGTGGAGCAGTGCAGCTGAGAATGCGGCCAGCCGTCCGCCGGTCCCCGGATGCGCCTCGGCGAGTGACGCCCTGGCCTCTTCTACGCGTCCGAGCATGACGAGCGCGACGTTGCGCGCGTAGGGGACGCCTTCGCGCTCGAAGTCGAGCACCCGTTCGTACTCACCGATCATGAAGTAGGAATGCGCGGCGCTGGTGCGGATCCGCGGGTCCAGCCGGCGCGCCTGTTCGGTGGCCGCGATCGAGGCGGAGATCAGACCGCAATAGCGGCAGGCGTGCGTCATCCCGGCGTACAGGTCCGGATCCGCCGGGCGGTCCTTCGTGCGGTTCAGGAGCCGCACCATCGACTCCTCGGCGCGGCCGAGATCCACCTCCAGGTGCGCGAGGACGTTCTCTGCGGCTGAGTGGTCCGGATTGAGTTCGAGCGCCCGCTTCAACGCCTGCTCCGCACGTGACAGCCGTTCGTACGTTTCCGCCCCCTCGTACTTCGCGATCATCCGGTGCATGCGTCCCGCGCCGGCCCACCCCGGCGCGTAGTGCGGATCCTCGGCGATGCAGCGTTCGTAGATTTCGAGCGCGGCCCGCCACTGGCGCGAGTCGCGGCTCAGCTCATTCGCGCGGAGATACAGCTCGTAGGCCGCCGCCGACGAGGGAACGTCCTGCTTCAGCATCTTCCGCTCGCGCGCGGTTAGCGGCAGCGAGAGGGATTCGACGATGCGGCTGGCGAGTTCGTCCTGGAGGCTGAACAGATCGCCGATCGGCGCCTGCGCGGTGTGCGACCACAGGACGGCGGCTCCACCCGCCTCCACGAGCTGCGTGGTCACGCGAATCTGCGAACCGGCGCGCAGCAGCGTGCCGAGCAGAACGACGTCCACGTCGGTCTCGGCAGCAATGCTCTTCAGGTCGGCGACGTCCTGACCGAACTTCCCCGCGGCCACGCTCGACCGGACGACCAGCGACTGCAAGCCCGAGAGCGCGCTCGTAATCGCGTCGGCCAGGCTGAACGCGAGAAAGTCCGTTTCCGGATCGCTTCTGAGGATGCGGAACGGCAGCACGATGAGACGCGTCAACGCACGCGCCGACGCGCCGCTCCCCGAATCGCCGAGTGCGAGCGCGGTGCGCAGCTCCTGCGCCATGGCGTCGGCGGTCTGGTACCGTTCCCCGGGCGACTTCGCCAACGCGCGGTGGACGACCCGGTCGACCGCGGCAACCGCCGGACCGCCCGTGAGGACGGCCGGCTGCTCGTAGAGGATCGCGTGGAAGACTTCCATCGGGCTGGTTCCGACGAACGGCGGCTTCCCCGCGAGCATTTCGTAGAGCACGGCGCCGGTGGCAAACAGGTCCGTTCTCGTATCGACGATCCCTCCGCGCAACTGCTCGGGCGCCGCGTAATGCGGTGTGCCGACGACGGTCCCGGGCTGCGTCAGCCGGGACACGGTTGCATCGGTCAGGTGATCGTGGGCCGTCGTCGCGAGCCCGAAGTCGAGGAGCTTCACGCCGTGCGGCGTCAGGAAGATGTTGGACGGCTTGAGGTCCCGATGCACGAGACCCTGGCGCTGGAGCGCTTCGATCCCGTGCAGGATCCCCAGGGCGGTCGAGACGGCCTCGGCGAGCGACAGCGGGCCGCGCGCGAGGCGCGTGGCGAGCGACTCTCCCTGCAGCATCTCCATCGCGAGAAACAGGTCGCCGCCGTCCTCGCCGATTTCGTACAGCTGGCAGATCGCCGGATGGTTGATGCTCGCGGCCGAGCGGGCCTCGCGGTAGAGACGATCGCGAGCCGACGGGGTGTCGACCGCGGCCTTGATCATCTTGATCGCCACGGTGCGACCGAGCTGAGAGTCGTGCGCCGCGTACACGACTCCCATCCCGCCTTCACCGAGGAGGCCCTTGACCGCGTAGCGTCCAATGAACTCGCGCATCGGCTCGTGGATCGCCGCAGTTTAGCAGAACGCCGGACGCACGCATGTCCGCGGCGATCCGCGCATCACGCAGGATGTGGCTCAGACGTGATCAGCTGCCACGAGCGGATCCCGGGCGAGCAGAACCGTTCAGGAGGGCTGCCTCTTACCCATGTAGTCGCGAATGAACGGGACCGGTCGTGCGGCCAGCCGGTTCTTTCCCTGGCGCTTCGCGTCATACAGCGCGTCGTCGGCGCGCTTGAGGAGCGTTTTGGAGGTATCGCCCGCCGAGAATTCCGCGACGCCGCAGCTCACGCCGGGCATGTGCACCGGGCGCTCGAGGATCCCATGATCGGGATGATTGAGAGCCGCGAGGATCGCGCGGAAGCGCTTCTCCGCCTCTGCCAGCGTGAGGTTCGGCGCGAGCACCGCAAACTCGTCGCCGCCGATGCGCGACACGACGTCGCCGGGCCGGAGAGAGCGCGCGAGCGTCTGGGCGACGAAGTAGAGCACCTGGTCGCCGGCCTCGTGACCGTGCGTGTCATTGATCGGCTTCAGATCGTCGACGTCCATGAGCGCGAGCGCCAACGACGCACGCGGCGTCTGGATCCAGTCCTCGCACGTCCGTTCGAAGACACGGCGATTGCTGATCTGCGTCAGCGGATCGGTAGAAGCCTCCGTCTGCGTCGCCACGAGCTGGTGTTCGAGCGACGCGATCCGCTCGTTCAGCCGCTGCGAGGTGGCTTCCCACGCCTGGCGCCGCTGGAGCGTCAGTTGTTTCAACGCGGCGATCTCTTCGAGCAGCCGCTGCTTGATCTGCACCGGATCGTCGAGCGTGCTGATGGCGTCGAACCGCCCCGTCGATCGCTCGAGACCGCTGCTCAGCGTCGTCATCTCGCTGCCGATGCTCACGACGACATCCCGCAGAGCCGCGACCAGCGCGGACATTTCCCGCGCGCGCGCCACGCGCAGTGCCTGGTGATCCGCGACGATGTGGCGCCCGTCGGCAAGACACGCTTCCGTCATGGCGGCAAGCTCCGGCACCGGCTGTCCAGCGGCCACGGCGGCGCGGCATTGCTCGAAGCGTTCCGCGAGCGCGGTCCGCGTCGGTTCGTGCTCGGCGGCAAGCATGTCGCGGATCAAGGCCAGCGCGGCGTCCAGCAGCCGGGCGTGAACTGTTGTGGGAACGGCGTCCGTGGGAGCGCTGAGATTGAGGGACACGAATTCGTGTTGCATACACGGGTCGCGCTAACCTGCGACGTAACGGCTGTATCCGTCCGTTGCCGGACCCTGAGGGCTGCGCTACTGGCTCTAATCGGCGGGAACAGTGTTCCCTTGAGTCCGTTGGAGTCAGGAACGAGGGCCCGACAACGCGTCCCGGATCCTCGACACCAGGTGGACGAGCGAGAACGGCTTGCGCAGGACCGTCTCACCCTCGAGCCCTGCGGCCGCAATCGCTCCGTCGTCCGGGTAGCCGGACATCAGCACGATGGCGAGATGGGGGAACCGGCTCCGAAGCGAGGCGGCAAGGTCCGCGCCGTTCTGTCCGGGGAGATCGATGTCAGTGAGGAGCAGGTCGAACGTCTGCCCACGAGCCAGCAGTTCCCCCTGCTCCGCGGTCTCGGCGGCGGTCACGTCGAATCCATGCATCGCGAGTCCATCCGAGAGCATTTCGCGGACGGCCAGCTCGTCTTCCACGAGCAGGATCCGGGGCCGCGCCGGAAGTTCGCTCCTCTTTGCCGGCGGGCTGGATGGGGCGCTCTCTTCACGGGCGGCAAGCGGCGGCAGGAGGATCGTCACGCACGTGCCTTCGGGACCCGTCCGTTCGACGAATACGTATCCCGCACTTTGCTTGACGATGCCGTAGACCGAAGCAAGCCCCATCCCGGCGCCGCGGCCGCGTCCCTTGGTCGTGAAGAACGGTTCGAACACGTGCGGCAGCACGTCCGGATCCATCCCGCCGCCCGTATCGATGACCCGCAGCCGCACGAAGCGGCCGCCGAGCGCGAGATAGGACCAGCGCCGGCGAAGATCCGAATCCACTTCGGCGACATCGAGCGCAATCGTCAGCGTGCCGCCCGAGGGCATCGCGTCCATCGCGTTCTCGACGAGATGCCGCACCACCTGCCGCAGCCGGGGGCGGTCGGCACGGATCGGCGGCAGGTCCGAGGCAACCTCCAGGTTCAGGTCGATCGCGGAACCCACACGCGCGCGGAGCTGTGGCTCGATCTCGGCCAGCATCGCGGCAAGATCCGTGACCTGCGGCGTCAGCATCTGCCGGCGTCCGAAGGACAGGAGCTGGTCGGTGAGGATCGCCGCGCGCTCGGCCGCCGCGCCGATCGCATCGACGCTGTGCCGCAATTCCAGGGCGGGCGGCAGCGCCTCCTGCAACCGCTCCACCTGTCCGCCGATGACGAGCAACAGGTTATTGAAGTCGTGCGCGACGCCTCCGGCAAGCCGGCCGAGGGCCGCCATCCGCACCGACATGTTCACTGCGTCTGACTGCACCGTGACGTCGACCAGCGTGCCGAGCACGGCCGAACGTCCGCCGTATTGAATCAAGGTTGTCGTCACGATGACGCTTCGCTCGGCGCCATCGCCGCGACGGATGCGGATCTGTGCGGACGAATCCGTCCGGCGTCCGGCCGCCGCGGCCGCCTGACGCTTCTGGATCACGTCACGGTCGTCCGGGTGCACGCGTTCCACGCTCGAACGTCCGATGAGCTCCTCGCGAGGCACGCCCATGACCTCGGCGAACGCGGCGTTCACATAGACGAAGCGGTGATCCTGGACGACGAAGACGGGCGCCGGCAACGCATCGGCGAGCGTCCGATCCGGCAGCGAATCGTCGGGCTGAGGCGTACGGGTCACGACGGGGAAACAGACGGTGTCGACACAGCGTCGAGCACCTCTCGCATCTTTCGTGCGAGCGCGTTACGGGTGAAGGGCTTGCGGATGAAATGAGCCGGCACCTCCTCGTCAGTGTCGCCACTCATGAAGAGGACCTTCAACGTGGGAAGCTGCTGACGGAGGCGGTTCGCGAGTTCCGTTCCGCCGACATCCGGCAACACCATGTCGCTCACGAGGATGTCGACGCTGGCATCGTTCGCGGCCGTCGCCGCGATCGCATCCGGCAATCCCGACGCCTCCAGCGTCCGATAGCCAAGATCGCGCAGCATCGTCGCCACGATCTCACGTACGGCAGGATCGTCTTCCACGAGGAGCACGGTTTCGGATGCGATGGACGACGATCCCTGCGCATCCGGGTCGTGTGAAGCCGGCCGCACCGCGCTCTCGAGCGGCAGCACGATCAGAAACGACGTACCAGCACCCGGAGCGGTCTCGAGACGAATCTCGCCGCCGGCCGCCTTCACGATCCGCGCGACACTCGCCAGACCGAGACCGGTGCCGCCGCCGGGCGACTTGGTCGTGAAGAACGGTTCGAACGCCCGCGCCCTGGTCTCGGGCGCCATGCCGCTGCCGGTGTCGCTCACGGTCAGCTCGACGCATGGATGTTCTCCGGAGACGACCTTCGTGCGGATCGTGAACGTGCCTCCCTCCGGCATGGCATCGCGCGCGTTGATCGCGAGATTGATGAGGATGTGCCCGGCGTCACTGCGATTCATCCGCACGTGGGCCGGTCCCGGGGCGAGCGCCATCGTGATGGAGATGTCCTCGCCCATCGTGCGATCGAGCAGCCGGCGGGTCTGTTCGAGCGCGGCATGCAGATCAACCACCACTGGTTCGACGGCCGCGCGGCGATTCAGCGCGAGGAGCTGCGCGGTCAGCGCGGACGCCTGTTCCGTAGCGACAGCAATGTGTTCGAGGCCGGTGCGTTGGGCATCGGGCAGGTCCGGAACCCTGCGCAGGCTCTCGCAGTATCCGGCGACGATCATCAGAAGGTTGTTGAAGTCGTGCGCGATCCCGCCGGCCAGAAGGCCCACCGCCTCCATCTTCTGCGCGGTGTGGAGGCGCGACTCCATCCCTGCGGTCTCGGAGCGATCGGTCACGATGGCGACCAGGCCGCCATCGTCGCCGTCCAGAACACGCAGCGACACGCGGGCGGGGAACGTCGTCCCATCGGTGCGCCGCGCGGTGACGTCCTGCCGGTCAGTGACGGCTTCGCGCTGCAGCACTCCGGGAAGCAGGCGCTCGATCTCGAACCCCGGCAGGTCGCTCCGCGATCCGCGGAACATTGCGGCGGCCGCGGGATTGGCCTCGAGAACACGTCCCGCGGAATCGGCAACGAGGACGGCGTCGGACACGAGGTCGACGGCCGACTGCAGAGCCTTCGCCAGCCGACGCGGCGTCGGTCGATCCGAAATCCCCCTGGACATGCGGTGCCGGGATGATACTACGAGCTATCGCACAAATGGCGGGCGAAGCCCCTCGGACTCTTACCCGCCATGACGGACGACGATGGCGATGCGGCGATTGCGGGCGTCGAGCGGCGCGTCGGGGTAGCGGAGGCGCGCGTCGCCGAAACCGTGCAGCGCCTCGAGGCGTGCGGCTGGGAGCCCCGCTTCTTCCATGATGCGGCGTGCGGCGTTCGCCCGGCTGCTGGAAAGCTCCCAATTGCTGTAGCCGCCGGCCGTGTACGGACGGCTGTCGGTGTGCCCTTCGATCGCCACCTTATTGGGTAGCGTGAGCAGTTGCTGCGTGATGATCTTCAGCGTGCCGACGGTTTCCGGACGGACCTCGGCGCTGCCGATCCCGAAGAAGCTCTGGTCGCCGGTGTCGAGCAACTCGATCCGCAGCCCTTCGGCGGTCACCTGGATCTCGATCCGGTCCTTCAGCGCCTCGAAGGCGGGCAGGTTCTCGAGCGCTTCCCGGATCCGTTCCGCGGCCCGTTCGAGCGCCTCGCGCGCGGCGGCAATCCCCGGCGTTGGCGCGGTGCCCGGGACCGCGCCGGCGGCAGCGCCCGGCATGGCACCGCCCCCGGAGGTGGTTTCAAAAACGCCCGGCTCCCGGAAGTACGAGGCGACGGAACTCTTCACCTGCGGACTGGTGTTCACCAGCCACATCACCATGAAGAAGGCCATCATCGCGGTCACGAAATCGGCATAGGCCACCTTCCAGGCGCCCCCATGATGGCCATGCTTCCCATGCGCGACCTTGCGGACGATGATGATCGGAGCCTGCTTGGTCGGGTTCACGCCGCGACTCCTACGGCTTCACCACCCTTGGTCGCGGCCCGGCAGAATGCCTCGGTCTCGTTGAACGACGGACGGACGTCGTGCGGCAGCACACGGCGGGCGAACTCGATCGCGATGGCTGGCGGATTGCCCTTGTAGAGCGCGAGCAGCCCCGCCTTGATGCAGAGGCAGTAGTAGGCCTCGTCGCTGACCCGCGCCTCGAGGTTCCCGGCCAGCGGCTGACAGAACCCGTACGAGAGCAGGATGCCGAGAAACGTGCCGACGAGTGCGGCGCCGACGTGATGGCCGATCTCTTCGGGCGGACCGTCGATGTGCCCCATCGTGATGACGATGCCGAGGACCGCGGCAACAATGCCGAGTCCGGGCAGCGCGTCGCCGATCTTCGAGAGCGCGGCCGCCGGCTTGAGCGCTTCTTCGTGGTGGACGCGCAGGTCCTCGTCCATCAGCGCTTCGAGGTCATGTGCCGAGATCCCGCCGACGATGATGACCTTCGCGGAATCGGCGAGAAAGTCGACGGCCTCGTGCCGTTTGAGAAAGCGCGGATACCTCGCGAGGATCGTGCTCTTGGTCGTATCTTCGAAATGCGCCTCGAGCGCCATCACGCCCGACTGCTGTACCAGCTTGAAAATCTGATACAGCATCGAGAGCAGATCGACGTAGTCCTGTTTGCGCGCACCTGCGCCAGTCAGCGCGCCTTTGATCTGCGCGGCCGCCAGCGCCAGCACCTTGGGAGGAGTACTCACCAGGAGACTGCCGATCGCCGCGCCGCCGATGACGACGAACTCGGACGGCTGATTGAGGACGCCGAGCGCCCCACCCGCCATCAGGTAGCCGCCCACGACCGCGCCGAGGACGACCACGAACCCAACGATTACGAACATGATTCCCCGTCCAACAAGTGGAGATACACGCGCACGAGATCGGGATCGAGCCGCGAACCCGCCCCGCGCGCGATCGCCGCGCGACCGGCTTCGTGATGCGCCCAGGTGTCGCCCGCCGGATAGTGCACGCGCGCGGCATCGAACGTGTCGGCGACGGCAATGATCCGGGCGCCGAGCGGAATGTCGCGGCCCGCGAGGCCCACCGGGTAGCCGCGGCCGTCCCACCACTCGAACACCGATTCCAGCAGCGCGGCGACGCCGGCAAGCGCCGGCTTGCCGCTCAGAGCGTCGAGCGTCCGGCAGTGGTGGTCGAGAAGCGCCTCCATGTCGGCGTCGCCAACCGGCAAGTCGCCGAGCAGCACCGCCTCCGGCAAGGAGAGCTTGCCGAAATCGTGCAACAGCGCCGCGCCCTGGATGTCGGCCACCGCCGAGGGCGAGAGGTGATGCGCCCTGGCGAGCGCCACCGACTGGCGCGTGACCCGCACCGAGTGGCCGAGCAGTGCGGGTTCGCCGCGGCGAAACGTCTCGCGCACGGCCGAGAAGATGTCGACGGCGCCAGGCGACGCCGCAACGATCCGTTTGAACGCGGCGTGGCGACCCGCGACGCTCGCCATCAGGTTCTGATGGACGTCGAGCGCACGCGCCTCGTCCACGTCGCGCTGGCTTGCCGCGCGCTGCACGGCATCGAGCAGTTCTTCCGGACCGCGTGGACCGACGACGACGCCGGAGGCACCGAATCGCAGGGCGTCGAGATGTTCGTGCGAAGTGGATCCCGAGGTGAAGACGACCCCGATCGGGGTGGCGCGGTCGCGAAGGCGGCTGGCGAGCCACAGCCGGTCGCGGTCGCGACGGCTGATATCGATGACGGCGACGTCGGGCGACGTCCGTCCCGCGAAGCGGAGCGCTGAAGCGCTGTCATCCACGGTCAGGCAGCGATAGCCGCCGGCCGACAGCCAGTTTCCGAAGCGCAGCCTGGCATCCAGGTCGTCGTGGACCAGGAGCACAGTTGGACGGTGATGCATCACGCACCCAATCGGCACGGACTCGGTATTCTTCAACGGAGACAGCGGGCCTGCACGCCGGCACTGGACTTGCACCGCGCGGCGGTACCGTGCTTTCTCCAGAGATCCTCAGTCGTAATCTCGAGGCCCTGACTCGAGCCCAGGGAATGTGTCCGGCGCTCGGGGCGCTGCGTGACTCGATGCGCGTTGCCGTAACGGGCAATCGTGTGAACGTCGAGATGCGCGTTGACGACGGCGAGTGGCGGCCGATCGATATGCCGAATTCTGTTCAGGGGCAGCACTGGCTCGACGAACCGGGTTCCGGTCACGCGCAGATGATCCTGGTCGGCGCCGGCCTTGGGTACGCGCTCGAACGGGCCCAGGAACTCGGATTCCAGAAAATCGTGGCGGTCGAACCGGATCCCGGGCTGGCCACGCTCCTGCTTTCGCGACGCGACTGGCAGCCGCTCTTCGCGAATGGGAGTCTCCGGCTCCTGACCGGTCCCGATTATCGGGGAGCCGCCGACGTCGCGCGGTTCCTGGACGGCCTCAGCGATATCCCGATCGTCTCGCACCCGCTGCGGACAGAGGTCGAGCCCGACGCCCACGCGCGTGCCAGAGCCGTGGCCGAACGCGTCGCGGAGAACGCGAGGAACAACGGCCGGGCGAGGCGCAGGTTCGCAGGCCCCTACCTGCTGCAGACGCTCGCCAATCTGCCGGCGATCGCGCGCGAAGGGCGCGTGGAGGCGCTGGCGAACGCCTTCAACGCCGTGCCGGCCGTCGTCGTCGGGGCCGGCCCGTCACTCGACGACAACATGGGTGCCCTGCGTCTCCTCCAGGATCGGGCGGTGATCGTCGCGACCGACACCACGCTCGGACCGCTCCTCTCCGGCGGTGTGCGTCCGCACCTGGTGGTCGGCGTGGACTCGAGCGCGCTCAATGCCCGGCATCTGACGACCCCTGGCGACTCACACGACGTGATGCTGGCCGCGGAAGGCAGCCTTCATCCGTCCGCGTTCGAGCGTTTCGGCGGGCGTATTTTCTCCTTTCGCATCGCGGACCACGATCCCTGGCCCTGGTTCCGCGCGGCCGGCGTCGATCGCCGCGAATTGCGGACCTGGGGGTCCGTGTTGACGTCCACCTTCGACCTCGCGTGCGTGATGGGATGCGATCCGATCGTGTTCGCCGGAGCGGACCTCGCCTTCACCGGCATGCGTCCTTATTGCCGCGGCACGATCTACGACGCGCAGTGGCAGGAGTGGATCGACAAGGGCTGCAGCTGGGAGCTGCTGATGGAGGACTACTTCAGCCGCCAGCCGGAGGTCTACCGCGACGACATCCACGGTGCGCCGGCGCGAACGGCGCCCAACCTCGTGTCGTTTCGCGACTGGCTCGTCGAGCGCATCGCGTCCCTGACGCCGACAACCGTGATCAACGCGACCGGCGGAGGCATCCTCCACGGGGGCAGGATCCAGCAGGCGTCGCTCGAGGAGGCGCTCGGCGGTGCGCCTTCGCAGCCGGGGATCCGCACGACCCTCCGCGAGCAGCACGCGGCCTCGCGTGCCGGACGCAAGGACCTCGCGCCGTTCAACGCGCTGCTCGAAAAGATCCGCTCTGGACGCAAGTCGCCGCCGATCAAACGGTGGACGGATTTCACCGCCGGCACGGTTACGGAAAGCGACATCCTCGCGGCTCTCCCCGCATCCCTGTGGTGACGGTCCACCGGACACCGCGTCCGGCTCATCGTCAATCGTCGTCGACGGCGCGGCGTAAAGCCGCGCCCTACTTCCACCCATGCCCGCCATCTCCTGCTGGCATCGGCGTTGCTCGATCCACGTCGACACATGACTTCGCATCGCCGCCGCATCTGCCTGGTTGCCCCTGAATTCATCGGTCCGTTTCCGAACGGCGGCGTAGGCACCGCCTGCTACTGGGAAGCCGTGACGCTCGGCGCCGCGGGCTACGACGTCACCGTCCTCTATACCGGTCCCACGGACCGCGAGACCCCGGAGCACTGGGAGCGGGTATACGCGTCGGGTCCCTTCGCCTACATCGATCTGTGGAAGTGGGCCTCGTCCCGCCCCATCGCCGTCCAGCAACCCTGCGCCGAAGCGCACACGGCGGACCTCGTGTACCGCTTCCTGCGCGAGCGGTCGTTCGACCTGCTGCTCTTCCAGGAGTTCCTCGGCCACGGCGCGCGCACCCTCCAGGCGCGGCGCAGCGGTGAGGCGCTCGCCGACACACCGGCAGCCGTGACGCTTCACTCGTGCCGGCAGTGGATCTACGAGGGCATGAAGCGCCTGCCCACCTCGCGGCAGGATCTTTTCGTGGACTTCCTCGAGCGCGAGTCCGCACGTCTCGCCGACTACGTCATCGCACCCTCGCGCCACATGGCGGACTGGGCCGTCCAGCACTGGCACCTCGACGAGACGCCCGCCGTCGTGCCGTACTGCTATGACAGCGGCATCGAACGGCCGGCCGGCACGGTGAAGCACGAGGGACCGTTCACACAGTTGATCTTCTTCGGCCGCCTCGAAACGAGGAAGGGGCTGCACCTGTTCTGCCGCGCGCTGACGCGTGAAGCGGCACGAGGTCCGGTCAGGAAGGTGACCTTCCTCGGCAAGGCATCGACCGTCGAGGGACGTCCCAGCGAAGCGTTCATCCGTGACACGCTGAGCGGGCTTGGGCTGGAGGTGCAGATCATCGGCAACCTCGGGTCGCTGGAAGCGCTCGAATGGCTCGAGCAGCAGCGCAACTCGATCGTGGTTGCGCCCAGCCTCGTCGACAACCTTCCCTACGCCGTCATCGAGCTGTTCGCGCGGCGTCTGCCGCTGATCTCCACCCGCATCGGGGGCATCCCTGAAATTCTCGGCGCGCCCAACGGGCACTTGCTGGCGGCGCCGACGGTCGACGGCCTTGCGGACGTGTTGACCAGGGTCCACGAGGCAGGACATCTTGCGATCAACTACCGAAGCGGCTACTCGATCCCGTCCGCGAACCTGTCGCACGTCGAATACGTGGCCGAGATGATCAACCGTTTCCGGAAACCGACACGGACGCTGGTCGACGCCTGCGACGTGGTCGTGGTCGACGCCCACGATGACGAGACCCTGGACGCCGTACGCGACCGTTTCGCCGGCAGTGACCGCTCCGCGGAGGGTTGCGCGTTCCACACGTGGACTGGATGGCTCCAGTCACCTCCCAATCGTGCCGCGATCCTGCTCACGCGCGATGTCGACCCGCGACAGGGGATGATTGGACGTCTCTTGCGCGCGCTCGCCGATTCGCGGGTGGATGCGGCGACGAGCTATTTCGAATCGACATCAGCCGCCGGTGCGGTCGAGACGGCCCCACTGGGCGCGTCGCTCGAAACCGGCTGGACGCACAACGTGTTCGGCGGTCCCTGCTTCGCCGCGACCGGAACCGCCCTCGACCTGCTGCGTGAGGAACCGCCGCTCGCGTTCCACTTCTGGCCGGCGTACGCGGCCCTGAGCTGCGCGGGCCTGGAACTCGCCATCATCCCCGAAGTCCTGTACTCGGCGCCCGAACCGGCAACCGACTCGCACGAGACGATCGAGGCGGTCGCACGGCAGTACCGTTTGCATGCACCGGAACGGCTCGATCTCGGATGGCTCATCAAGTACGCGAGTCCCGCCGAGCGGCGCCGGGGGGCACGGGCGGATGACGACTCGACGCCGGTCGGGCGGGGCCTCTATGAGCACATGCTCACGATCCGCGACGCAGAACTCCAGGCGTACTCGGGTCTCGCATGGACAGGCCGGCAGGATCCGCTCATCGCGGACATGCGCGCGTTGAAGTCGAGGCTCGCCGAAGTGGCGGCGCGCTGGGCGGCCACGGATCCCCGCGTCTTCATGTATGGCGCCGGCGAGCATTCGCGGCTGGTCCTGACGCTTGAGCCGGAACTCGGCCGATACATCGCCGGATTCATCGACCGCCGTCCCGTCTCGCAGTTCCTCGGCAAGCCCTGCATCCGCCCCGAGGAACTGACGCCGGCCATCGCGGACGTCGTCCTGTATTCCTCGCGGGAGTACGAACGTGAGATGCACGCCCGCCTCGCCGATCTCCCAATCGAGCACGTGCTGCTCCATGAAGAAGGACCGGCACCACTCGTCGAAACCACCGCGTCGCGGATGCGCCGGCGGCTCGGACACGCGAGCGCGGCGACGAACGCGCTCCACCCGATCCTCGCGAGACGCCCGGCATGGGTCCAGGGCGGAATCAGCGGCGGTGATTCCGAGTTCCTCCTGGAACTCGTGAGCGGTGTGGCACCGGCGACGGTCCTCGAGCTGGGAGTCGCATCCGGCGCGTCATCGGCTGCCCTGCTGTTCGCGCTCGACCAGCTCGGGCCGGGGAACCGGACGCTGCGGTCGTGCGATGTAAGAGGCACGTGCTACTTCGATCCGGAGCGTGCGACCGGTTCGGCCGTGGAGGAGATGTATCCACAGCGGCGCACGCCGTGGCTGCTCGACACGAACTCGGACGCGCGGCGTATCGGCCTCGTCGTCCCGGCCGGTTCGATCGATCTCACCTTCATCGACGCGAACCACAGCCATCCCTGGCCGCTGCTCGACCTGCTGCACGTCACGCGCGTCGCACGTCCGCAGTCGTGGATCGCGCTGCACGACATCGAGCTGCCCAAACTCCATCCGCAATACCAGGTGCACGGTCCGCAGTGGCTCTTCGAAGCCTGGCCGTTCAACAAGATCCACGGCGTGGACGACTCGATGAACATCGGCGCCGTCCAGCTCCCGGCGGACCTGAGAGACCTCATCCCGATGTCACTCGAGCTGCTGGATCGTCCGTGGGAGCACTCGCCGACCACGTGGCACGTCGACCTTCCCGAAGTGTTCAGCGACGTGTCGAAGGCGCTCGCGCCGCGGCTCCCGGATCCTGCGAAGGCGGCCTGACCGGCCTGCGGCCGGATGGTAAATGGCAAATGGTAGATGGTAAAGCGTCGAGGGCGCGGAGGGGCTAGAGACTGACGACAGTCACAGTCGTCAGTTGCTCGTACAGCCTGGAGTACGCGGCGAACATCGTCGTAGACGAATAGCGGGATTCGAAGCGCGCACGCAGGGCCGCACGCTGGCCCGCCGTAGCGCGCAAGGCGGAACGCAACGCGGCCGCGAGTGCGCCGGCATCATCGGGGGCGAACAGGTAGCCGTGCTCCCCCACCGCTTCCGCGATCTCCGGAATGTTGCTGGCCACGACCGGCACGCCCGCGCGGAGGGATTCGAGGACGAAGAGCGGGAGCCCCTCGTTTCGTGAAGGCAGGACGGCTGCCGCCGCGAGCGCGAGGTACCGGCTGGCATGAGGGCGATGGCCCAGCACCACGACGCGGTCCCCAACGGCTGCCCGGCGCGCATGCGCCTCGAGCGCCGCAGCTTCCCCGTCCCCCACGAAAACGGCAACGACATCGTCGAGACCAGCCGCCAGCACATCCACCAGAAGCCGCTGGTTCTTTCGCTCGCCGATCGTCCCGACACAGAGGAGCACCGGACGATCACCGGCGCTGCGCCGTACGCGGCGAACGTCCTCCGCATCTGGAGCCATGGCGCTCGCGTGCCCAGGGATGCCGTACGGGATAACCTGCACGTCCTGCCGCATCAACCCTGCACGCTTCAGCGTGTGGGCAGCCGCCGCGGACGGCACGACAACGGCGGACGCTCGTTCCAGGACGGCGATGTCGGCGGCACTCTGTTCCTGCGTCTTGGCCACCCCCCAGCCGTGCATGGTGTGCAGCACCGGCTGGTCGATACCAAGGCCCGCGCGCCGTGCGACGACGGCCGGTGTGGCGGCGTGGGCGTGCACGAGATCAGGAGGCCATCCTTCGATCAGTTCCTGTAACTCGGACGCCCCGCGGCGGTTGAGCGCATCGTCGCGCTTGAACGTCGACGTGATCGTGCTGAACGGCACGCCGGCAGCGTGCATCTCGTCGATGTATTCCTGGTAGGACGAGTAGCCCGGTTCGCCGCCTCGATCCGCCACCACGAGAACGTCGAGGCCGGCGCGCAGTTGCGCGACCGCGAGATCGGTGATGTTGCGCCCGGCGCCCCCCTGGAGAAAGGTCGTGACGTGCAGCACGCGCATGCTACGGCCTCGCGAGAGATTCCGTGGCGTCCGCCGGCTGACTGGACGCATCGATCACGACCACGTCGACCCGGCGGTTGAGGGCACGTCCTTCGGGCGTGTCGTTCGGCGCGCGAGGATGGAACTCGCCGTAGCCCGCGGCCGCCAGGCGTGATGGCTCGAACGCCGCGTGCGTGACCATGAACACGACGACCGCGCTGGCCCTTGCGGTGGACAGCTCCCAATTGGATCCATAACGTCCGCCGCGGATCGCCGCGTCGTCGGTATGCCCCTCGATGCGGATCGTGGCCTGCGTGTCGCGGAGGGCTTCGGCAATCCGGTGCAGCAGCGCCTGTGCCGGAGAAGACAGGTCCGCGCTGCCGGTCGGGAAGGTCGCCGGCTCGGGAAGCGAGATGACCAGGCCACGCGCGTCCTCGATGACGCTGATCTCCAGATCTTCGAGGCCCGCGGCAAGCGCGGGTGCGAGCCGTTCCTTCAACGAGGGAACTCGTGGCTCCTCGACGGGCGGCGGCAGCGGCTCAGCGAGGTCGTCGACGACTTCGACGGCCTCTGGAGGAGCGGGAAGTACTACGTCCTTCGGGGCCGTGACCGACGCGGCGTACACAGTGGTGAAGCACGCAAACAGCAGCGTGACCAGGTCGGCATACGACATCAGCCATCGGTCCTGGCCCGCTCGAGGGGACGGACCTCTGAATTTCATGCGTAGATGTCCTCGAGGAGGTCGTTCGACGGACGCATCTGCCTGGCGATCTCGTCGACTCTCGGCAAGGTGTTGGCGAACACCCGCGCCTTCTGCGCGACCAGCCGGGGATTGATCCGCTGCTGGACGTCGATGAGGGTCTCGGTGATGAGGTCGCGGCGGCGTGAAGCGGCCGCGGACCGCTCGCGCAGCCGCGCCGCCATCGGCAGCAACAGCAGGTTCGCGGAGCCCACGCCGTAAACCGTCGCCACGAACGCCATCGCGATCCCGCTCCCGAGGGCCGCAGGCGTTGCGAGATGTTCCATGACCCGGATCAGGCCGAGCACGGCCCCCAGGATGCCGAGGGTGGGTGCGTACCCCGCCGCCGCTTCGAACACGCGCGCCGGCACCTCCTCCCGCGCCTCGTGCGCGAGCCGTTCGACGTTGAGGGCCTCCCGCAGCATCTCGCTCGAGACCCCGTCGACGGCGAGCGCCAGGCCGTTGCGCAGGAATGGATCCTGAAGCGTGTCGACCTCGGACTCGAGATCGAGCAGGCCGCGGCGATGAGCGCGGATCGACAACCCGACCAGCTGCGCGCTCAGTTCGTCGAGATCATCGACGTCCTCCCTGAACGTGCGTGCCGCCGCCCGCAAGGCGTCCAGCACGGTGGACGGCGAGTAGCTGACGAGTGTTGCCGCGCAGGTGCCACCAAAAACGATCAGTGCGGCGGGACCCTGGAGGAGTGCACTGAAGGTCCCTCCGTCGAGCGCCTGCGCGGCGACGACAATCAGAATGCCCGCGCCGACCGCGGCCAGCGAACCCCACTGGAAGCGACGGCGCGAGGAGATGTCAGACGAACGGGTCATGCCGCATCACTCCGGCGGCACGAACGGGCGGCCGCGATGAAATCGGACAAGGCTGGCTCGGGAACCGCAACGTGCGCAAAGAGCCGGCGCAGGTAGTCGAGGTCCTCGGGGGTATCGACGGTCAGACTGAGATCGGGGCACGACAGCGGCCTCGGCGCCGGTTGCCGGACGACCCGAAACGCGCCCGGACGATGCTTCACGTAAAGCGTGACGTGCTCACGATCCTCAGGAACGGTGGCGGCCGCCGCCGCGCGGCACAAGGCTGTGTAGGTGATCGCTTCGACGCCCGCTCCGGTCGGCAAGCCCTCTTCGCACGCGTAATCGGCAGAGGCGTGCTCGAGTACCCGGACGACCCGCGAGGGTGCGTCGACATCCACGGCCGGGTTGTCGCCGGTTGCGCGGATCACGATGTCGGCGGCGACCGACTCGGCGGCTCCGACGTAGCGCGCGAGCACGTCCTCGGTGCTGCCGCGAAAGACCGGCACGTTCATCCTTCCCGCAATCTCCACCAGCGCGTCGTCCTCGGCACGTTCGGTCGTGGCGAGCAGGACCTCGCCTGCGCCCGAACGAATGAGGCGGTGGAGGCAGTGCTCCAGCAGCGTCCTGCCGCCGATCGTCGCCAGCGCTTTCGCGGGAAGCCGGGTCGAACTCACCCGGGCCTGCAGCACGATCGCCAC
>DASWVN010000343.1:0-10053 GCA_036401215.1 Vicinamibacterales bacterium | reverse complement strand
GGCGGCAACTGGAAGCGCGCCTTGTGGGAACTGCACGGCGCCGCCGGGTTCTGGACGGCGAGTCTCTTGATCGTCTGGGCGGTGACGGGCGCGTACTTCGCATACCCGGCGCCGTTCCGGAAGATCGTCAACCTCGCGTCGCCGGTGACGACGACACGAGCCCCAGTATCGGATCCCGTAGAAGGATCGCCGGCGGACCTCGGCCGGATGCTGGAACAGGCGGCGGCCGCTGGCGGAGGTCAGGTTTCGGGACTCGTTCTCCCGGCATCCGCTCGTGGCGCGGTGCTTGTGCACGTGTCCTCCTCGCATCCGGCACCGTCGGACCTCTCGAAAACCGTGCACGTCTATTTCGATCAGTTCAGCGGCGAGATACTCGCGACACGGGAGCCTCGCGACCGCACGGCCGGAGATGCGCTGCTCGCCTGGGCGAAGCCGCTGCACTTTGGCGACTTCGCCGGACCGGCCGTGAAGGTGCTGTGGCTCGTGCTCGGCCTCGTGCCCCCCCTCCTCTTCCTCACGGGCCTCGTGATGTGGTGGAACCGCGTCGGCGCGAAGAAGTGGCGGTCCGCCCGGCGCGACGCCGCGCCCGCGAAAAGGCAATCAGTCGCGAATGGATGAGATCTCGCGCGTCGCCATCGCCGTGGTGTGCACCTCGGGCGCTGAAAGCCTCGCCCGGTGTCTCACCGCGCTCCGCCATCAGATCGACGCCCCTTCCTTCGATATCACGGTCGTCAGCGATCCGGCGCTCGGCGCGCTGGACGACGTGCGCCAACGGTTTCCAGAGGTGCGCGTGGTCGTCAATGCGGGTCAGCGCACACCGCTCGAACTCGTCTCACGGGCGTTGCGCGAGTGCGACGCCGGCCTCGTGCTGCTCACGAAGGACTACTGCGTGCCCGGTCCGGGCTGGGTGCGTGCGATGGTCGACGCACAGCGGGACGCGCGCGGAGCGGTGGGCGGCCGCGTCGAAGTCGCACCGGACGCCAGCGCGACGGAGTGGGCGTACTACTTCATCGATTTTCACCCCTATTCCGAAGGAGCAGCCGGCGGGCCCGCGCCCTCGCTGACGGTCTGCAACGTTGCCTACCGGCGGGCTGCGCTCGACACGGTACGCGCCACCTGGGAAAAGACGTTCGTGGAAGTGCGGGTGAACGCGGCGTTGAGCGAACGGTTCGGCAGCCTCTGGCTCGAACCCGCCTCGACGGTCATCTTCGAGCGGCGGCTCACACTCGCCGCCGCCGTGCGCGAGCGGTACGCCTTCGGCCGCCTGTTTGGCTGCTCGCGCCTGGACGGCTGCAGCTCCGGTCGCCGCTTGCTGTATGCGGCGTTGGCGCCGGCACTGCCAGCGGTCCTCCTGGGAAGGATGGCCAGGACCGCCGTCCGCTCGCGCCGGCACACGGCAGCGCTGGTCCGCGGATGGCTGCCGCTGACCCTGATGGTCCTGGGCCGATCGTGGGGCGAGTGGCTGGGGTATCTCACCGGCCGGCCGCCACGATCGCTGGTGACTGCCGCATGAGCACGAATCCGAACGGCGGGTCCGTCTCGGAGAAGCAGGTCGCGGTTGCCATCGCGTGCATCTGCGGGCCGGCGCACCTGGCTCGCTGCCTCGACGCGCTGGGCGCGCAACAGGGATCGCCACCGTTCGACATCGTCGTGCGCTACGATCCCGCGCTTGCCGGCATGGACGACGTCATCGCGCAGTATCCGCACGTCCAGTTCGGGTGTGCGCCTCACGAACGGACCCCGCTGGAACTCGCCGCGGCCGCGTTGCGTGCCTGCGACGTTGACGTCGTGCTCCTCACGGAGGATCACTGCGTGCCGCGCGCGGACTGGGTGCGGACGATGGTCCAGGCGGTCCAGCCGGGACGCGGCGCCGTCGGCGGCCGCATCGAGGTCCACCGCAGTGCCTCGTCCGTCGACTGGGCGTTCTATTTCGTCGACTTCTTCCGGTACGCAGGACCGGTCGACGAGGGGCCCTCCCCCACCCTATCGGTGTGCAACGTCGCCTACGATCGCCGGCAGCTCGCCGCCGTCAGCGATCTCTGGCACGTACAGTTCAACGAGCCCGAGGTCCATGACGCCTTAGGTGCGAAGTTCGGCGACCTCTGGCTGCACCCGGCGAGCGAAGTCGTCATGCATCGGACGATCGCCTTCCTTCCGTGCCTGCGGGAACGGTACGCGTTCGGACGGATCTTCGGCTACAAGCGGATCGAGAAGGAATCCTTCATGCGGCGCTGCGTGCGCGCGGCCGTGGCGCCGGCGCTGCCGGCCCTCCTGCTCGGACGGATGACGGCGAAGGTCCTTCGCTCACGTGCGCTGGCTCGCCGTTTCGCAGGATCGCTCGGGCCCATCCTCGCGCTGGTGTTCTGCTGGTCGTGGGGCGAGTGGATCGGGTATGTCACCGGCCGGCCTCCCCGCACGCTGACGCTCGCGGCCGATCTCAGCGCGCCGGAGTTTCAGAGGAGTCTGCCCGGCAACTCCAATCGGTTACCGTGAAGTAGTCGTACGGGTAGCGCGTCGCTCCGGTTACGATCGCCACCGTCTCCGCATCGTACCGATTGATGAATTCCCAGACGATCTCACCGGACGGCGTCACCTCGATCACTCGACCCGCGTGCGCCTCGGCGATCAGCTCGTTACCGTTCGGCTGCCGTTGATGCATGCCGCGGACGTTGGTGAACAGCTTCTGGGCCGGCCTGCCTCCGTACCGGACCTTCGAGCCGCGAGAGAACGGCGTGAAATCGATGATCGTACTGCCCCCGAGGATCGTTCCGGCAAACGTCGTATCGGTATTGTTGCTGAAGACGCTGATGGTGCCGTCGGCCTGGAAATCCGGATCGTGCTGCTTGAGCCAGGGCCCGACCTGATGCCACTTCACCACTCCGGTGTCGGGATCGATGACCATCAGCAGGTTGTAGTTCCGCAGGGAAAGGAGGAGATCGCCGGCCGAGAAGTTCGGGAACTTCGCGGCCATCGCCGGCGTGAG
This sequence comes from Vicinamibacterales bacterium, assembly GCA_036401215.1. Lineage (GTDB taxonomy): Bacteria > Acidobacteriota > Vicinamibacteria > Vicinamibacterales > 2-12-FULL-66-21 > JACDCA01. Next base: position 7,070 of record DASWVN010000343.1, on the reverse strand, counting down.
TTCTTCGACGTCGTTCAAATGGGTCGGCGTATGCGATCCCGGGACGTCGGGCGTGCCAACCCCGTTCGCGAACAACAGCGCGCGGAGGTCCTTGCGGGAGAAGAGATCGAGCACGGAAATCTTCCGCAGCACCTTCCCCTCCGGTGAAACCTCCAGGATCAGGTCCTCGTCGTACGGCGCATCGAGTCCGGGAAATCGCATGTCATCGAGGACGTGCCGCATGCCCGGGATCCAGAAGGTCCCCCTGGCGGAGGCGCTCACGGTGTGATGCGTCATCTCGGGCAGCGTCCACTCGACGGCGCCGCACCGATCGAGCCTGGCTGCCCCCACGGCCTCGAAGGTGAAGACCAGGGAACCGTCCGGCAAGAGGCGCGATCCGTGCACGTTCGTGTTCCAGTCTGTCTGCGGCACGCGTCCCGCCGGCTGTATGAAGGTCGTGTCAGGAAAGAGGCCGCTGAACTGAACCGGCCAGCGCGCGACGATCGAGCCGTCCGCCTCGATGAGTCTGAGTTCGAGGTTGTCGTCGAACAATCCCGACAGGAGCGTCAGCCCCGGTGCCGCCTTCGCCTTCACGAATCGCGTCACGCCGTCCCCCTCGTACCGTGCTTTCTGGAGCAGCCAGGCCGGACGCTGTTTCAGGAGCGTTTCGCGCTCGGCGAGCACGAGGTCCACGGAGTCCTGCGCGTATTGAATGACCTCGAATGGAAAGATCTTGTAGCGTCCGACGGCTGTCCCGTACAGGAACACGAGGAGGAACGCGGAAACGAAGAAGACGACTTTCGCTGGGTCTCGGCGCTGGGTTTGTTTCTGGCGTGCGTCCGTCTCTAGCATCCACATCTCACACAATGCTGCGGGCGAGCAGGCGCGTGTGCACGGCATCGGCCCGTTCCAGCAGCCCCACGTCCGCTGGCAATTGCGGATCGTGGCCCGATGTCGGGGGGTGCACCGCAAGGGAAGCATACTCCCCTTCGGTCCCGGTCATATTGAGGCCCGCGGTAATCTTGCGCAAACCGGCTTGCCCCTCGCAACACCACCGATCGTAGGACAGCAGGATCAGGTCGTCCTGGTAACGCAGCACGTGCTCGAACGCGCACGTCCAGTAGCACAGCCAGTAATCGATGGTCTCCGGAGACACGCGGCCGGTCAGTTCGTCGATCCCGTCGAACCGCAGCGGACGGTGAAGGGCGCCGAACTCGAGGTGTCCGATGTCGTTCATGTACTGCCTGGCGAACGCATCCTGGCGATGCGCTTCGAGGAAGCGCAGGTGCTGCCGCAGCAGTGAAGCCGCCTGATCGAGCGGCTGACGAAACGGTACGAGGATCCGTGCGTCCGGGAACAGGCGGCGAAGGAACCCGAGACGTCCGATATTCGCGTTGTTCTTCGAGAGATAGCGGACGCTGCCCTCCGCGCCCGCACGCACGGCGATGATCCGCTGCATCTGCGATACGAACGCCTCGCGGAAATCTCCCGCGTCCTCGTCATCGGCCCACAGCGCGATCCCTGGCGACCCGTACTTGGACGGCCAGAACCATCGCCACAGCACCTCCTCGAAGGCCTCCGGGCTGTCGTAGCCGACGGCCATGCCGTCGCCGTGCGCCCGTTCCTTCAATTCAGCCGGTTTCCGGAAGCTCCGCGACAGCGTCTCCCACAGGAGCGGCGCCATGACGAACGGCATGTCGCGGTAGGAGTACGTGGCGACGCCCGGGAACCGCCCCAGCGCTTCGAGCATCAGCGTGGTGCCGGCTCGGGGCAGTGACGTCACGAAAATGGGTTCTTCTATCCTGAGGCTGGTAAACCGCTTGCCGTACAGCGCGCGTTCAATATCGGCGGCGGTCACCTGCACGGCGGGGGTGCTGAACGCGATCCGGTGGAAGAGGCGGTCCAGCCACGAATAATCGGACGTCACGAGGGAAGTTTCATGAAATGGACGGCGGTCATGAAGACGGCCGTCAACGTCATGCCCTGCCACGTCACCAGCGCGTTCGCCGCCGCCGCGAGGTCGGTGACCCCCGCGGCCTGAAAGAGCAGCAGCGGCACCAGCGCCGCCGCGAACGCGAGGCCGGCGCGGACCGAAATCGACACGAAGGCCCTCATCATCCCGAGCGACGCCTGCTGCAGCAGCCGTTCCTTCTGGTCATCGGACGCGGTGCGATCGTTCAGGATCCGGGCCGCGGCGCGCCCCTGTTCGAGCACACCGGCCGTGAGGCCAAGGACATCCGTCATCCTGAGCGCGGCCATGAAGCAGCAGGCGGCAATGAGGATGACGAGGTAGGTCACAAGGTTTCCACCGGAGTGTCTGACGGCTTCCGGCCTGTGCGCACTCGCAGGAGGCGTTTGATCGGATACCAGATGAAGCCGATGATCGCCAGGACGACGGCGCCGGCGAAGGCGAACGCCGCGCCGATGGCCGTCAGGCCGGCGCCCGGCCCGACATAGGCCAACGCGGGCGACGCGAAGGCAAGGAGAAGCCCCAGGACGACCGCCAGAACGCGGCTGGTCTGCATCGCAATTTCCCTCCGTGAAGTCTCGAACCTGCCGGACTTCAGCAAAACCGAGGCCCTTGTCGAGGTGCACGAACCAACGGATACACCGTAGGCGTATGCCGCGGACGCCATGAAAGTCCGCTTGCCGGACGACTTTAGTCCACCCAACCGCACGTGCATGCGACTCGTCACTTCCTTGCGACCGCCGGTCCCGGACGCGGACAACTCCAGTCGGCGACGCTGAAGTAATCGGCCGGATACCGGGTCGCCTCGCTCACCAGCGCCAGCGCCTCGTCGTCGTACCGGTTGATGAACTCCCAGACGATCTGCCCGTTCGGATCGACTTCGATGACGCGACCGACTTTGGCTTCGGTGATGAGCACGTTGCCGCCCGGAAGCGCCTGGTGCTTCCCGGACGACTCCGTGTACATCCGCTGCCCGGGATCCGCGCCGTACCGGTACTTGACCTCACCGCTCCCGGGATCGACCTCCATGATGTTGCTCCCGCCGAAAAGCGAGCCTGTCAGGGTCCGGTCTTCGTTGTTGTTGAAGATCAGGATCCTGCCCGACGGCAGGAAGTCCGGATCGTGCTGTCCGCGCCACGGGCCGGCCTGGTACCACTTGATGCGTTCCGTGCGCGGATCCAGCACGAGGACCACGCTGCCTGACCGGAGTGAGAGCATGAGATCGCCCGGCTCGAACATCGGGAACCGATCCGCGAGCGCCGCAGGCAGTTCCTCGACATCGTTGACATGGATGAAGTCTCCCGAAGGGTGGGTCCGGAACAACACTCCCTGGTAATTGTTCCGGTAGAGCAGGTCCAGGACGGAGATCTCGCTGAGGACTTTCCCATCGAGCGATACCCGCAGGATCATTTCATCCAGATACGGAGGGTGCAGTTCTTCGAAGCGCGACTCGCGCACGACATGGCGGTAGCTTGGGATCAAGAGGGTGTCATTCACCCCCGGGCTGACCACATGGTGCGTCATGTGCGGGAGCGTCCACTGCACCGCGCCGCAGCGATCGAGCTTCGCCGTCCCCAGATAGTTGAAGTTGAAGACCACCGATCCATCCCGCAGCGGCAGGGCGCCGTGGATCTCGGCGTTCCAGTCGGATCGTGGAACGTTGGTCTTCGGCTCGACGTGATCGGTGTTGGGAAAGAGTTCCGAGAAGCGGACCGGCCAGCGATTGACGATCGACCCGTCGGATCGTATGAGCCGGATCTCGTTGCCGCCTTCGAAGAATCCGGACAGCAGGGTAACGCCGGGCGCCATCCGGTCCGCGTGCCGGGTCGTGACGCCGGCACCAGGATAACGTGAGGGACCGAGGAACTCGGTGGGACGGCTGCCGAGCAACGTGCCCCGGTGCCGCACCACCAGGCTCAGGGAATCGGTGGCAGACGCCAGCATGCGGTACGGAAACACTTCGTACCGGCCGACCGCGACGCCGTACACGAACAACCCGCTCGCGCACGAGAGCGCAAAGAGTGTTTCAGGCCATCGGAAGGACTTCACATCAAGCATCGTGAAACTCCCCTGGCTGTACGAACTTCTAGTCTTCTACGACGTGAGATTCGAACTCACGTCGATGCTCCCCCCATCTGGCTCGGTCCAGCGTTCCGTCATCCGCGAGGCATTCGGCGGCCGCGTATGCCATCGCGAGGGTGTGGTGCGTATTGTCGTGCGCGAACAGTCCCTGTCGTCCGAACGTGAGGACGTTCTCGACGCGCCCGACCCAGTCGTCGATCGCGTCGAAGTGTTCGCGATAATTTCTCGTGTAGATCGGATAGGCCTGAGCAAGGCGCCTGACCGCGACGCGCCGGACCGGGACCCGCACCGGGAGCCCCGAGGTCGCGAGGTCGCGTTGCACCAGCGCTGACAGTTCCTCGTCGGACGCCGACCACCACGGAGAGTCCTTCGAACACGGAAGCTCCGCGCAGAGCACGGTCAGGGTCGGCTGTTCGTGCAGGCTGTAGTTCTTCGGCTCCGACAATCGGGTGATGGCGACGTCCTCGCCCGGGAAATAGTGCGCATCGAACTCCGTGAACCGCTCCGTCTCGAGCACGAGATAGACCAGGATCATCGATCGATACTCGAGCGCCCTCGTCGACGCGAGGACGCCGGACGGCACGGCCGGCCCCATCAACTGGACGAGCACCGGCAGCGGAATCGTCGACAGCACGACGCCGGCGGGGAGTTTCGTCCCGTCCTCCAGCGCGACCGCACGCGCCCGGCCGTGGCAGACCTCGATCCCCGTGATGCGGGATTCGAACCGGATGTCCACTCCCTGCTCGACGCAGGCCTGGTGGTACGCGTTGCTGATCTGCCCGAACCCGCGCCGCGGGTAGAAGAACTTGCCGGTATGTTCGGAGCGCATACCGGGAACCGCGTTCAGCACTTTCCGGACCATCTTCCCGAGCGACCCGGCGGAGACCCGCCGTTTCGCCTGCACGGGATCCAGAGTGGCGGGCGCCACGCCCCAGATCTTCCGGGCGTAGGGGAAGTAGAAGTCGCGGCAGATCGTGCGTCCGAGCCCCGCCTCCAGCACCGTGGCAAAAGTCTCATCGTCGCCGGCGGGCCGGAGGAACGGCTTCCTCAGCGCGTCACTGACGACACCCATGCCGAACGACGGGTGCAGTTGCAGCAGCAGGTCCGCCGGTTTCAGCGGGAAGTGGATCCACCGGCCCCGCAGGCGAATGCGGCCGTGCCGGGGGCGCAGCAGCAGGTCCCCTCCCAGCATCCGCTGGATGTCGGCGAGGATGTCGGGACGGCAGGCCGGGTGAAGCCGGTGACTGCCGAAATCGACCGGGATGCCGTCCAGTTCGAACCCACCGGCGTTGCCGCCGACCGACCGGGCCTTCTCGAGCACCGTCACCGAAAAGCCGGGACGTTCCGCCAGTCGAAGCGCGGCGCCCAGGCCGGCGGGCCCCGCGCCCAGGACCACGATAGGGACCGTCATGTCTTCTGCACTCGAACCGCGGGGGTCGAGCCGCTCGTCCGCGCGAGGCACAGCAGCCAGCCACCAACGCTCGCGACGATCAGCACGACGTCCCACAGGAGACCGGCGGCAAGGACCGGACCGGCAGCCCCCCCGAACGGCGCCAGTAAGGCGACGAGCGCGGTTTCGCGAACGCCGAACCCCGCGAAGCCGACCGGCAGATAGGCCGCAAACTTCGCCGCCGGCCAGGCGAGCAGCCACGCGGCAAAGGCACTCTCCACGCCGACCGATCGCCCGATGTACGCGTTGATCGCAATCAACGTCGTCTGGATCGCCACCGACAGCACCAGCGCCTGCAGCATCAATCCGGGCTGCGCGAGCAGCACCTGGAAGGCGTTCCGCATCCCGGCGAGCCGCACGTTCTGCGTGCGCTGAAGGATTGCGTGCGCCACGAGCATCACCGCGATCCCCGCAACCGATACGACAAACCCGCCGAGCAGCACGACGTTCGTCGTCCTCGAGCGGGCGCCGATCCAGGCAAATCCGCCGAGCGCCACGAGCATGAGGGCCGCCGTGTCGATGACCCGATCGACGACGCTCGTGAGCATGATCGCGCTCGCCTGCCGGGATCCATTGATCGCGACGCCGGCGCGCACGAGATCTCCGCCGATCATGCCGAGCGGGCTGAGATTTCCGACCAGACCGGTGAAATGGGCCCGGACCGCCTTGCTCCACGAGACATCGCTCGAACGTCCCATGAGCAGACGCCACTTGGACGCCGCGGCCACGTGGCAGAGACCGAATGCCAGGACGGCAGGACCGAGCACGACGAGCGAGGCCTGGCGCAGGGCCGCCAGGAGTTCCCCACGCGGCAGCAGGTAGACGAGAGCGCCCAGCAGGAGGGCCGAACCGGCAATGCGGAGCGCTCGAACCGCCCGGGTGTTCATCGCCGGGATGGTGCCAGCTGCAGGCGGGAAATCATGTCTGCGAGGAGCCCGACCGACCAGACGATCACCGCCGCCAGGATCGCCATCACCGCGGTCTCCGAGAGGTTCCAGAGGAACACGTCGTAGATCAGCTTGGCCAAGCCGATCGCGAACAGGAACGTGCCGAGCGGCAGAAACACCTTGAGCGGGTTGAACAGGACGATCGTGCGCAGCACCAGCATCAGGAAAGCCTGGAAGTCGCTTGGGCGAATCTTCGACGACCCGACCCGCGGCGCGCAGGTCACCGGGACGTACTTCACCCGGTGATCGGTGCAGAGCATCGACAGCGTGATCGTGCTCGTGAACGAGAAGCCGGACGGCAGCAGATGAATGAACTGCATCAGGACCGAGCGCCGCATCACGCGCAGCCCGGAGTTGAGGTCCGGGATCCGGTGCCCGCTCAGATAGCTTGCGAGCGCCCCGAGGAACCGCTTGGCCGGACGCCGCACGACGGGAATGCTGACGTCGGTCATCGCGCGGCTGCCGACCACCATGTCATGACGTGCGGCGTGCTCGAGCAGCTCGGCGATCTGCTCCGGCGGATACGTGCCGTCGGCATCCGTGATGACCACGAACTCCGATCGCGTGCCGTGGATCCCCCGCTTCAGCGCCGCGCCGTAGCCGCTGTTCTGTTCCTGCCGGATCACCCGCGCGCCGTGCAGTT
>DASWVN010000342.1:0-14786 GCA_036401215.1 Vicinamibacterales bacterium | reverse complement strand
CAGATCCGCTTCGTGTCGCCCGCGCTCCGCGCCGACCAGCGCGCCCTCACGGTGGAGGCGATCGCTCCCAATCCGAGCGGCCGGCTCAAGCCCGGGCTCTTCGCCACCGCGCTGATCCAGCGCCGCGCGTCCGCGCCTGCGCTCCTCGTCCCGGAAGCGGCCGTCGAAACCGTCTCGGGCACGAGCCGCGTTTACGTCCTCAAGGAGGGACACGCCTACGAACGCATCGTCACTCTCGGCGACCGCGTGGACGGCCAGATCGAACTCACCTCCGGCATCACGGCCGGTGAACTCGTCGCGCTCAACCCCGCCGGCCGCCTCGCCGACGGCTCCGCCGTCCAGTCCCGATGAAAAAAGGGGACAGTCACCCTTTTTGTAAGTTGTTGATTCCATTGAATCGATGAGTGTCCCCGCTTCGCGATTCAGCCGAGACTTCACGACCTCAGAACGATGCACGCCTTAGCCGCCATCTCAGTCAAGCGTCCTGTCTTTGCGAGCGTCCTGATCATCTCCCTCACGGTCGTGGGCGCGTTCTCGTTCTTCAATCTCGGGGTCGATCGATTCCCGAAGGTGGACTTCCCGACGGTGGTCGTCACGACCACGCTGCCGGGGGCTGCGCCGGAAGAGGTCGAAACCGAGATCACCGACAAGATCGAAGAGGCGGTCAACACGATCAGCGGCATCGACGAACTGCGATCGACATCATCGGAAGGCGTCTCGCTCGTGATCGTCTCCTTCCTGCTCGAGAAGGACGCCGACGTCGCCGCACAGGAGGTGCGGGATCGCGTGAACCGCGTGCTCCCGCTCCTCCCACGAAACATCGATCAGCCGACGGTCGAGAAGTTCGATCCGGACTCCTCACCCGTTCTCACCCTGGCGCTGTCGGCGAACAAGCCGATCCGTGACATCACCGAGTACGCGGACAAGAAGCTTCGCCGTCAGCTCGAGAGCGTCAGCGGCGTTGGACAGGTGGTCGTCGTCGGTGGACGCGCTCGACAGATCAACGTCACGCTCGATCCGGACCGTCTGCGGGCGTACAACCTCACGGTCACGGACGTCTCGCGCGCGCTTCAGACGCAGAATGCCGAGATCCCCGGAGGCCGCGTCGAACAGGGATCCACGGCCCTCACCCTTCGCACGCGTGGCCGCGTGAACTCCGTCGCGGAATTCGGCGACATCGTCGTCCGTGAACGGGACGGCCATCCGGTCCTGCTGCGTGACGTGGCGATCGTCGAGGACGGCATGGCGGTCGCAGAAACGAAGGCGCACATCGACGGGAGTCCGTCGGTGCTGCTGACGATCCGCCGGCAATCGGGGACGAACACCGTCCAGGTCGTCGAAGCCGTCAAGGAACGGCTCGCGGAAGTGTCGCCGTTGCTGCCGCCTGGCTACGACGTCCGCGTCGTGCGCGATGCCTCCGAGTTCATCCGCGCTTCGATTGCCAGCGTCGAGGAACATCTGATCTTCGGTTCGATCCTGGCGTCGGCGGTGGTCCTCGTGTTCCTCTGGAACTGGCGGTCGACGTTCATCGCGGCCGTGGCGATCCCGACGTCGATCATCGCGACGTTCGGACTCATCTGGCAGCAGGGCTTCACCCTGAACTCGATGACCATGCTCGCGCTGACGCTCGCCGTCGGCATCGTCATCGACGATGCGATCGTCGTCCTGGAGAACATCTATCGATTCGTCGAGGAGAAGGGCATACCGCCGATGGAGGCCGCCGTCGAAGCAACCAGGGAAATCGGCCTGGCGGTACTCGCGACGACGCTCTCGCTGATCGCGATCTTCATCCCGGTCGGCTTCATGGGTGGCATCGTCGGCCGCTTCATGACCAGCTTCGGCTTCACGATGTCGTTCGCGATCCTGGTGTCGCTCCTCGTCAGCTTCACCTTGACGCCGACGATGGCGGCGCGCTGGATCAAGGTGAAGCCGGGCCAGGGTGGAAGCGGCGGACATGGCGGATCGAAGGACTCGCGCTTCTTCCGTCCCCTCGATTCGGGCTACACGACGATCCTGCGCTGGTCGCTGGGGCATCGCTGGATCGTTGCGGGGATCGCGGCGGTCGTGCTCCTGAGCAGCGTGCCGCTGTTCATGATCGCCAACAAGAACTTCCTGCCCGAGGACGATCAGTCGGAGTTCGAGATCGGCGTCCGCGCCGCCGAAGGCACGAGCCTCGACGCCACCGAGATCATCGCCAACCGGATCGCGGCGCGCGTCCGGCAGCTGCCGGAAGTGGAGTTCACGCTCGCGTCGATTGCCGACGACGCCGCGAGGACGCAGAACCAGGGAACCATTTACGTGCGGCTGAAGCCTGTCGGCGAGCGCGGGCGGAATCAGTTCGCCGTGATGAACGAGGTGCGATCGTCCATTCTGCCGTCCGTCGGGGTGGACGGACTGCGCACCGGCGTCCGACCGGTTGCGACGATTGGCGGCGGCGGCAATCAGAACGCCGAGATCCAGTTCACGATCAACGGTCCCGACCTGAAGGAACTCGAGCAGTACGGAACCGCCGTCGCCGGCGCAGCGCGAACGATCCCCGGGCTGGTCGACGTCGATACCTCGCTGAACGTCGGCAAGCCCGAACTGTCGGTCCATATGGATCGGTTGAAAGCGGCGGACCTCGGGGTGCAGACGGCCGACGCCGCCGATGCCCTGCGGCTCCTGGTCGGCGGCGCGCAGGTCACGACGTACAACGAGGGAGGCGAGCAGTACGAAGTCCACGTCCGGGCAGGCGCCCATCACCGCGGCGATGCCGCGGCGATCGGCCGGCTGACGGTGCCGTCGTCCACGATCGGCAGCGTTCCGCTCGAGAACCTCGCGTCGATCGTCCATGGAACGTCGCCGTCGGAGATCCATCGTCTGAATCGCCAGCGCCAGGTCACGATCTACGCCGGGCTGCTCCCCGGCGCTTCGCAGACGCCGGCGATGAACGCGATCCAGCAAGCGGCTGACACGCTGGGGATGGGTCCGGGGTACAGTAGTCGTTTTGCCGGACGCTCGAAGGAGCTGGGGCGGGCTGCGCAGAATTTCCTGATCGCGTTCGTCCTTTCGCTGGTATTCATGTACCTGATCCTTGCGGCACAGTTCGAGTCGTGGCTGCACCCGGTCACGATCCTGCTCTCGCTGCCGCTTACGCTGCCGTTCGCGCTGTTGTCGATCATCGTCACCGGACAGTCGCTCAATATCTTCTCGGCGCTCGGGCTCCTGGTCTTGTTCGGGGTCGTGAAGAAGAACTCGATCCTGCAGATCGATCATGCGAACCAGCTGCGGGAGCGCGGCATGGAACGCGACGCGGCGATTCTGCAGGCAAGCCGCGATCGTCTTCGCCCGATTCTCATGACTACGTTTGCGTTCGTCGCCGGAATGATCCCGCTCGTCATCTCGAGCGGGACCGGCTCCGCCACGAACCGCGCCATTGGATTCGTCATCATCGGAGGTCAGTCACTCGTGCTGCTCTTGACTCTCGTCGCCACCCCCGTGGCGTACTCGCTGTTCGACGACGCATCGAAGATCCGGCTGTGGAGGAGGGGACGCGCCGGACGCGCGGCCGCGGCCACGGCGTCCGCCTTGCTGCTCCTGCTCGCTCCGTCCATCGGATCGGCGCAGGTGATCACGTCACAGCAGGCGCCGGCAGCGGCTGCCGCGGGCGAGCCACAGACCGGGCCCGTCCTGAAGCTCACGCGGGATGAAGCGATCCGCCTCGCGGTGGAAAACAATCCCGACCTCGTCGCCGATCGTCTCGATCCCGCCATCAACCAGGAGCGGGTGAGCGAAGCGAGGGGCGCGTTCGTGCCGACGCTTCAATCGGGACTGCAGCGCAACAGCCAGCTCGATCCGCCGACGAGCCTCTTCGCGGGCGCGGAAGGGCTCGAGACGGGGGTCTGGTCGGGCAGCGCGTCCATCGCGCAGCTGCTGCCCTGGGGCGGGGGCACCTACCAGGTCGGCGTCGACACCTCCCGGACGACGACGAACAGTCTGATCACGTCGCTGAATCCGACCCTGAACGCGAGGCTTCAGTTGATCTTCTCGCAGCCGCTGTTGCGCGGCTTCGGGATCGATCCGGCCCGCGCGCAGGTCGACATCGCGCAGCGCAACCTGTCGATCGCCGAAACGCGCCTGCACGAGCGGACGGTGAGCACGACGGCGAGCGCCGAACAGGCGTACTGGTCGCTCGTGGCGGCGATCGCGCAGGTGGACGTCGAACAGCAGGCGCTCGATCTCGCGCTGGAGCTGGAGCGGAACAACCGCGCGCGTGTCGACGTCGGGCAGTCGCCGCCGCTCGACCTCGTGGCAGCGCAGGCGGAAGTGGCGCAGCGGCGCGAGAACCTCATCGTGGCGCGCACGAACGTCCGCCAGGCGGAGGATCTGCTGCGCACGCTGATCATCGATCCCGACCGTCCGGATTTCTGGAGCGTCCGGCTCGAGCCGGCGGAGCGGGTTCCGCCCGCGGGTCCGCCGCCGAACGTCGACGAAGCCGTCCGCCGCGCGCTGGCGGAGCGGACGGATCTCGTCCGCGTCCGCAAGGAGATCGAGATCGCGAACACGAGCGTGGCGCTCGCGGAGACGGAGACGAAGCCGGACCTGCGCCTCGAGGCCAACTACCTGACGACGGGCGCCGGCGGCACGCGACTGATTCGCGAGGGAGGGTTTCCGGGAACGATCACCGGATCCGAGAAGATCTCGTACGGCAACGTCCTGAATCAGGTGCTCGGGCTGGACTACCCGACGTGGTCCGTCGGCTTCACCTTCGCGTATCCGCTCGGAAAGAGTACGCAGGAGGCGGCGCTGGCGCGTGCGCAGATTGAACGGAACCAGCAATCCGCCCGGCTGCGGAGCCTGGAGCTGACCGTCGTCCGCGAGGTGCGGGAGGCGGCGCGGCGGCTCGAGCAGAACCAGCAGCGGATCGAGACGACGCGGCTCGCGCGCGAGCTTGCCGAGCAGCGGCTCGATGCGGAGCAGAAGCGGTTCGAGGTGGGGATGTCGACGAGCTTCCTGGTGATCCAGGCGCAGCGGGACCTGGCGGTGGCGCGCAACAACGAGCTTCAGGCGTCGCTCGACTACCAGCTCGCCGCCATCACCTTCCAGACCGCGCAGCAGGTCGGCCGCTAAAAAAGGGGACAGTCACCTTTTTCGTAAGTTGTTGATTCTGCAGGGCCGGGTCGCGGCGTCCGCCCGAAAAGGGGACAGTCACCTTTTTTGGGGGTGGTCAGACCACCGTCTCGACGAGCGTCGCAATTCGCTGTGCGGTCAGTGGCGCCAGGAGGATCCCGTTACGGTAGTGCCCGGTCGCGTAGATCACGCGGGGATATTCGGCCGATGACCGCATAACCGGTAAGCCGTCGGCCGACGCCGGCCGCAGTCCGGAGCGAGCTTCGAGGAACGTCGCGTGACGTGCTTGCGGCAGCACACGCGACGCGGCGCTCAGCAAGCCGAGGACGCCGTCCACCGTCACGCGCTCGTCAAAACCCGCATCCTCGACGGTAGCGCCGACGAGCACCGTTCCGTCGGTCCACGGCACGATGTAGCAGTCGTGAGCCCAGATGATGCAGGGGGGCGGGGGGCCTCCCCAGTGGAGCCGTAGCAACTGCCCCCGGACGGGCCGGACACCTACGGGATCGAGTCCGAGCGAGTCCGACCAGCTTCCCGCAGCAACCACGACGGCATCGCACTCGATGCGACGTTCGTTGATCCTGATCGTGCATCCGGTGGTATGAGGTTCTATTCGCGAGATCCGCTGGCCTTCGTGGAAGCGAGCGCCTCGAGCCTCCGCCCCGCGCCTCAGGGCCTGCATCAGCTGCTCGACGCGGACGTACCCTTGCGCGGGAATGAACAGTCCTCTCCGCGCCGGGACGCGGTCCTGCGCGGGCAGTTTCCTCCATTCCGATCGGAACCCGTCCGCCCTGGCCAGATCCGCTACGGCATTGAGCCGCAGTTCGTCGTCCGCCGTTTCGACGAGCTCGAGGGTGCCGCAACTCCGGCATTCGACGGCAATCCCAGAGTTGTCATGCAGCTCTCGGACGAACGCATCGTACTGTCGGAAGCTCTCGAGCGTCAGCTCATGGAGCGGTCCACTGGCCGGCGTTTCGATGAAAGGGGCGAGAACTCCAGCAGTTGCGTGCGTCGCTCCGGCACCAACCGTCCGCGGATCGAAGACCTCGACGCTGAATCCCCGACGTGCGAGCTCGTACGCGACGACGCACCCGATGATCCCCGCCCCGGCAACTCCAATTGTCACTTTCCGATGATAGTGCGGCCGTCCGCAAGAAAAAGGGGACAGTCACCTTTTCGCTAAGTCGTTGATTTGCACGCGGATACGGAAGCAGGGTGGGATCGCGGGTAAGCGGCACAACTCTTCCTGATGTCCCTGGTGAATCCACCATGCCACGCGGTCGACGCATCGCACCACCGGGACTCGCACAGCACATCATCAATCGCGGGAACGATCGGAAGGCCGTGTTCCGTAAACCCGGCGATTACCTCGCGTTCCTGCGCTACATGTTCGACGCTCAGATCTCGGTGCCGCTACGGATCCTGGCGTTCTGCTTGATGCCCAACCACTTCCATCTCGTTGTATGGCCCGAGTGCGTCGAAGTGCTCTCGGCATTCATGCACGATCTGATGAACGCGCACGTTCACCGCTACCAGCAGCACTACGGGACCGTTGGCCACGGCCACATCTGGCAGAGCCGGTTCAAGAACTTTCCCATCCAGCACGATCTGCATTTGCTACGCGTGCTGCGCTACGTGGAGGCGAATGCCGCGCGCGCGAGTCTGGTCGCCCGTGCCGAGGACTGGAGCTGGGGCAGTCTGGCCAGGCCGTGTGATCCGCACTGGCCGGTGCTGACGCCTTCGCCGGTGCCGCGTCCTGAGAACTGGGTCGATCAGGTGAACGCCTACGTCGCCGGAAAGGAACTCCGGCGGATCCGTCAGTCGGTGCGCCGCTGCACACCGTACGGAGAACCGGCGTGGACCGAGCGCGTCGCGAAAGAGTATGGCCTCGAAGGGACGCTTCGTCGGCTGGGCCGCCCGAGAAAGGAGGACGACGAATCTGATTCGCTGATCGTCCTCGGCGCGTAGCAAACGGTCGACTCAGAGAATCGACCGTTTGCTTACAACAACTTAGAGAAAAGGTGACTGTCCCCTTTATTGCTGCGAGGACGTGCGGGGCGCCGGGCGGCCGGCGTCGAGGTCGTTCCAGTGCAGGATCGTGTTGAAGCCGAGGAAGTACGTCCCCTGCGTCTGCCACCGCCAGAATGGACGGATCGCAAACGACACGACGTGCCCCTCGCCCACCGGGATGTCGACCACCTGCGCGCGGTTGGCCAGCGCCTGACCGCCGACGAGGACGCCCGACAGCAGCATCTCGTCAGGATCCGACGGGAACTGGACGATCACACGCGGACGGTCAGCCGCGCCGCCTCCGAACCCGCCACGGCCGCCGCGACCCTGACCGCGTCCGCCACCCTGGCCCCGTCCGCCGGGGACGACCGCCGCCGCCGACGCGCCGACGTTCTCAGGATCGTACGTGGACAGCCGGTTGCTCTGGTTCGCCATCGGCGTGATGTCCATCCCCACCCCCGGGATCCCGCCCCCGCCGCGGCCACCAAAGCCGCCGCCACCGCCGCCAACCGAAAGGACCGGCGACTGGCTGAAGTAGACGGGGACCTGCGCGTCATAGCCGTACGCGATCGGGCTCGTGCGATCCGACACGATCCCGCGCATCACCGACCCGCGGACGAACAAGCCGTCCGGATCCTCGACCGTCACACCGCTCGCGAGCTTGTACTCGGGGAAGATCACCGACGTGGACCCTTCCGTGATCAGCGTCCCTCCCTCGCGGACGAACTTGTGCAGCTCCATCAGGCCTTCCCAGCCCATGCCGCCGCGGATGTCGTCGGACTCCTCCAGCGCGCCGAGGTTCGGCGTCTCCGGCGTCTTCTTGTACGGCAGCGGCGCGCCGCCGGTCTTCGGGATCCCGTTCACCTGCGACTCGGCGTTGCCGCCGACGTGCGGATAGATGATCACGTCGTACTTCTGGCGGAGATTCCCTTCGCGCAGCCTGATGTCGCCAAAGTAGGTGTAGGGCACACCGTAGGTGTCGAGCGCGGCGCGGACCCAGCCTTCATCCTGCGTCCGCTGCCAGGAGTGGACGTAGCCGATGCGCGGCACGTCGAGATCGTGCGTCGCCACCGACGGCGCGGACGCGACCGCAAATCCCGACAGCCCGAGCGCCTTCAAGGTCGGATCGAGCGTCGCACGGTCCGCGTTGGCGATGATGAACGAGCCGGCGCGGAACTTCCGTCCGCCCGCCTCGAAGTCCGCCTGCGCCGCCGACATCTTCACGTCGGCGTGCTTGAACCGGAACGTCACGAGGCTGTTGTCGGTCGTGTGCTCGACGATGACGACCGGTCCCGTGCCTTCGATGCCGCCGGGCGCGACCGCGTCCTTCGTGAGCATCGCCATCTGCTGCGACAACAGCCCCTTGTCGGTCACCGGCTTGATCACCAGGTTCCGCATGTACTGGAACGTCCACCCGGTGTCGTCATACGGCCGCGGGTTGTTCGGCGCGAAGTTCTGGACCGCGAAGTACATGTCGGCAATCGTGCGGTAGGGCTGATCGCCGCGGATGATGTAGTCACCCGCCTTCACCTCGACGTTGCCGGCCTTGAACGGCGCCGACGCGGTGTGGACCTCGAGCCCCTGCACGCGCAGATCGTTCACCGCCTGCGCGGCGTCGGACTTCCGCTTCTGCGTCGCGGGAATCACCCACCCGTAGGTCGGACCGTTGATCCCCTTGTTCACCGCGTTCTTGTTCTTGATCCAGTAGTTCTCGAGATAGGTTTCCTTGTTTTTCGCGACGTGGTTCAGCGCGATGAGGATCGCGGACTGCTGGATGTTGGTGTTGTTGCGCGGCCCCCACTGGATCGTGGGCAGCGGCGGATTCGGCCGGAACCACTCCCGGCTCGTCGTCGTCGCGCCGGCGTTGACCGTGCGGTTCTCGGGACCGTAGCCCATGACTTCGTAGAAGCGGCCGATCGAGTTGTGCGCGTGCGCGATGAAGAACATGTAGTTCGGCGTCCACCCGTCGTAGAACCCATAGGTCCAGACGCCCGGCACGCCGCGCTTGGTCATCTCCATCACTTCGGTCTTGGCGAGCAGCCACCACTCGTCCACGGTGATCGGATCGATCTGCTCGTTGTACGGACCGGTGCCGGTCGACGCATAGAGATACGTCGACTGCTCGTGCAGGTCGTGCATGATCGTCGGCTTCCAGTCGAGGAACGCCTTCGTCACGTTCTTCGTCAGCGCCAGGAACTGTCCCATCCCGTCGCGATTGTTGTCGTGCGCGACGTACTTGCCCCAGTACATCAGCCCGAGCCGCTGGTCGCCCTGTGCCCGCTTCTTGTTGAAGTAGTAGGTATCGACCTGCTTCTCGCGGCCGTCCACTTCGATGACGGGCGTGATGATCGTGATGACGTTGTTGCGGATCTCCTGGATGAACGGCGTCTCGCTCACGGCGAGCCGATACGGCAGCTCGATGAGCATCTCCGGTCCGCCGTTCTCGGTGGAGTGCATGCCGCTCGTGATCCAGTAGATCGGCTTCGCGGTCGCGATCAGCTGCCGCGCCTGCTCGTCGGTCGTCTTCCGCGGATCGGTGAGCGAGGCAATCATCCCCTTGTAGCGATCGATGTTCTTGATGGTGGCTTCGTCGGCGACCGCGAGGATGACCATGTCACGCCCCTCTTCGGTCTTGCCGATGTTCCACATCGCGATCCGGTCGGACGCTTTGTCGATCGCCTCGTAGTAGCGATAGATGTCCCTGGCGTACGTCAGCTCACCGGGCTGCCCCACCACGCGCCCGAGGAACTTCAGCGGCGTCGGCACGGTGGACGACGCCGGCAGATGGTCGACCAGTTCGGTCGTGATCCGCGGGTCCTGCAGGAACTCCTTGATTTTGGCGGTATAGGCCTCGTCGATCTTCTGAGTCGAGGCGGTGGACTGACGGCTCTGCGCCGACGGCGTCGCGCCGGGAGTGGCGAACGCGAGCAGGGTACAGGCGAGTGCGACTCGGCCGAGCGGATGTCGCAGATGACGGCTCATGGATCCTCCAGAAAAGCACAACAGGAAACGCCGCGTTATACCACGTGTGCCGCCGCCGCTGCACGCCACCGGCGAAGCGGCGACACTCACCGCATCTGTGTAATCAACGACTTAGCGAAAAGGTGACTGTCCCCTTTTTCCGGTTTTCGGGGTGGCCCGCCGGTTGCTACCTGCGTGGGAGTATGCTGGCGCGGTTCAAGATCCCGATCGGATGGGGAGAGCTGTTCAAGCGGACGATCAACGAGGCGTGGGCGGATGACGTGCTGAACCTGGCAGCTCAGCAAGCCTACTACTTCTTCTTCGCACTCTTCCCGGCGCTCCTCGCGCTGATCTCGATCGCCAGCTTCTTCCCCCTCGCCAACCTAACCAACGATGTCGTCCGCACGCTCGGCGAGGTGGCGCCGAAGGACGTCGTCGACGTCATCAACGAGCAGCTCCGGAAGATTTCCGAAGACCGCGCCGGCGGCCTCCTCACGTTCGCGTTCCTCGTCACGCTCTGGAGCAGTTCCGGCGCCGTTGTCTCCATGTGCACGACGCTGAACGCGGCCTACGACATCACCGAGAGCCGGCCCTGGTGGAAGGTGCGGCTGATCGCGATCGCGCTCACGATCGGGCTCGCGTTCTTCGTGCTCCTGTCAGTGGCCCTGATCGTCGCCGGACCGGGCGTGGCGCAAGGCTTCGCCGAGCGTGTCGGGCTGGGGCCCGCCTTCGTGTGGACCTGGTCGATCCTGCGGCTGCCGTTCATCTTTCTCCTGATCGCCACCGCAATCGCGATGGTCTACTACTTCGCCCCCGACGCGGAGCAGGAGTTCGTCTGGATCACTCCGGGCTCGGTGGTCGCATCGTTCCTGTGGATCGGCGTGTCATTCGGGATGAAAACCTACTTTTCGACGATGGGCAGCTATACCGAAACCTACGGCTTCGTCGGGGCCGTCATGGTGCTGCTGCTCTGGTTCTATCTCTCGGGGATCGCACTGCTGATCGGCGCGGAGCTGAACGCCGAAATCGAACACGCATCCCCCCACGGAAAGGACGTCGGCGAAAGGGTCCCCGGCGAGAAGAAGCGGATCGGCGCCGTCGCGGAACGCTTTTACGAGGAGCAGCAGAAGAAAGGAGCGGTCCCTGACAAGCCATTCCCGGAAGGCGTCAACTGCGACCTCGATCGGAAGCCGCCCGCCTCACAGGACCGCCACATCCGTCTGAGCGAGCTGATCATCGGCACGGCCGCGCTGCTTCCTGCGGCGATGAAGATCGGGCGGGAGGTCAAGGAGCAGATTTCGGACGGGGATCGGGCGGCCTGAATCCTCCCCTCCGGCGGCCTTCGGCCGGGGTTCCAATGGGTTCCAAGGGGTTCTCGAGAGTTCCAGTGGGTTCCAGGTTCTGGGTTCCGGGTTCCGGGTTCCGGGTTCCGGGTTCCGGGTTCCAGGTTCCGGGTTCCAGGTTCCGGGTTCCGGGTTCCGGGTTCCTTGGTCCTTGGTTCTTGGTTCTTGGTTCTTGGTTCTTGGTTCTTGGTTCTTGGTTCTTGGTTCTTGGTTCTTGGTCCTTGGTTTTTGGTCCTTGGTCCTTGGTCCTTGGTTTTTGGTCCTTGGTCCTTGGTCCTTGGTCCTTGGTCCTTGGTCCTTGGTCCTTTGGTTCCCGGTTCGCGCGCGTGGCGTTTACTTCCTCTGGGGCGTGCGCGGCACCTTCGCGTCCTTCTGAGGCTCGATCGCCGGCTTCCACGCATCGGGACGCAGCTTGCCGTCCCAGCCCCAAAACACCGGCTCGACCTTCCGCGGTTTCACGGTCGGAGGACGCAGATGGCGGTCAGCGCGGGTGCGACCCACGGGAACCGCGACGTACACCGGGTAGGCGACCGGCACTTCGCGGACGACTGGCTCGTCGTGATGCTCGACGATGACGACCGGCGGTTGCGCGACCGGGGCCGGCTCGACCGGGTCGGCTGGCAGCGGCGGCTCCGGCTGCGGCGGCATCGTGCGGCCGCTCCGGATCATCGCCACGATCACGTTCGGCGGCACGCCGGCGTCCTTCAGGCGCTTCAGCGTGTCGACGTCCACCGGGAACACCGGCCGGTTGACCTCGATGAGCGCCAGGAGCGCTTCTTCGCCCAGCCCCGCCCTGGACAGCTCGATGACCTGCGCGACGGTGAGCGTCTGTCCGTCGCTCATCTGTGCTCCCGCGGGAACGGGGAGGGCAACAAGGGCGATGGCAATCAACAACTGGCGCATCGTGGGAACCTCCGGATCCAAGCTCGAGGGCTGCAACGGCGATGCCGTTTCTCCTCTTTACGACGACCGCGGCGGCGCGTCAGATTCAGTCCTGCTCCGAGGACAGCGCCTGTCCCCCGCGCATGGCAATTTCGCGGCGGATTGCTGTATTTTCCGCCGATACTCGAGGGTACACGTATTGCTGAACCGGAAGTACGCAGGAGCAGTTCCATGACTTCCCGAACAGTGGCGGCAAGCCTCCTCGCGGTTGGATGCCTGACGGCAGCAGCGGCGGGATCATACGTAGCGGTTCGCCAGAACGCCGCGGATACGCCGACGCCCGTGGCGACTCCGGCCTCTCCCGCGGTCCCCGAGACCCCGGCGGTTGACGAAACGGAAGGCGTCGTGACGCCGGAACCGGCACGAACGGAACCAGCTGAACAGCCCGTGGAGATCGAGAAGCCGCGCGAAACACCTCCGCCGGCCCGCAGAGTGTTCCCCCGGCAAACACCGGCTCGCCCAGCCGTCCCGGCTCGAGTTTCGACCGAGCCCGAACCGGCCGCGCCGGCAACCCCGTCGAACGAACCGGCCGTCGCTACAGCCCCGCCTGCCGTTCCGGCGCCGGTGTCGACCGCTGGAGTTTCTCCCGAGGTCGCCCGAGCGGCGGAACCGCTGCCCGAAATCGTCCCGGAACGGCCAGCCGAACCGGTCTTCGAACGGATCGAACTGCCCGCGTCCTCGGTCATCGGCCTGGAGATCGAGACGACGATCAGCAGCGAGAAAGCGGAGGTCGAGGATCGCGTCAACGCCCGGGTCACCCGAGATGTGTATGCCGAGGGACGCCTGGCCATTCCCGCCGGATCGCGCGTGATCGGCCACGTGACGCTCGTCGAACGCGGTGGGAAGGTGAAGGAACGTGCACGCCTCGGCGTCCGCTTCCACACACTCGTGATCGCGGATGGACGTCAGGTGCCGCTGCGGACGGAAACGATCTACCGCGAGGGTGAGTCGCCGGCAAACGACAGTTCCCGCAAGATCGGCGGCGCGGCGATCGGCGGCGCCGTGCTCGGCGCGATCCTCGGCGGCGGCAAAGGGGCCATCGCAGGCGCGACCGCAGGAGCAGGCGCCGGCACCGCCGCCGTCATGGCCGGCGGACGCAAACCCGCGACGCTGACGAACGGGTCCGTCGTGACGGTGAAGCTCTCGTCCCCGGTGACGCTCGAAGTCGAACGATAACGCTGAGTGGCGCGGCGTAAAGCCGCGCCCTACGTACGGACCGCGCGGTACGTAGGGCGCGGCTCTATGCCCGCGCCACTCACACGCCGTCCCCGAAGGGCGCGCGCCGTCAGGCCCTACAATCGAGACCATGGGCTCACACGCGCTGGGCGACATGGATCCCGAGGCGTTTCGCCGCGAGGCTCACCGGCTCGCCGACTGGATCGCCGATTATCTCGCGAGTTCCTCCCGATATCCCGTCCTCGCCCAGGTCTCGCCGGGCGATCTCATACGGCAACTGCCCGGCGACGCACCAGTGGAGGGTGAATCGTTCGACGCGATCTTCCGCGACTTCGAGAACATCATCCTGCCCGGCGTCACGCACTGGAACCATCCCGGCTTCTTCGCCTACTTCGCGATCACGGCCAGCGGTCCCGGCATCCTCGGGGAATTTCTGTCGGCAGCGCTGAACCAGCAGGCGATGTTGTGGCGCACGTCACCCGCGGCGACCGAACTCGAAGAGGTGACGCTGCGATGGCTTCGACGACTGCTGCACCTGCCCGACACCTTCGAAGGGGTGATCTACGACACCGCATCGATCTCGACCCTTCACGCGCTGGCCGCGGCTCGCCAGCGCGCGATCCCGAACGTGAGATCGACAGGCCTGCCCGGAAGCACATTCGCGGTCTACTGCTCGGACCAGGCGCACTCATCGGTCGACAAGGCCGTGATCCTGCTCGGCCTCGGCCACGACGCGCTTCGGCGGATCCCTTCAGACGACGAGTTCCGCATGCGCGGCGAGGCGCTCCAGGCCGCCATCGAGAAGGATCGCGCATCCGGTGTGACACCGCTCGCCGTCGTCGCGACGGTCGGCACGACGTCGACGACGAGCGTGGATCCGGTCGGCGAAATTGCGGACGTGTGTGGGCGCGAACACGTCTGGCTTCACGTGGACGCGGCGTACGCCGGCGTTGCGGCGATGGTTCCGGGCTACGAACGGATCCTCGCCGGCGCGGACGCGGCGGATTCGCTGGTCGTGAATCCGCACAAATGGCTCTTCACCCCGTTCGATGCCAGCGTCCTCTACTGCCGGCACATGGACGTTCTACGCAGCGCGTTCTCGCTCGTCCCCGAGTACTTGAAGACGACCGATCCGTCTGGTGTGAAGAACCTGATGGACACCGGCATCCAGTTGGGCCGCCGCTTCCGCGCGCTGAAGCTCTGGATGATCATGCGTCACTTCGGCGCGGACGGCTTGCGCGCGCG
>DASWVN010000341.1:0-4074 GCA_036401215.1 Vicinamibacterales bacterium | reverse complement strand
TATCGCGTCGACTGCCGCGCGTGCGGCCTTCCCGTACACGGCCGCGTACGTGGCCTCGAAGCACGGCGTGCTCGGTCTCACGCGTGCGGTGGCGCTCGAGGCGCAGAAGCGTGGCGTGACGGTCAACGCCATCTGTCCGGGTTGGATCGACACCGACATGACAACCGCGTCGATCGCGCGTATCGTCGAGAGGACCGGACGCACCGAGGCGGAAGCCCGGCGCGCGCTCGAGGAGATGAATCCGCAGGGCCGCCTGATCGATCCGGACGAAGTGGCCGACATGGCCGCGTACCTGGCGTCCCCGGAAGCCGCGGACGTCAACGGCAGAGGCCTCGATATCCGATGAAGCAGCCGACGACCTTTCGTTACACCGAGTCCGACGGGATGGCGACGATCACGCTCGATCGTCCGGACCGGCTCAACGCGCTGACCTTCGACGTGTACGCGGAGCTTCGCGATACGTTCGCCTCGCTCGCCACACAGGATTCCGTGAAGGCCGTGATCATCACCGGCGAGGGGCGGGGGTTCTGTTCCGGAGGGGATGTCGACGCGATCATCGCGCGGCTGCTCGAGCAGGAGATGTCGCAGCTCCTGGCGTTCACGCGGATGACCGGTGCGCTGATCGCGAACATGCGCGCGCTGCCGAAGCCGGTGATCGCCGCGATCAACGGGGTGGCGGCCGGCGCCGGTGCGGTGATCGCGCTCGCCGCCGACTTCCGTCTCGCGGTGCCGTCGGCCAGCCTCGCGTTCCTCTTCACCAAAGTCGGCCTCGCAGGGGCTGACATGGGAGCCGCGTATCTCCTCCCGCGCATCGTCGGGCTCGCGCGAGCCACCGAACTGCTGATGCTCGGCGACAAGGTCACGGTCGAAGAGGCGCTGCGGGTGGGGCTCGTGAACAGGATCGTCGCGCCGGAAGCCTTGATGGACGAAGCCCGGACCCTGGCAGCCCGCTTGATCCAGGGGCCCTCGTTTGCGCTCGGCATGACCAAGACGCTGCTGAATCAGGAACTCGACATCGATTTCGCGTCCGCAATCGAGGCCGAGGCGCAGGGGCAGGCGATCTGCATGCAGACGCCGTCCTTCCGGAACGCCTATGAGGCCTTCAAGAACCGGGGGAAGAACGGGTGATCGATCTTCCAATCTTCGACGAGCGGCACCGCGCTCTACAGGACCGGCTGGATGCGCTGCCGGGCCGGTTCGATGCCATCGCGGCGAAGGGGGAATCCGGTGAGGTCGACGAAGCCGGACGCGATGCGGTCCGTGAGTGCGCGGACGCCGGACTGAGTCGATTGCTGGTGCCGCGGGAGTACGGCGGCGACGGACTCGATCTGCGGTCCATCTGCCTGGCGCGCGAAACGGTTGCGGGTGCAAGTGGGCTGGCGGATGCCGTGTTCGCCGTGCAGGGGCTCGGAAGCTATCCGATCGCGCTCAGCGGTAATCGCGCGCTCGCGTCCCGGTACCTTCCCGCGATCGCAGAAGGACGGACGATCGCGGCCTTCGCGCTCACCGAAGAGGCCGCGGGGTCCGATGTCTCGGCGATCACGACGCGGGCCGTTCGCGACGGGAACGACTACGTGCTCGACGGCAGCAAGGTGTTCATCTCGAACGCGCCGATCGCGTCGTTTTTCACCGTGTTCGCGCGCACGTCCGACGGACCGTCACGCGGCCTCAGCGCCTTCGTCGTCGATGCGGATACCCCCGGCGTGTCGCTCGTCCGCCGCCAGCAGATCATCGCACCACACCCGATCGGTCAGCTTCGATTCTCAGGCTGTCGTGTTCCCGTGGAGCATCGCCTCGGTGAAGAGGGGGACGGCATGCGCCTGGCACTCGGGACGCTGGATTTCTTCCGGACGAGTGTCGGCGCCGCGGCGTGCGGGTTTGCCGCGCGCGCGCTCGCCGAGTCGATCGCGCGAGCGACCGCGCGGACGCAGTTCGGTTCCCGTCTCGCCGACTACCAGCTCACCCAGGCCGCCCTTGCCGAGATGGCCACCGAGCTGGATGCGGCGCGTCTGCTCGTCTATCGCGCGGCGTGGGTGAAAGATCGCGGCGCCGAGCGCGTGACCCGCGAAGCCGCGACCGCCAAGCTCTTCGCGACCGAAGCGGCCCAGCGCATCGTCGACCGCGCCGTCCAGATCCACGGCGGTGTCGGCGTCGAGCGGGGCAGTGTAGTCGAACGTCTCTACAGGGAAGTGAGAGGACCCAGGATTTACGAAGGCACGTCAGAGATCCAGCGCCTCGTCATTGCTCGGCAGGTTCTCGAGTCCTCTATACCCTGACCGTACGTAGGGCGCGGCTTTATGCCGCGCCAGGAACGCAGGAGCACGTCGAATGGGAGTTCTGACATGACCATCTGCACCGTACTCGCTGGCGTCCTTCTCGTCGCCCTCGCAGGACCGCAATCGAAGCCGCAGCCCTCTGCTGCCGATCTCGTTGCCGCCCTGCGATCGTCGGATGCCCGTACGAAGGCGGCCGCCGCGCGGACGATTGCGAAGCGCCCGGACCTTCACGGCGACCCGACCGTGAAAGCGGTGGTCCTGGCCGAGCTGCGCGACGGGAACGAGATCATGAAGCGCCGTTGGAGCACCGGGACGCCCATCGGTTCCGAGCCCGACTTCGAGTATGCCAACGTCTATCTGGCGTTGGTGCAGGCCACGCAGCGATTCGACGGGCCCGATGTGCTCATGGCTCTCATTCCGACCTTGGGCAACAGTGCGTCGGCTCGAAAACGGGTGAGTTCATTCGGCGTCACCGCCATTGATCCTTTACTCGCTGCGTACGACGAGCCGATCGGCATCCGCCGAATGGCGTCACAGCGTCAATCCTTCCTGGACACTTTGTCTCAGATCGTTCTGCAAACGAACGTGCCTGCGCCGACGCGAGCAAAGCTTCTGACGTTGGCCACGGAAGCGTTGAAATCGACTGAGCCTCCGGAGGTGGCCGGGGGGATGTTACTGGGGGCCGCCTTGCGTGATCCAGGGCTGATCGCGAACATTCGTCAACTCAGAGCATCCGGATTCCCTGGTGTCAAGGATCCTCGTTCGCAGAACTACCTCGAAGCCTTCGCGAAAGAGGCCTTCGAGCGCGCCGGCGTCAGGTAGGACCTGACACCGAGGTCGTGGGTCTCCTGGCGCCACTGAAGTGGCGCCCTACATGCGGGGACATGTCGGCTGCGTGGGAACTATCGGAGAAAGGGGGGAGGCGGCGATTCCTCCTGTCCGCTGTATCCTCCTACCGTGTGGCACCCTCCGCAATCGGTCCGGCACACACCGCACGCCTCGGCGGGTCCTGACGCGTCGGCTGCGGCCTCCTCGCGCCTGTTCAGCCCGCTCTGCGCCGGACGGCTGCAGCTCACCGACCGCACGTGGGTGCCCGCGATGGTCCCGTGGCGCGCCACCGAGGACGGCTTCGTCACCGACGACGTGCTCGGGTGGTACGAGCGTTTCGCGAAGGGGGAACCGGGCGCGATCGTCGTCGAAGCGACCGGCGTGCGCGACATCCCGAGCGGGCCGCTGCTGAGGATCGGCGATGATCGGTTCATCCCCGGACTGACGACGCTGGTGGACACCGTCCGCCGCGCCAGCCGGGGACGCACGAAGCTGTTCATCCAGCTCATCGACTTCCTCGCGATCCGCCGCCGCCCGACGAAGGAGACCTACCTCACCCGCTACCTGCAGATCACCGACCGGCACCGAAACCAGGGGTCAGACCTTGAATTTTTCCTTTCGTGCGAAAGCGTGCCAACCGCGCCCCCAAATCAGCCTTTTTCGGACGAAAAAGTGCGCGCCGCGCTCCTCGCGATGCCGGACGAGCAGCTGCGCCGGATCCTCACCCCGCGCGAAATCGAGGCCATGGACTTCGGACTGCGCGAGCGCGTGACGGACGTCGATCAACCCCACATCCGCGACCTGCCGAAGGTGCTGCCCGGGATCTTCACCGCCGCCGCCCGCCGCGCCGAGGCGGCCGGTTTCGACGGCGTGGAACTGCACTACGCGCACGCCTACACGATGGCCTCGTTCCTCTCGGCGCGAAACACCCGCGAGGACGGCTACGGCGGCACCCGGGAGAACCGCGTCC
>DASWVN010000340.1:0-12088 GCA_036401215.1 Vicinamibacterales bacterium | reverse complement strand
CGGCCCACGATCACGACCTGCGCGCCTTCTCGCACCAGCCGCCCGGCACGTGCCTCGCCGAGGAGCGCATCGATCGACGCGATCACCGCACCGAGTTCCGACGCCACCGCATCGGCTTCGACGAAGTGATAGCCCTCTTCGGGAAAGTCGAGCGACGCCTCGAGCTTCGCCGAGAGATCGAACAACGCCGCATCGATCTCGCCGATCCGTCCCGTCAACGTGCCTTCGAGTTGGTCGAACGCGCTGCGCGCCTGGAGCGGTGTGACGGCGTTGACGAGGTCCTGGACGGCCTCCGCCTGGACGAGATCGATGCGCCCGTGCAGGTAGGCGCGGAGCGTGAACTCGCCCGGCTCGGCCAGTCGCGCGCCCGCGTGGACCGCCGCGCTGACGATCGAGTTCAGCAGAACGGGACTGCCGTGCGCGCTGATCTCCACGACGTCCTCGCCGGTGTAGGACGCGGGAGCTTGAAAGAACGTCACGACAGCACGATCGTCCGCGCCGGCGCCGCCGACCCGGACCAGCGTCGCGCGTCGCGGTTCGAACGCGCCATGCCCCGTCAGCGTCATCGCCACCTGCGCCGCATCAGGTCCGCTGATGCGCACCACACCGATTCCACCCCGTCCGGCCGGTGTTGCAATGGCGACGATGGTGTCTTCGGTGGAGAACTGCACGCTGTGTCGATGGAGGAATTCTGCGTTGGGAATTTGGAGTTGAAGAGCAACTGCCAAATTCACAACGTCGAGCGCCGGCGCGCGTCAGCGCTTCGGCGAAATGATCACCGTCTTCAGGAACGCATCGCCGATGCTCTCCGACGACAACGCCGGATCCTCGGCGACGGTGAGATGGACGATGCGGCGCGAGTACGGATTGAGCGGCCCCATCTCCTGCGGCGCGCGATTCGTTTTCACCTTGTCCATCACGAAGCGCGTCATCTGCCGCAACTCGGCGTCCTTGCCCTTGCGGTACCCGAGGCAATCCACCACGAAGGAGCGATCGTCGTTCAACTCGCGGCGGAACGCGGTGTTCACGATCACCTGAAGCGCATCGAGCGCCTCGGCGCGCCGGCGGAGCAGCGTCTCGCCGCCTTCGCCGGAGATCTCGACGCGGACGCCGTCAGGCGTATCTTCAATCTCCACGTCGAGCGACAGTCCCAGCGCCGCGAGGATATCGAGAGTGAACTTGCGAACCCGTTCCTGCAATTCCATCTACTTGCGCTCCTTGGCGGCGACGCTCTTGCCCGCGCCGGCGGTCTTGACGCGCCGTTCGGCGGGCGGCCTCACCGTCTGCACCTTCGGCGGTCCGATCAACTTGTTCGTGACCGCCTGCTGGCCGATCGCCCAGAGGTTGCTCACCGTCCAGTAGAGAACGAGGCCGGCCGGCGCCCAGAGGAAGAAGGCCATGAACATCAGCGGCATGAACATCATCACGCGCTGCTGCACGGGGTCAGCGGTCGTCGGCGTCATCCTCGTCTGCACGAACTGCGTGAGCCCCATGATGACGGGCGTGATGAAGAGCGGATCGTAGGTGGAGAGGTCGGTGATCCAGCCGATGAAGGGCGCGCCGCGCAGTTCGATGGCGACCGACAGCATCGCGTAGAACGCGAAGAGCACCGGCAGCGTCATGAGCATCGGCAGACATCCGCTCGCAGGATTGACGCCGCGTTCCTTGTACAGCTGCATCATCTCCTGGTTCATCTTCTGCCGCGCCGGATCCGTCATCTTCAGGTGCGCGTAGCGATCCTGGATCGCCTTCACCTGCGGCTGGATCTCCTGCATCTTTCGCATCGAGACCACGCTCTTGTGGCGGAACGGGAACAGCACCAGGTTGATGATCACCGTCAGCGCGATGATCGACCAGCCGTAGTTGCCGATGTAGACGTTGACCCACTTCAGCGCGCGCAGCAGGGGCACGACGAGCCACGAGAAAACGCCGAAGTGGATCGCGCGCACGAGATCGCGATCGACGGCCGCGAGCACGTCGAAGTCCTTCGGACCGAAGAAGTACACCGCCTCACTCGGAGGACCCGGATACGTCGCCGTCCACGAAACGTACGGCGGTGGAGCCTTTTCCCCCTGAACCTTCGCCGGCATCGGCACCACTTCGTAGTTCAAGCGAAGCGGCGAAGGCGCATTGACGGTCGTGCTCAGAAAGTAGTGATCGTCGGCGCCGGCAAATCCGTACGTTCCCTGGATGTTGGCGACCTCGGCGACCTTTGACGTCCCGATGCGTTCCACGTCACCGTCGGTGAAGAAGATCGGCTGCGGCGGCTGGTTGTAGCTCGACGTGTTGACGGTGAGGTTCGTGCCGATCGCGGGTCCCCACTTCACCGATGGATTCAACGCGGTGCCACCGTTGGTAACGGTCGCGCTGAAGCGAATCACATAGGGGGACGCCGGATCGAACGCGAACGTCTTCGTGACCACGAGCCCGGACGCGTCCTGGTAGTCGAACGTCAGCGTCTGCGGAGCGCTCGACGCGTCCACGCTGCTCGCGCTCGGCTTGTACAGCGCCGACGCCAGCGTCTTCGACACAGCGGCGTCGTCGACCGCGAGGGTGAACGGCTTTGGGGTCCCGGCCGGCGTGTCCTGCGGAACGAGTTCGAGTGGCTCGTTCGCCGCGTTCAGGTATTTCTTCAGCCGCCAGCTCTTGATGACGCCGCCGCGATTCGAGAACACCGCGCGAACGGATTCGTTTTCGAACGCGATCTCGCGCTCCTCGACGTCCCCCGTGACCGGCGCGGTCGCAGGCTCCGGGGCCGGCGCTTCTACCGCTGCAGCGGGATCCGGAGCGGGCGCCTCAGAGGGAGCCCCTGCCTGGGTGCCGCTCGCGGTCTGCTGCTGCGGCTCGGGCGGAGGGAACATCGCCTGAAAGCCGTACAGGACGGCGAACGAGAGAACGATTGCCAGAAGAACGCGTTTTTCCATGAATTTCAGTGGCGGCCAGGCCGCTTCCCGCGCCGTAGCGCCGAAGGCGCGGAGGCGGGCACGGGATCGTAGCCGTGGCCGCCGAACGGCCGGCAGCGCGCCAGGCGCCTGAGGGCGAGCATCGTCCCGCGGAAGGCTCCGTGCTGGTGCACCGCTTCGGCCGCGTAGGCCGAGCAGGACGGCACGAACCGGCAGGATCCGGCAAACAGCGGGGAGAACAGCAGCTGATAGGCGCGGATCAGCGCCAGGACGCCTCGAGCCGGCAAACCGGCCGGCCCGGCATCATCAGCCGGCATGCCGCGGCTGCAGGCGTGCGACTCCGCGCCGCCAGGCGGCTTTGAAGTCGCGCTCGAGATCTGTGAAGGGAACATCGAACAATTCACGACGGGGGATGACCACCACGTCGACGCCGGACGCCGGGGCTTCCAAATGACGGAAGATCTCCCGGATCAATCGTTTAGCCCGATTTCGCCGGACCGCGTCGCCCAGTTTTCTCGACGCCACGATCCCCAGCCTGGCTCCCGGCGAGGTCCTGGGCGCCAACAGGAGCGTGAAATACCGGGACGAGATCCGGTAACCGGTATCGAAAACCCGCTGGAACTCCCCCCGGCGCCGCACACGCTGGGCCTTGCTGAACGGGTGCGGCGACATGGCGCCTCCGCGTTGACTACGACGAGGACACGGTCAGGCGCTTGCGGCCCTTGGCGCGCCGGCGCTTCAGCACCAACCGGCCATTCTTGGTCGCCATCCGGGTCAGGAAGCCATGCGTCTTCCGGCGACGACGGCGGTTGGGCTGGAACGTACGTTTCATGAGAAACCCCTCTCAACGCGGCGAAAAATGCTCAGAGAAACCTAAATACTACCGGCGGATACGCCGTGGTGTCAATGCGCGGGCTCCCATGCTAAAGTCCAATTTCCTGAGCGCCTTCCCCCGAAGTTTTCCACAGTTGTGGAAAAAAATGTGGAAAAGCCACGAAAATGACCGGGAATATCTGGGAACAGGTCCTCTCCAGGATCGAGACCAAAGTCAATCGCCACAGCTTTTACACGTGGTTCAAGCCGACGTCCTACGTCGCAGACGAGGGAGCGGCCATCCGTGTGAGGGTACCGAACGCCCTTTTCAGGGATTGGCTCACGAAGCACTACGCCGCTGTGCTGATGGAGGCGCTCGCCGAGGTCGACCGTAAGGGGGTATCCGTATCGTTCGTCACCGAAGAGGCGCCTTCTGAACCCGTCCCGCCGTCGGACCCCACTCCAGAGCCTGAACTCACCGACGACGGTGCCCAGGCCGGCGGGCTCGCGCCCCGCTATTCCTTCGACACCTTCATCGTCGGGCCGTCGAATCAATTCGCTCATGCGGCATGCCGGGCCGTCGCCGAAGCGCCCTCGCGTTCGTACAACCCGCTGTTCATTTACGGCGGAGTTGGGCTCGGCAAGACGCACCTGATGCACGCGATCGGGCACTACGTGCTGAACCACCTCAAGGCGCTCAAGCTGACCTACATCTCGTCCGAGCGCTTCATGAACGAGATGATCAACGCGGTCCGGTACGACCGCGTGCTCGACTTCCGCGAGCGCTACCGCAGCGTCGACGTCCTGCTGGTGGACGACGTCCAGTTCCTGGCGGGCAAGGAAGGCACGCAGAACGAGTTCTTCCACACGTTCAACGCGCTCTACGACTCGCAGAAGCAGATCGTGATCAGCAGCGACTGTCCGCCGCATGAGATCCCGCAGCTCGAAGAACGGCTCAGATCGCGATTCGAGTGGGGGCTGATCGCGGATATCCAGCCGCCGGATCTCGAGACAAAGGTCGCGATCCTCAAGCGCAAAGCCGAAGCCGAAGGGGTCGTAATCCCCGACAACGTGGCGCTGTTCATCGCTGGAAAGATCAAATCGAACATCCGTGAACTCGAGGGTTCGCTGATCCGGCTCGTGGCCTACGCCTCGCTCACGGGGCGAGAGATTTCCCTCTCGCTCGCCCAGGACGTGCTCCGCAACGTGCTGCAGCACGACGAGCGTGCGGTGACGATCGAGGTCATCCAGAAGTTCGTCGCGGATTATTACGGGCTGAAGCCGGCCGAGCTGAAATCGCGCAACAACTCGAAGTCGGTGGCCATGCCGCGGCAGATTGCGATGTACCTCTGCAAAAACCTGACGAACGCCTCGCTGCCTGAAATCGGGAGGAGTTTCGGCGGGAAGCACCACTCGACGGTCATCCATTCGATCCGGAAGATCGACGACCTCCGGCAGCGCGACGGCGATTTCAACACACTTCTCAACACCCTGACCGAGTCGCTCCGGTAGAGGGGAAGATCCGCGCCTCAGGCGAGGTTTTCCACAACCTCCCACAAAGCACCCTGCGGATCGGCTGCGGGAGTTTTCGGGAGCCGGGTTTTCCACCGTCGACACACCGGTTCGCCGGCTCCGGTACGCCTGATGCGTGCACAGGCTAAGTTGCAGATATTGAAGGACTAATCGTCTCGTTTTGTGTTTTCCACAACGCCTCTTTCCTGTTATAATTCTTTGTTCCTGTTTTCTTCTCTTCTCTTGAAGGGATAAGCGCGCCGCCGGCTCGCCCTCCCACGAGGTCATCACCCTTATGGAACTGGTCGTACGCAAGGCAGATCTATTGCGTGAACTTCAGTTGTTCCAGGGCATCGTGGAACGCAAGAACACGATCCCCATCCTTGCGAACGTGCTGATCGAGGCTGACGGAGACCAGGTCAAGCTGCTCGCGACGGACCTCGAGGTTGGGCTGCGCAGCCGCTGCGAAGCCTCGGTCGCCAAGGGCGGCGCGCTGACGCTGCCGGCCAAGAAGCTCTACGAGATCGTCAAGGCTTTACCCGATACCGATGTGCGAATCGAGGAGGGCAAAAGCGGCGTCAAAGTAGCGGCGGACCGGTTCGACTCGCGCATGCAGACTCTGCCGCGCGAGGACTTCCCGTCCTTGCCCGATGCGTCGGGGACGTATACGGCCACGCTTCCTCGGGATCTGCTGAAGCAGATGGTCGCGAAGACGCAGTTTGCGATTACCGGGGAAGACACGAGGTACTTCCTCAACGGCGCGCTGTTCATCCAGCGGCCGGAATCGATGAGCCTCGTCTCGACCGACGGTCATCGTCTTGCGTTGATCACGGTCAAGCGCGAGGCCGCGCCAGGCAATACGGCTGGCGACGAAGAGCGGGTGATCCTTCCGCGCAAGACGCTGCTCGAACTCGGACGGCTCCTCGCGGAAGGCGAGGGAGACATCCGCTACGAGCGGGGTGAGAACCACCTGTTTTTCGACATCGGCGGACGTCTGCTGATCTCGCGCATGATCGACGGGCAGTTCCCGGCGTTCGAACGGGTCATCCCGAAGAACAACGACAAGCACGTCGAGTTCGACCGCGACCGGCTGACGAATGCGGTCAAGCGCGTGGCGCTGCTCTCGAACGAGCGATCGCGCGCGGTGAAATTCGGGATCGACAAGGGCAAGGTCGAGATCGCCTCGAGCAGCCCTGAATTCGGCGAAGCGAAGGAGCAGATCATCGTCGACTACGACGGCACGCCGGTCACCATCTGCTTCAACGCGCAGTACGTTCTCGACTTCCTGAACGTTGCAGATACCGATTCCGTGGTGCTCGAGTTCAAGGACGAGATGAGCCAGGCGGTGATGAAGCCGGTTGGCGCGGATAACTACGAATACACATACGTCATCATGCCGATGCGCGTGTGATGCCTGAATGAACTAACTGAATGTCGCAGATCGAAACCCAGGACGAAGATCAGCAGCCGGTCCAGCCCACCGAACCGGTTGCCGGTCCCGGTCTCGCCGTGCCCGCAAACGGCAATGGCACTGGCACCGAAGCCGACGACTACGGCGCGGACAAGATCAAGGTTTTGGAGGGGCTCCAGGCCGTCCGCAAGCGCCCGGCCATGTACATTGGCTCGACCGGCGCTCCGGGGCTGCACCACCTCGTCTACGAGATCGTCGACAACTCGATCGACGAAGCGCTCGCGGGCCACTGTGACCAGATCAGCGTCACCCTGCACATCGACAACTCGGTCACGGTGATCGACAACGGCCGCGGCATTCCGGTCGATCGCCACGCCAGCGGCAAGCCGGCCGCCGAAGTCGCGCTGACGGTGCTGCACGCAGGCGGCAAGTTCGACAACGACAGTTACAAGGTTTCGGGCGGGCTGCACGGTGTTGGCGTCTCGGTGGTGAACGCGCTCTCCGAGTCGCTGGAACTCGAGATCTGGCGCAACGGCCAGGTCTATCGCCAGAGCTACGAGCGCGGCAACCCGACGACTGAACTCGAAGCAACCGGCACGACGAAGAAGCGCGGCACCAAGATCACCTTCAAGCCCGACGCCGAGATCTTCGAAACGACAGAGTTCAGCTTCGACACGCTGGCGCAGCGCCTGCGCGAGCTGGCGTTCCTGAACGGCGGCGTCACGATCACGATTGACGACGAGCGCGAGGGCAAGAGCCACAAGTTCCTGTACGAAGGGGGCATCGTCTCGTTCGTCCAGTATCTGAATCAGAACAAGGCGGCCCTTCACGACAAGCCGATCTTCATGACCGGCGACAAGGACGGGATCAACGTCGAGATCGCGCTCCAGTGGAACGACGGCTACGCCGAGACGGTCTACACGTTCGCGAACAACATCAACACGCACGAAGGCGGGACGCACCTCTCGGGGTTCCGCGCGGCGCTGACGCGAACGGTCAACTACTACGTCGGCAAGAACAACCTCGCAAAGGACCTGAAGGACGCGAACATCGGCGGCGACGACATCCGTGAGGGCCTCACCGCCGTCATCAGCGTCAAGATTCCGCGTCCGCAGTTCGAGGGCCAGACGAAGACCAAGCTCGGGAACACCGAGGTGAAGGGGATCGTCGAGGCGATCGTCAACGACAAGCTTGGCGCGTTCCTCGAAGAGCACCCCACGACCGCGAAGAAGATCATCGCCAAGGCGGTGGATGCGGCCCGCGCGCGCGAGGCGGCACGAAAGGCGCGGGACCTCGTGCGCCGCAAGGGTGCGCTCGACAGTGGCTCGCTCCCGGGCAAGCTCGCCGACTGCCAGGAACGCGATCCTGCCCAGTGCGAGATCTACATCGTCGAGGGAGAGTCCGCAGGAGGGTCCGCCAAGCAGGGGCGCGATCGGAGGTTCCAGGCGATCCTGCCGATCAAGGGCAAGATCCTCAACGTCGAGAAAGCCCGCTTCGACAAGATGCTGAGCAGCGACGAGATCAAGACGATGATTTCGGCGCTCGGCACGGGGATCGGCAAGGACGACTTCGACCTCTCGAAGCTGCGGTATCACCGCATCATCATCATGACCGACGCGGACGTCGACGGCTCGCACATCCGCACGCTGCTGCTGACGTTCTTCTACCGGCAGATGCGCGAGCTGATCGAGAAGGGCCACGTCTACATCGCGCAGCCGCCGCTGTTCCGCGCGAAGCGTGGGCGCTCGGAGGTGTTCATCCGCGACGAACGCGAGCTCGAGAGCTGGCTGATGAAGCGGGCGGTCGAGTCGCGGACGGTCGTCCTCCCCGACGGCACGCAGATCGCTGGAGAGGAACTCGAGCACCGCCTCGAGAAGCTGATCGCGTTCCGCAAGTTCCTGCAGATCGTCGAGCGGCGCGGACCCTCGCGAGACGTCGTACTCGCTGCGCTCGAACATGGCGCGAAGGACAAATCGTTCTTCGAGGATCGCGAGCGCGTGGAAGCGCTGGCCCAGGCGGTGTCGTCGCCGGTCCGCACGGCCACCGTCGAGGAGGACGAGGAACATCAGGCGTACGCCATCGCCATCGAGGACCGTTCCGGCGGGTATCCGCGGCATCACCAGGTCGCTCAGGACTTCGTCGCCACCGGCGAGTTCCGTACGCTCGCGGCCAGCTACCAGGACGTGAGGGGATTCCGCGGTCCGATCATCGTGCGCACCGCCGGCGCCCCGGAAACCGACGAACACGTCGAAGAGGCTGGCGGCGCGGCCGCAAACGAGACCGCGATCGGCGGCGCCCCGCTCGATGAAGCCACGAAGCTCGCGGCCGAAACGAAGCCGCTCGACGCCTCTGCCGGCCCGAAGGGAACGGCAAAGGGCAAGGAGTCGGAGGTCCGTATCGAGACGCTCGACGAACTCGTCGAGTTCTTCACCGCCGCGGGCAAGAAGGGCGTCGCGATCAATCGCTACAAAGGTCTGGGTGAGATGAATCCCGAGACCTTGTGGGACACCACGATGAACCCCGAGACCCGGACGCTGGCGCAGGTGAAGGCAGAAGATCACATGGAAGCCGACCTGATGTTCACGACCCTGATGGGCGACCAGGTCGAGCCGCGCCGCAAGTTCATCGAGGACCACGCGCTCGACGCGAAGAATCTCGATATCTGACGCGTGCGGCGTTCGAGGTACGACGTGCGACGTGCGGTGCTACGCGCCGCGTGCGATGTGCCGTGCCGCGCACCAGCACAGCACGTCGCACTTTCGCACAGCACGTCGCACATAGCACTTCGCACGTCGCACACCGCACTTGGCACGTGACACTATGACAGACATCGCCGCATCGAAAGTTCCCGTCAACATCGAAGACGAGATGAAGCGCTCCTACATGGATTACGCGATGAGCGTAATCATCGGGCGAGCGCTGCCTGACGTCCGCGATGGCTTGAAGCCCGCGCACCGGCGCGTCCTCTACGGGATGCGGACGATGGGCCTGGCGTCGAACCGCGCCTACCGCAAGTGCGCGAAGATCGTCGGCGAGGTGATGGGCAACTATCACCCGCACGGCGACGCGTCGATCTACGACACGCTCGTCCGTCTGGCGCAGGACTTCAACATGCGCTACCCGCTGGTCGATGGCCAGGGGAACTTCGGTTCGATCGACGGCGATCCGCCGGCCGCGATGCGGTACACCGAGGCGCGGCCCGACGGTCTCGCCGAGGCGATGATGACGGACCTCGACAAGGAGACCGTCGACTTCGTCCCCAACTACGACGAGACCACCGAGGAACCCACCGTCCTTCCGACGACCTTCCCGAACCTGCTCGTGAACGGGTCGGCGGGGATCGCGGTCGGGATGGCGACGAACATCCCGCCGCACAACATGCGGGAGATCATCGAGGGCGTCATCGCCGTGATCGAGCAGCGCGGCGCCTCGAAGGAAGCGCGCACGCGCGCGCTGCTCACGACCGTTCCCGGACCCGACTTCCCGTCGGGCGGCTACATCGTCGGCCGCCAGGGCATCTTCCAGGCCTACACGACCGGCCGCGGCTCCATCACGCTGCGCGCGAAGGTCGACACCGAGGAGTCGAAGAAGGGGGATCGCGTCTCGATCATCGTCACCGAGATTCCCTACCAGGTGAACAAGGCGCGTCTGCTGGAGAAGATCGCCGACCTCGTGCGCGAGAAGGTGATCGAAGGGATCTCCGATATCCGCGACGAATCCGACCGCGAGGGCATGCGGATCGTCATCGAGTTGAAGCGCGGCGAACTGCCCGACGTCGTGCTCAACAACCTGTACAAGCACACGCAGCTGCAGACGACGTTCGGGATCATCATGCTCGCGATCGTCGCCGGGCGTCCGAGGGTGCTGAGCCTGCTCGAGGTCATCGAGCACTTCGTCGAGTTCCGGCGTGAGGTCGTCAGACGCCGCACCGAGTTCGAGCTGCGCAAGGCGGAGGCGCGGGCCCACATCCTCGAAGGGCTGAAGATCGCCCTCGACCACCTCGACGAAGTCATCAAGCTGATCCGAGGCTCGAAGAATCCTGCTGAGGCGCGCGAAGGCCTGATGACGAACTTCGGCCTGTCGCAGATCCAGGCGCAGGCGATCCTCGACATGCAGCTGCAGCGGCTGACCGGACTCGAGCGCCAGAAGATCCTCGACGAGCTTGCCGAGATCATGAGGACGATCGAGCGGCTCCGCGCGATCCTCTCGAGCGACGCGCTGCTGATGGAGATCGTCGTCAACGAGCTGAAGGCGGTCCGCGACAAGTACGGCGACGAGCGCCGGACGACGATCATCGAGGACGAGAGCGGCGAGTTCCGCATCGAAGACCTGATCGCCGACGAGGACGTGGCGATCACGGTCACGAACACCGGCTACATCAAGCGGACGGCGATCAGCACCTACCGCATGCAGCGCCGCGGCGGCAAGGGACGGATCGGGATGCGCACGCGTGAGGAGGACTTCGTCAGCCACCTCTTCATCGCGTCCACGCACTCCTACATCATGATCTTCACCGACCGCGGCCGTGCCTACTGGCTGAAGGTCCACGCGATCCCTGACGCCGGCGCCGACAGCAAGGGCAAGGCGATCGCGAACCTGGTGTCGATGCAGGAAGGGGAAAAGATCGCGGCGCTGCTCGCCGTGAAGGAGTTCCCGACCGAGGCCAACCAGCAGTTCGTCGTGATGGGGACGAGCAAGGGGGTCATCAAGAAGACCGATCTCACCGCGTTCCGTAATCCCCGGGCCGACGGGATCATCGCGATGGGCGTCGACGGAGGGGACGCCGTCATCGCCGTCGAACTCTCGGACGGCCACCACCAGATCGTGATCGGCACCCGTAACGGTATGGCGATCCGCTTCGAGGAGACCGACGTGCGTTCGATGGGGCGCACGGCGTACGGCGTCCGCGGCATCACGCTTCGCGACGACGACGAGGTGGTCGGGATGGAGGTCGTGCGTCCGGGCGGAACCATTCTCACCGTGGCGCAGAACGGCTACGGCAAGCGGACGGAACTCGAAGAGTATCGCCTCCAGTCGCGCGGCGGCTACGGTGTCATCGACATCCAGACGTCCGATCGCAACGGCAAGGTGGTCGGCATGGTCTTCGTGACCGACGAGGACCAGGTGATGCTGATCAGCCAGCAGGGGATGATCCTGCGCATGCGTGCCGCCGACATCCGCGTGATCGGCCGCGCCACCCAGGGCGTCCGGCTGATCGAGATGGAAGAAGGGGACATGGTCGTCGCCGTCGCCAAGCTCGCCGAGCGCGAGGACGAGAACGGCGACAACGGGTCCAATGGCGGCAATGGCTCGTCGTCAGAGCCCACAGCTGTAGAGCCGATCGCTGAGCCCCCTGATCAGAGTGAACCGCCTGTGGCTGAATAGCGGCGACGTTCACTCGACGCTGACACGGAGCCGACGGCTGTCGGCACGATGGCCACGAAGAACA
>DASWVN010000339.1:0-14057 GCA_036401215.1 Vicinamibacterales bacterium | reverse complement strand
AATGTTGACGTGGGCTCCCAGCCGCGTCCGCATCAGCGCTCCCATCGTGGTGAAGCGGAGAATGCCGCCCGTCAGGGTGAACTCCGGCTGCATCTGCACACGTTTCATGAGCTGCACCGAACGGTCGACCAGGGACACGATGGCCCCCTGCATGATGTCGGACGGCGAGGTGCCCTGCGAGAGGTGATTGATCACTTCCGACTCGGCGAATACCGCGCAGACACCCGAAATCGGCACGGCCTCGCGCGACATCTCGGCGAGCGGACCGATCTGGTCGGTGGCATATCCCATGTATCGTGCCGTCTTCTCGAGAAACGCGCCGGTCCCGGCCGCGCACTTGTCGTTCAGCCGGAACGACTTCACCCGGCAGTTCTCGTCCAGCCGGCTCGCCTTCATGGTCTGGCCGCCAACGTCGAGCACGGTGCGGGTCGCCGGGAAGAACCAGGCGGAACCGCGGGCTGCCGCCGTCAGATCCGTGACCTGGACGTCGCGGAACGGCACCTGGAAGCGCCCGTAGCCGGTCGTCACGAGGTACCGGACGTCACCTTCGGCCACGCCGGCGAGCTCGATCGCCTCCTCGAACGTACGGCGCGCGACCTCCGGCAAGCGAAAGCCGGTGCGCGCCATGCTGCGCCCGGGGATCCGGCCGTCCTCGTCGAGAAGGACCGCCTTTGTGTAGGTCGAGCCGACGTCGATGCCGGCCGTAATGCTCATGACGACTCCTTCGCGGGCTGTCCAGCGAGCGTGATCCGGTCGAGGGCGAAGAGCGCCGCGCCGAGGGCGCCCATGTACGGGGAGTCGTCGCTCACGTTCACCGAGAAGCCGAGCGCGGCCTCCAGGGCCTTGACCATGCCGACGTTCTTCGTCACCCCGCCGGTGAATGTGACTTCCTGCTCGACGCCGACGCGGCGCATCAGGCCGAGCGAGCGCGAGACGATCGACTGGTGCACGCCCTGGAGGATGTCTTCGATCTTCTTTCCTTTGGCCATCCAGGAAAGCACCTCGGACTCGGCGAACACCGTGCAGGTGGTGGTGATCTTCACCGGGCGTTCGGCGCGCAGCGCCATCTCGCCCAGCTCGCCGATGGGGATCTCCAGGGCCGCCGCGGCGGCGCCGAGGAACCGTCCGGTGCCGGCCGCGCACTTGTCGTTCATGCAGAAGTCGGCGATCTCGCCCGTGGGGGTGACACGGATGGCCTTGGTGTCCTGGCCGCCCATGTCCACGACGGTGCGCGTGCCCGGAAACATGTGGACGGCGCCGCGTCCATGGCAGCTGATCTCGGTGACCTGCGTGTCGCCGAACGTCACGCGATACCGTCCGTACCCCGTTCCGACGATGAAGCCGACCTCGCGTTCTTCGAGGCCAGCGGCCTTGAGCGCGCGTTCGTAAGCGTGCTCGGCGGCGAGCACGACGTTGGCTCCCGTATCGATG
Organism: Vicinamibacterales bacterium; assembly: GCA_036401215.1. Lineage (GTDB taxonomy): Bacteria > Acidobacteriota > Vicinamibacteria > Vicinamibacterales > 2-12-FULL-66-21 > JACDCA01. Next base: position 12,626 of record DASWVN010000339.1, on the reverse strand, counting down.
AGCGAGCGCCCCACCAGCACCCCGCGCTGATCGATGATGGCGGCCTTCGTCTGCGTCGATCCGACGTCCACACCGGCTGCGTAGAGCATGTCGCTACCTCCGCGTCACACCGCCGCGTTCGCAAGCCTGCGCGTCGCCAGCCCCTCGAAGAAGGCGTCCACGCGATTCTTCATCTGCGCTTCCGACACGACCCGGCGGTCCATCATGTCCGACTCCAGAAACAGGCTCGCGATGTTGCTGCGCTCGCTGAGCACGCGCCGCGTGTCCGAGAGACCGGTCGAGGTCGTCCGGCAGCTCTTGATGCCGTGGAACACGACGCCGTCCACCCGATACGGCTCGATGAGATCGGCGAGCGCGCGGTCCTGGAAGAACATGCAGTCCATCGCGTGGCGCACGCTGATCAGCGTGCCTTCCGCAAGGCTCTCGATCGGCCGCGCGAGATCGTATTGCCACCCGAGCCCTGCGCCACCCGACGCGAACCAGAGATAGGTGGAACTGACGAACGCGCCGCCCCAATCCGAGAACAGCTCGTTGAATCGCCGGAAGATCGGGTAACACGGCACTCCGACGAAGACCAGGCGGTACTTCTCCTCGTTGACCGTCCCGAGCCCGTGCGCGGCCTTGTACGTCATCTCTTCGACGAGATCGCGAAAGTAGGCCGCCCCTTCGGGCGTGCCGCGGAAGCCGTTGACCACGCCGAGGTAGATCGTCCCCTCTGACACCGCGTTGAACACGGCGGGCGTGCTGCGGTTCAGCGCGATCAACTCGCGAAACGCCGCCGACATGGCGTTCGAGTGCGCCATCGTCTCGCGCAGCCGGTCGATGTCGAACGTCTTTCCGGTGACGCGTTCGAGGAGAGAGATGAGTTCACGGATCTGCCGTTCGACATAGAGACGGTCGCGTTCGAAGTCCGGATCTCCCGGCCACGTCTGCGTGCCCGCGGCGCGGGAGCCTGGCACGTCCACCGTGAACACCGGCGTCCCATGCATGCGCTCCCAGATCTCACCCCACTTGAGATACGTGTTGCAGGCGTTGGTGAGGATGGCGACATCGGGTTTGGGGATCGTTCCCATCGGGTGTTTGCCGCGGCGGAGCTGGAGGGCGACGTCGGCCTTGACGTACCCGCAGATGTCGGGTGAATAGCCGTAGTCTTCGGCCTCGTTCAGGTATTCGTGCGCCACGCGGCGCACGGCCATCTGGAGGGAGTTGATCTCCGGAAAGACCGGCGCCATGCCGAAGGCGAGCAGCAGTTCGTTGAAGCTGCCCATCACGAACACGTAGGCGGCCGGCCGCCCTCGTTCGGGCGCTTCGGTCAGAGACGCGAACCACTCGCGGAACATCCGCGCGCCTTCCGTGACGCCGCGGCCGACCAGGGCAGATGCATCCATGCGTTCTCCTTCGGGGTCACGCGAACAGGACGTTTTCGACGAACGTTTCGAGCTGGATCTGGAACTGATCGAAGCTCGTCATCTTTTCTTCGAACTCGCCGACGAAATACGGCACGCCGGCTTCGTCGAGCGCGTGGACGTAGGCGACCTGCTCGTCGAGCCCGGGCTCGCACATCTTGGCGGCCGTGATGATGGCGGCCTCTGCGCCTGACGTGCGGATCCGCTCCAGCAGCATCTTCTCCTTCGGCTTGCGCAGGTCGTGCTGCACCGGGCTGTACGTCGATCGCTCGAGATACGCGGTCGCGAGCTTCAACAGCGGATCCCCGGAGCGCTCCACGTCGTCGACGATCCAGCGCAGCCCGATCAGCAGGTCGTCGTCGACGACATAGCAGGACTGGCCGATCGCTCGCAGCAGATCGAGCGGCGGCTGTTCGCAGAACCCCCCTTCGAAGACGACTCGCATCCGGTCCTGCGGACGGGTGGTCCTGGCCCGGAGTCCGTCGAGTGCCTCCTTCAGCAGCGCGTTGTGTTCCTCACGGGGGATCCGGCCGCCCACGGCCATCAGCGCGTAGGCTTCGTCGACGGACACCAGCCATGGGGTGTCGCGCTTGATGGCGTACAGCTCGCGCAGCAGCCGGCGATTCTCGTTGAAGATCTCCAGCGACGCCCGAAGCTGCTCGCCGGTGACACGGCGTCCGGTCACCTCTTCGAGCAGCGCCAGGATGCGGGCGTACTCGTCACGCAGGTACTCAGCCGAGTAGCTGGAGTTGGCATTCTGCGGGAGATACAGGATCCGGCAGGGGTACGCGACGTTCCGCTCGAAGATCGCCGCCAGGTTCCGCGCGACGTCGCAGATCGGGTGGCTCACGAACAGGTCCAGCTCGAGCCGCTTCGACAGCGCAAGCTCCAGCGAGCTTTTGACGATCGAACACAGGTAGGAGCCGAACCGCGCTTCGGCATGCCGGCCTTCGACCGGGGCGCCCATGACCTTGACGGGCAGCATGCCGGCGGCGTGCGCAAGCTCCTCGGGGAAGTACACCTGGAAGTTGCCGAGCACCTGGCCGCCGGCGGCACGCCAGCGTTTCACGGTCGGGAACGCCGCGTCCTCCAGCAGGTCCTTCGAGGCCGCAATGATGTCGTCGACCGGCCGGCCGCGCCATTCGTCGAACACGGAGGTCAGCATTTCGCCATCGCCTCCTCGAGATCGTTGACGATTCTCTCGATGCGATCGGGCCGTTCGGGCACGGGACGCAGCAGGTCCTGTTCGTCCATGCGCGCGCGCAGTGCGGCGTCTTCGGCGGCACTGAAGTAGTCCTCGGCGTACTCGGCGAACACCCGGTCCTCCAGCAGGATGTGTTCCCGAAGCAAGTCGATGTACTCGTACGCGGTTTGCGTGAAGATCGGGCGGGCCTCTTCATGACCCGCAGCGATCAGCCGCAGCGCGTGGCCCATCTGCTTGACGAGAGACCTGCCAGCCTCGTGCTGCGCCTCGAACGCCCCGATGGCGCTCGCGCCCGGCGCGACTCCATGTGCCGCAAGCGCCGGGAAGAAGATGTCTTCTTCCTTCGCATGGTGCGCGGCATCGGCATACGAACGCATGAAACCGACAATCGATGAGAGCACCGCCACCGACACCGCCCCGCCGCGTGTCATGATCGCGGCGCTGTTTTCCAGCACGCACAGCACACGTTCGATGAGGCGGTGCTCTTCGAGCAGCAGATCCACGGATCTCATGCGTTCCTCCACTCGGGTGAGCGGCGTTCGACGAAGGCGGCAATCCCCTCGACCGCGTCGTGCGTTTCCATCAGGCGATCGAGATAGTGGCGTTCGAGCACGCCCAGGAGCGCCGGGACGGACCGGACCATGGCCGCGCGCGCGGCTTCCGCCGCATGGGCGAGGGCAACCGCGGATCGCGGTGCCGCCTGACAGGCAAACCACCGGTCCACTTCCCCGTCGAGCGCGTCTCCGGCGACAACGCGGTCGATCAGGCCCGCCTCGGCCCACCATGAGGCCGGAAGCAGTTCGCCGCTCAGGACCGCTCGCGCGCTGCGAGATGTTCCGATTCGGTGCGGCAACAGGGCTGCCGCCGCAGGCGGGAATACACCGAGATTCACCTCCGGCACGCCCAGCAGCGCATCGTCCGATGCGAACACGAGGTCGCACGCCAGCACGAGTTCGAACCCGCCGCCAAGGCAACGGCCGCGGACAACGGCGATCGTCGGAGCCGGTGCGTGGAGCAGGTCCAACACCGCCCCGTGAAGCTCCGCAAGCACGGTGGAGATGCGATCGGGAAGGTGTTCCTCGACGCTCGCGCCGTAGCTGAAGTGGGGACCGGCCGCTTCGAGCGTGATCAGCTTGAGACCATCGGTGCGCCTGATGCCGGCGAGTGCGGCGCGTAATGCGGCGATCGTGCCGATCGCCACGACGTTGCCTTTGGGGCGATCGAGAATCAATCGCAGGTGCGCGCCGCCCTGCGTCCGCTCGACCCGGAGTCCGCTCGTCATGGGCGCCCGCCGATCTCCGCCGCGAGCGGGTGGATCGCGTCGAACAGCTCTTCGTCCCAGGTCGCGCCCTTCGCCAGCCGGCGGCGCAGCTCGATGAAATCCACCTCACGCCGATCGCGCGACCCCTCGTGGAACGCCCGGAACCCGGCTCGCGCCTCGGTCATCATGTTGAGCGCCAGCCAGGCCCGGTTCGTTTCCGCATTGCGGTGCCAGTGTTCGAGCTTCTTCTTGCGAATGCTCTCGATGGTTTTCGTGAGGCACTCGGGCATCGTGTAGAGGAGCTTCGTGGCCAGCGCCTCGACCGCCGCATCCAGGCGGGAGAGATCCACGTCGCCGCTGGATGCGAGGGTCCTGGCGGCGTCCATCTCCTCGCCCGTCTTGAACTCCCCGTAGACGATCTCTCCGCTGTCACCGATCCATCGGGCGGTCTGCACCGTGGGGTTCGGGATGAAGCGTCCGTCCTTCTTCAGAACCGGGACGACGCCGTTGAGGAGCCCGAGGCGCTGGGCCTTGTAGGCGGACCACTGCTCGCAGAGGGTGCAGCTTTCCATCGCCTGTGCGATGCCGACGAACAGGTGCAGGAAGTCGGTGGATCCGCCGTCCGGCGCCGAGCCATGACGCGGCCCCGCCTGGCCGAAACGGGCAAGGTCGGAGGCAATCGAAAAGTCGCACGCCATGCCGATCTCCTGCCCGCCGGCGATGCGCAGCCCGTTCACGCGGTTGATGACCGGCTTGTCGCACGTGAGGATGCCGGTGACCATGTCGTTGAACAGCCGCATGTACTGCCGGTACTCCTGTGGGCGGCCGGCGTAATACTCCGCGTACTCCCTCGTGTTGCCGCCGGTGCAGAAGGCGCGCGTGCCGCGGCCCGTGAAGATCACCGCGACCACCCCGCGGTCCGTCGAGGCCTCGCGAAACGCAAGGATCACTTCCGAAACCGTATCGGTCGTGTAGCTGTTCAGCTCAGCAGGATTATTCAGCCAGATCCATGCGTTGTACAGGTCCGGCACCGGGGTGCCTCCTGCGTCGAGAACCGGCCGGCGCTCGAAGAGGATGTGGCGGTAGTCAACCTGTTCGATCAGCCGATGTGACTTGAGCAGCATGACTCTGACTCCATGCGATCACGGGATGAGAACGGCGCGCCGGCTGGCGCTTCCGCTGTGCGCGAACAGCGCGGGACCCTCGGCGAGGTCGTGGAACTCGACGAAAGGTTCGACCTGCACCTGGCCTGAAAGCACCAGGTCCACGACGGCGGGATAGTGGTGAGGGGAGCAGCCCCAGTTACCGAACGCCGTGGCATCGAGCGCCATGAGGTTCGACAGCCGGACCGAGATCTTGTCCATCGTGAAGCCGACGATCCCCAGGGTGCCGCCGGGCGGCAGCAGCGACCACGCAAGCTCCTGGCCGGCGGCGGTGCCGCTCATCTCGAGGATGCGCCAGCGGGCCGTGCTCACACCGCTCTCGGCGAGGAGCCTCTTCTTGATTGCCCGTCCGTCGGTCTCACGTGGATCGAACTGCCACCGCGCCCGGAGGCCGGCCGCCCGCGCACGCTTCTCCTCGTCCACATCGATCGCCGCCACCTCGGCGCCGAACGCCCGCGCAATCTGTACGGCGTACGTGCCGATGCCGCCGACACCGATCACTACGACGAGGTCGCCGGGATTCACGCACGCCCGCTGAATCGATTGATACGGCGTAGTCACCGCATCGGCGACGACCGCGAGTTCCGCGAGCGCGTGCGAACCGAGATCGTCCGGGAGCGGCACCAGCATGTCGGCGGGCACGACGACGTGTGTCGCGAAGCCGCCGTGAATGTCGTTGCCCGGCATCACCTGGTGCGCGCAGGCGAGCGGGCGGCCGTGGGTGCACAGGTCGCATCGCCCGCACGGCATCACCGCCGGCACGAGCACCTGCTGGCCCACAGCGATCGTCGATGGACTCGCGACGTCCTCGACGATGCCCGCGATTTCGTGCCCCAGGATCAGCGGGAGCTCGTGCTTCGGCCGCACGGAACCGGACCAGAAGCCGACGTCGGTGTGACAGAGCCCGCAGCCGGCGACGCGGACTCGTGCGTGCCCGTCTTGGAGCGGCGCAAGCGTCAGCTCACGGACCTCCAGCGTCCGTGGAGCGGCGAGAAACAGGCCGTAGGGCGTCACACACCTCCCCTGGGCTCCGCACGCGATGCGCGTCGCCGTGATACAGCGCGTGTCACAAGTGCATGGCCGGCTGGCGCCGGCCGCGCGCAGCCTGCTTATCCTTCAGATCGTCCGGAACGCATATGACGGTCCGCATATGCGGTGAAAAAACATGGTGGGCGAGGTCGACCGACAGCCACACCCGGTTCGGACCTCACAGAGTTCGCTGAGCACACAGAGGTGCCCGGAAGCCGCAAGGTTCCAGACGGGTCTGCGGGGCGCCGGCCTGCCGGCCGGCGTGGTGGGCGGACGAGCCACGCCGAACACGAACCGCTCAGGATTCGGGTGCGGCTCGTGTTCGGTGTGACTCGTCAGCCCACGCGCGCGCAAGCGCGCCCCCGCAGGCCCTCCCAACGCCACGAGTTCCCGGTTCCTCCGCGATCTCTGCGTGCTCTGCGAGGTCCAGCCACGGGGGGCTGTCGTTGATTTGGTGCTGTGGCTGTCGTTGATATTCGTGCTGTGGCTGTCCCTACGACTTGGCCCGTCTGCGGACTTCACTCGCCACCCGCGCGTATTCGATGATGATGCGCTCGAATTCCCTCGCGTACTCCTCGGCGGGAAGAAAGGCCTTGCGGATCTTCAGCTCCTCCAGCTCGCCTTCGAGGAGCGTCTTGCGCTGAAGCAGCTTGAGCAGCGCCTCGTCGGTCGGCGCCGCACCCGGCACGTCGGGATCGAGATAGATGCGGCTCGCCTGCGCGCCGTCGCCCCCCTGCTCGGTGGCCGAGGAGCCGACACCGTCGCCGTTGTCGTCGAGGAGGGCGCGCTCGGTCGAGAGCTGGCCGCGTTGCTGGTAGTGACGGCGGACGCCGGAGGCCGCAAACGTGAACGCCTCCCAGATCGAGATCCGCCCGTTCTTGTCGAGATCCGCGGCCTCGTCGTCGAACGCCGTGATGAAGTACTCCGGGAACACCGTATCGAACCGCTGCGCCATGGAATCGGTCGCCGTGATCACCGTCCGGTTCGGCCCACTCAAGCGCTCGATGAACGGGAAGCTTCCAGCGGTGCTGTTCACGACGACGACACGTCCCGGCAAGGGGGCGAGCAGCGCCGCCCATTCGCTCGACTCCAGGTCCGGGCCGACCAGGTTGAACTTCGCGTCGACGCCGTCGAACGTGCCGTGCCCGATGAGGAGCACGAACAGCAGGTCCTCGCGCCGCATCTGCTCCCGGACCGACGCGATGGCCTTGCGCACGTTCTCCGCGGTTGCGGCTTTGGCGGGCGTGTCGCTCTCCGTGAGGACGGTGACATGAGAAGGATCGAATCCGAGCCGTGTGTTCAGCGTGCGGCGCAGGCTATCGGTCCACACGGCGTACTGCGCCGCGTACTCATCCCCGCCGGTCGCGCCCGAGACGATGAGCGCGAAGCGCTGCTGCGCGAACGCCTGGAGGGGCGCGACGAGCATCAGTGTGACGATCAGGACGGCGGGCATGCGGATCATCGCAAACCCCACTTCCGACGCAGCAGCCACTCACTGGTCAGCAGACCGATGATGAGGATCAGCGACGCGCCGTTGTGCCAGAGATCGCGGCTCACGGCGAGCGCCGCCGCCGGCGTCGCCGCCTGAAGCGTCGCAACCAGGTTCCCGGCGTCGCCGGGTGTCGTCACGCGGCCGCCGGTGCCCGCGGCGATCCGCTCCAGGAGGTGAAGGTTCAGCCGGGGATCCGCCATTTCGGTGTCGGCCCCGCCGATCAGCACGGACGTGGACGCCTCGCCCACGTCTTCCTTCCCGCGCCGTGCCGTCACGGTGACGCGGTGAAGGCCCGGCCCCTCGGGTGTGAATGTGCCGGTGAAGAGCGACCCGTCCGGTCCCTCGTTGCTGTCGAACGCCGCGCGGATGTCGTTCAGCTTTCCATCGGGAGAAACGATGCGCATCTGCACGTCGGCATCACGTACCGGACGGAAGGCGCGGTCGCGAACGGAAGCGCGGATCGCTACTTCATCACCGACACCCGCGGCCGCGACGGGATGAATCGCCACCGGATCCGACGCCCCGAGCGCGATCCAGCGGACGGCCTGCCGCCAGAAGGTCTCGTACGACGTGTCAGACGACGGCAGCATCATGCGCCAGCGCCACGAGGCTTCACCGGCGAAGACCATCGACCGGCCTTCACCGTAACGCTGCACCGCGACCAGCGGACGGGCGGCGCCGCCCGCCGCGGCGGTCGCCAGGATCTCGGCGCCGGGACGCGGGGTCCCGATCGCCGACGCGGACGCGAGCGCCGGCAGACTCTCCCACCGCTTTCGGCTCTCGTCCGGCGTGCCGCCGAGCCGCGTGACCGGGTGGTCGAGACCCGCGCTCGTCAGCGACAGCTTGTTGCCGCCGGAGGCAGATCCGGCGGGCAGCGCGGCATCGGCACGACGATCCAGCAGCACGGGCAGCGCGTCCTCGACCGGCGTGCCCGCAAGACCTCGACCGAGAAACGACTGCGCGCCGAACACGAGCAGCCCTCCGCCGCGGCGGCTCACGAAGTCGCGCACCGACTCGAGCTGCACGCCGGTGAACTGATCCCCACCGGCGTTGGCCAGGACGATCGCGTCGTAGACGAACAGCGACGCCGGATCGGGCGGAAAGCCTGACGCCAGCGCGCCGCTGCGGGACCGGGATGCCTGGATGTAGTAGGTGTCGTTCCCCTGCTCGTTCTGACCTTTGCGGACGACCGCGTCCACTTCGAGACTGCGATCCCCCATCAGTGCGCGTTTGAGAAAGCTGTGCTCGTATCCGGGCGCGCCTTCGACGAGCAGGATGCGCCGCGGCCGTGACGGCGGCTGCACGAGCACACTGCGGCGGTTGTTCTCCGGCACCAGCTCACCGGGCAGCGGCGGGATCTCCACCGTGTAGATCGTCGCGGCGCCGGCCGCCGGCGAAACCTGGAACACCTCGTGGATCGGCCCGCCGTCGGCCGGCGGACGAACGTGCCGCACGTCGCGGGGACGTCCGTTCTCGAGCAGACGCAGCTCCACGGGGTCGTGGCTGCCGTGCGCGACCGCCGAAACCGCGAGGTCCACGCGCGCGGCATCGAGCACCGCATCCGCGGCGGTCACGCTCAGCACCTCGCGATCCTGCCCGACGTCTGCGGATCCGAAGCCGACGGCATGTACCGGCGGCAGCAGACTCTCGGCGGCCGTCAGTTCCATTACGCCGCTCGTGTCGCCGCCGTCACTCAGAAGGAGGATGCCGGCCACCGGACGGCCGCGATACCGCTCGCGCGCGGCCGCGAGCGCACCGGCAAGGTCGCTGCGCCGCGCGGCCGCCGTCAGCGTCGCCGGTTCCGCAACCTCCAGCGTCTCGCCAAACGAGAGCACCTCGATCTGAAAGTGATCGCGCAGCCGCGGCACCAGCACGTCGGTGACGTACTCGCGGGCGCGATCGATCCTGCGCCCTCCCTCCGCGTCCTCGATGGCCATGCTGCGCGAGGTGTCGACGAGGATCGGGACGACTACATCGCGCGAGTCGCCGGTGGTCGTCCGCGACACGGGACGCATCAGGACGACCAGAAGGAGCAGGAGCGTCGCGAACCGGAGTGCCGACAGAACGTACCGCCGCTTCGGCCAGGCCGAGAATCCCCGGTACGCATGCCACGAGAGGGCCGCCGCGGCTGCGAGCATGGCCACGAGCGCCCACCAGGGCAGCGGATTGGCGAAGCCGACCTGCGACACTACTTCTTCACCCCGTCGTCATTCCGTCTGACCGGAGGCGCCGCACCATCTTTCTTGTCCTTGCCGGCCAGCAGTTCGTAGTACTTCGCCACCAGCCGCCGATACGGTTCGGGCACCCGGTCGCTGCCGCCAGCATTCAGCCGGTTCTCACCCAGGGTCTTCGCCAGCTGCCGCGAAACGGCGGCGTCGTGCTCCTCGAGCGCGCGATCCACGTCTTTCCGGAGCGACTCCCAGCGCCTGCGGTCCTGCTTGAAGGCCTCTGTTCCCGGAGCCGATCGGCTGAATTCCTGCCCCTCGGGCGTCGTGCCGCGTGAACCGTCGCGCTGATCGCTCCCGCCCGGCTGCCGTCCGAGCGCGTCACGCGCACGGCCGAGTTCCCGTTCGTATTCCTGCCGGAGCTGCTCGGCGCGGCCGTCGTTCGTGCGCTCGGCTTCCCGCAACTGGGCTTCGAGGCGATCGAGCTGCTCGCGCATCTGGCGGGATTGATCCAGCTGCTCGGCCAGCTTGCGCGCGTCGGCCGACGACGCGCCGCCGAGCGTGTCGACGATCGAATCGAGCGTGCTCGCGAGCTGCTGCTCGGCCGTCGCGGACGGCGTTGCGCCATCCCGCATCTGCTGCGCGGAGTCGCGCATCCGCTCGCCGACCTTGCCCTTCTCCAACGTCCCGGCCGCTTCACGGGCACGAGCCGATTCGTCGCCCCCCTTCTGGCCGCCGAGGCGCTCCGCGTCGCGCCGCAGATTCTCCACGCGATCGGCGAGGCGATCCTTGTCGGCCGCAAGACGACGCCGGGCGTCGGCATCGGAGCCCTGGCCGCTCTTCTCCATGCGTTCCGCTTCGGCGGCAATGCGCCGCTGCTCCTCCGCGATCTGCTGCGCCTCGGCCTGAAGGTCCGCGGCGGCGCGCTCCCTCGCGTCGGCGCCGCCGGTACCACGCATCTGCCCTTCGAGGCGACGCAGCTGCTCCGCCGCGCGTTCGCCGCTCTGCGCCGCGCTCTGGCCGTCGTTGCGGCGCAGGTCGTCGGCCGCACGCCGCATCTGCTCGAGCGCGCTGCGCATCCCGGCATTGGCCTGTGACGACGAACCCTGCTGCTGTCCGGACTGCTGTTGTCCGGACTGCTGTTGTCCGGCCTGCTGACCGGACTGCTGTTGCCCCTGCTGCGATGGCTGTCCCTGGGAGCCGGTCCGCTGCTCGATCTGCTTCGACAACTCCTCGGCCTGGCGCTGCAGCTCCTGCTGTTCGCGCGCGAGCCGCTCGAGCTGTCGCTTGCGCTCCTCGGCGCTCGCCTTCGCGAGATCACGCTGCTGGCGATTCAAATCCTCCTGCCGGCGCGCGAGGTCCTTCAGGCGATCGGCCAGGTCGTCGTTCGAGGACGTCTGGTCCTGCCGCTCCTCGACCTGCGAGCGCTGCTCGTAGTTGGTCTGCTGCTGCCGCTGCAGTTCCTTGTCGAAGAGGGCCGAGAGGTCCTGCGACTGGCGGTTGCCGCCGCCACCGCCTCCACGCGACTGCTGCGTGATCTGACGGCGCCGGACTTCGGCCTGCGCCTGGAGCAGCCCATTCAGCGCCGCCATCTCGTGCGGAATCGCTTCCCTCGTCCGTTCCGAGGCGAGCTGCTCGATCGCCCTCGTCATCGCTTCGACGGCCGACGCGATCGGATCCTCCCTGCGGGAGGACTGGCGCCCCTCCTGCGGGATCTGGATGACCCGCTCCATCATGAAGCCGCGTCCTCGGCGGTTGCGGTTGCCGAGCGCGCGCTCGACGCGCGCCTTCAAATCGGCTTGTGCCCTGGCAATCGCCTGGATATCGTCCGACGATCGTCCACCCGCCGAGCGCCGCTCGATGTTCCAGGTCGCTGAGATGATGTCTTTCTGGATCTGGATGAGCGCGTCGATCTGTGGATCCCCGCCCCCGGCGCCGCTCGCCTGGCTCTGCGCCGCGACGAACTCCTCGTTGAACGGACGGACCTCGAGGAAGAACATGTCGCTCGTCGCCTGAGTGGAGCGACGGCCGCGCGCGACGTCGCGGGCGCGGGCGTAATACGTGATCACATCGCCCGGCTGCACGTTCAGCTCTTCGGCGGCGAGCAGGTACGTGCCGGACCGCTGCGTGACCCCGCCGGTCAATTGCGAGAACGGAACGACGCGCTCCTTGCCTCCCGCGACCGCGTAGACGAGATCCAGGGCCGCGATGCCGTAGTCGTCCTCGGCACGCGCCTCGATGGTGACTTCCTGCAGCGGCGTGATCCCCTGGTCGGCCGACGGCCGGACGATCCGCACGTCGGGCGGACGGTCCTCCATGACCCGGATGAAGTACTCGCTCTCGTCGCTGGACGTCAGCCCGTCGCCGTCCACGAGCCGGATCCGATAGGAATCATCGCGCGCGACCACGAGGTCCGCCTCGAGCACCTGCTCGCCGGACGGCCGCAGCGGCGGCGCCTCTTTCAGGACCGCCAGCTCACCCGAGACGACCGGCTTGTCGGTATGCACCTGCACGCGCACCCTCGTGCCCGCCGGTGCGTAGATGTCTCCCGCGTCCTGGTCCACGCGCGGCTCGAGCTTCGTGAACGAGGGATAGCTGTAGTGGAGGTCGATCCGCTTCACGCGCGGGGGGAACAGCGCGGTCACCGTGTGCTCGGCCGAGGCCGCGTGACCCGCGGTGACCTTGTACCGGAACGTGCGGTCGACCGAGTCGAAGGCGAACTCGAAGCCCGCCGCACCCGGACGCATGTCGACGGTGCGCTCCTGGGTCCCGTCGGTCACGACGAGTTTCGGCACGGCGTGCTCGAGCCTGCCCTCGCTGCTGTGCAAGCGAGCGTTGATCCTCACGGGCTGCCCGGCAAGCACCCGCGTGTCTCCAGGCCAGACTTCAACCGTAATAGACCCGGG
>DASWVN010000338.1:0-15242 GCA_036401215.1 Vicinamibacterales bacterium | reverse complement strand
CACCCCACCGTAATCGCAGCGCCTACCAGTTGATCCGCCACACCAGCTGCACCTCGCGGCCGCCGCTGGCGCCGGTGACACGGAAGTTGTCGGGATTGTTGCCGGTCCCGGTGACGGGGCTGAACCACGGCGTGTTGAACGCGTTGAGCAGTTCCGCGCGGAACTCGGCGTTCACGCGACCCTTGATCGGCACGCGCTTGACCACGCTCATGTCGAACCGGACCAGCTTCGGACCGGTCACGACGACGGAGCGGAGACCGCAGTCGCCGAAGCCCTGCGCGACCTCGATGCAGTCCGGACCGTTCGCCGGGGCGATGTACCGCCCCGATGGCGGCCCCTGCGAGCCGTAGCCGGTCGGCGAGGTGGCACTCACGCTCCAGGCCTTCACGGTCTCGTCGATGACGTCCTGCGGCAGCATGTAAACCACCCGGCCGGCATCGTCGAACCGCAGCTTGAACATATCCTGCAGGTCGTCGACCGACATCCCGACGAGCCGGACGTTGCCGAAGTCGAGCATGCGGCCGCTCTGGATGCGGGCGATGCCGTCGAACGACCAGCCGCCGATGATCCGGTCGAGCACGGGGCCCACGCCGGAGCCGAAGCGGTGCCCCTGCCCGAACGGCAGCTCGTAGGTCCAGTTCGTCTTGAACGCGTGGACCACGCCTCCTTCAGTCCCGCCGTCCATCGTCTTGACGCGCGGCGTCCGCAGCGAGTAGCGCGACGAGGTGTAGGCCTTGCCGAAAACGTAGCTCGCATTGAACTGGAGGCCGGCCGAGAGCCGCTTTCTCAGCTCCAGCTGCATCGAGTTGTACTTCGTGTAGCCGCCGTTGCCGACGATCTCGGCCCCGCCGAGATAGTTCGGGTTGGCCACGAGGAAGTTCGCCGGCAGGCCGGCTTCGATCGCATTCGCCCGCCGTGAGGCGGCCGAATCGAGCGAGTTGGCCATGCCGTGCGGGTCCGGGTTGAACATCGCCAGCTCGTTCACGAACGTGCTGCTCGAGAAGTTCGAGCTGCCGTACGCGGCGGGATTGTCGACGTCGGTCCGCCCGGAGAAGTACGCCAGGAAGATCGGCAGCGGCGAGGTGCCGGTGCCGGGACCGTAGTAGCGGAAGTTCGCCCCGCGGTTGGCCGCCATGTTCGCCTGCAGGTTCTGCTGCGCGAGCTTGAACTCATCGAGGAAGCCGTTCTCGATGATGTTGATCTCGTTGTAGTTGTAGTTCTGCCAGCTCTGGAGCGAGCGCGTGCCCACATACCGGATCTCGACCGCGGTGTCGCGGGTCAGCTTGCGCTGCCAGCCGCCCGTCCACGTCTGGGAGTACGGCACCTGGAGGTTCGGATCGAACGCCAGGATGTCCCCGGTGACGACGTCGGTCATCGGGTACTGACGCGTGGTCGAGAACTCCGGGGGACCGAGATCGCCGCGGTTGCGGAACAGGATCGAACCGGGCGTGCCGAGGTTGTCGAGCGAATGGGTCCGATTGGCACTCTGCGCAATGCCCGGATTGTCGTCGATGCGTCCGGTGAAGTCGGACGTGCCCGGACGGTTGTAGCCGAGCGTGTAGCCGGCCCGCAGCACGCTGTCGGCGTCGTTGCTGCCGAAGATCCCGCCGAGCAGCCCCGACTGGCCGCCGAGCGTCCAGGCGATGCCGATGCTGGGCGCGAAGTTGTTCCGGTCGGTGTTGTACGCCGCCTCCCCCTTGCTGTATTGGACGAACTGTCCCGTATGGGTCGTCCTCGGCACGGGAGAGAAGAAGTTGCAGGCGCCGTTCTCCGCGATCCCCGAAATGCCGCAGACGTCGGCGATCGTCGCCTTCGAGTAGCTGTTGTTCAGCGACGTGAACGGCACCTGCAGCTCGTATCGCAGCCCCAGGTTCAGCGTCAGGTTCGGCTTCCAGCGCCAGGTGTCGGCCACGAAGAACCCGTAGTCGCGCAGGCGGGCACGCTGGACGCCGAGCCCGAGATATCGGTACTCGTCCGTGTTCTCGTCGAGCCGCAGCTCCCCGCCGATGCTGTCGACGCGCCCGGTGAGCATCGCATACAGCTCGCGTGCGTCGTTCAACTGCGAGTTCGAGGCGCCGGGAAAGTTGGTCGTACGGAACAGCGAGTCGATCGGGTCATCCTCGTGCACGCCGAACGTAATCGTCGGCACGTGACGCTGGTTCTCGATCCACGTGTCGGCCTGCGTGAACGCGAAGCCGGCCTGGACGTTGTGCGAGCCCTTCAGCCAGCTCAGGGTGTTCTCGATGATGCGGGTCGTCGCTTCGCGGGCGCTGTAGGAACCGGTCGTCGAAGGATTGCTGATCCCCATGTCGTTGATGTCGAGCAGGAATCCGCCCTGGTCGGCGATCGACGTTCCGGAGAACTGCGCCGGGCCGATCTCGGGCGAGAACAGGGTCGCGCCGCCGCTGCCGCCGACCTTGAACTCGTTGACCAGGTTGCCGGTCAGCGTCGAACGCAGGTTGATCTGCGCCGTGTAGCGATCGGAGTGCTGGTTCCCCGTGTTCGGAAAGCCCGGGAACGCAGGTTCGCGGTTGTTCGTCGTATCGGGGGTCGAGAGCAGGTCCGTGTAGTTCATCGACCCCGACAGCCGGTGACGATCGGTCAGGTTGAAGTCGATGCGCACGGTCGGATACCGCGTCACGCCTTTCCTGTCGTACTGGTAGCGGAACTCCTGGAGAAGCGGATCGTCGAGGTCCCTGAGCGGCCCGCCACTCACGGCCGAGCGCATGTCAGCCACCAGCTGCCGGATGGTGGGATCCGGCGTGCCGATGAACCCGTTGCTGGCTGCGAGGTCCAGCACGTTCACTTCCCGAACGGCGCCGCCGGACGTCGTGTACCGGAAGATCCCGTCTTCCGCCCTCGGGTGCAGCACCCTCCGGGTCTCAGTGTTCTGCCCGGGCGAGCGCGACTCCTCGTAGTTGACGAAGAAGAACGCCTTGTTGCGGCCGTTCCACAGGCCGGGGATGATGATCGGTCCGCCCAGCCGCGCGCCCGGCTGGTAGAGAACGTCCTCGTCCTTGCTCACGCCGTCCCGGTTGTTGAACCAGCTGTTGGCGTCGAGCGAGTAGTGACGCAGATAGTAGTAGCCGCTGCCCGTGTATTCGTTGCTGCCCGACCGGGTCACGAAGCGGATCTGCACCGCGCCCTGGCCGGTATTGGCCGCGTCCTGCGCGGCGCTGCTGACCGTCACTTCCTCCATCGCATCGAGCCGCGGGCTCACACGCGCGAAGAAGCCGTCACCGGTCTTGAGGTGGTTGTCCTGCGCGCTGATGCCGTCGATCGTGATGTTGATCGAGCTTTGCGGCAGGCCGTTGATCGTCGAATTGCGATTGCTGCCGGGCGTGTTGACGCCGGGAAGCGAGGTGATGAAGTCGAGGGCGCTCCGGCTGCCGGTCGGCAGCTTCAGGATCTGGTTGGTGTCGAGCGTGGTCGTCACCGCCGCCGACTGCGTCTGAATGATCTCGGACCCGCCAGTGACGACGACCGTCTCCTCGAGTCCGCCGACTTCGAGCCGCACGCGCACCGATGCCGGCGTCGCGGCGTTCACCGTCACGTCGTTGACGACGGCGGTCTTGAAGCCCATGAGCGTCACGGTCACCGTGTAGGTGCCGGGGTCGACCGCCGGGACCGTAAAGCTTCCCTGGTCGTTGGTCGTCGCGTTGAACTCGATACCCGTCGCGTTGTTCTTGACGAGAACGGTCGCGCCCGGGATCACGCCGCCCGAGGAATCCGTGACCGTTCCGATAATCGATGCCGCGGTGCTTCCGCCCTGGGCGAAGGCACCGGTGCTGAAAACCGCGACGATGAACGCCGCGGACGCACACGCTTTCCACACACTTCTCCACACACTTCGGTTCATGCTCCCTCCGACGCTCACGGTATGCGGACGAGCCGGAGCGAACAATCAGGCAAACGGACCAAATCTCGTGCGCGAGCCATCCACGAATGGCGGCGGAGATGGAGCAGAAAGCGCGGAGGGAATGCTTGATACGCCGGATAGTGGATATGGAGTAGAGCTCGAGACGCGCGCGCGTGAATAAAAAAACGCCCGGCCCTGAAATCAGAGCCGGGCGCCAAGACGTGCGACGTGTGATTCAGATCAGTACATCAGCACATCGCACGTCAGCACGCAGCACGTCGCACGTCGCACGTCGCACGTGCACGTCGCACGCCGCACGTCGCACGTGCTTTTACCAGTTCAAGCGCCACACGAGCTGGACCTGACGTCCCGAGTCGGCGCCCGTCACCCGATAGCTGTCCGGGTTGCTGCCGATCCCGCCGACTGGCGTGAAGTACGGATGGTTCAGCGCGTTGAGCATCTCGGCGCGGAACTCGGCGTTCACGCGCCCGCGGATCTCGACGCGCTTGACCGCCGCGATGTCGAACCGCACGAGCGGCTGACCGCTGACGACGAGGTCGCCCGTGCCGCAGTCGCCGCGGCCCGATGCGATCTCGATGCAGTCCGGACCGTTCGCCGGCGCGAAGTAGCGGCCTTCCGGCGGCCCCTGGGCGCCGTAACCGGTCGCCGACGTGGGGTTGACGCTGAACGCCTTGACGGTGTTGTCGATGACGTCCTGCGGCAGCATGTAGATGACCTTGCCGTCCGCGTTGAACCGCAGCTTGTACATGTCGCGCACGTCGTCCTCGGTCATGCCGACGAGGCGCACGTTACCGAGGTTCAGCAGCCGTCCGCTCTGGATGCGGCCGGTGCCGTCGATCTCCCATCCGCCGGCGAGCCGCTCCATGATGGCGCCGCCACCGTTGGCGAAGCGGCGTCCGCGGCCGAACGGCAGCTCCCACACCCAGTTGGTCTTCAGGGCGTGCGTGATCCCGCCGAGCGTGCCGGTCGACAGACGGCTCTCACGCGGGTAGCGGAACGAGAACCGGCTCGACTCGTACGCCTTGCCGAACACGTAGTTGGCATCGAACTGCAGACCGCCCGAGAGGCGCTTGCGGAAGTCGATCTGCATCGAGTCGTAGCGGGTGTAGCCGCCATTGCCGGTGATATTCGCCCCGCCGATCAGGTTCGGGTTGGCGATGAAGAAGTTCTCCGGCAGGCCGGCGCGCACCGCGTTGGCGCGGAACGTCGCGTTGCCGACGAGACCGTTGGTCGCGTTGGTCGAGGCGAAGCCGTACGGGTTCGGATTCCGCTCGGCGAGAAACGCGAGCAGGGCCGTGTTCGTCCAGCTCGAACCGGTATACAACGCGGAGTTGCCGGCGTTTGCCGTCGGCTGCGCGTTGTAGTGGGCCAGGAAGATGGGCAGCGGAGCCGTGCCCGGCGCCCCGGTGTAGGCGAAGGTGTTGCCGCGGCCGGCCGCGATGTTCGCCTGCAGGTTGGCCTGCGCCCGCCGGAACTCGTCGAGGAAGCCGTTCTCGACGATGTTGATCTCGTTGTAGTTGTAGGTCGTCCAGCCGGCGAGGTGACGCGTGCCGACGTAGCGCACTTCGACCGCGGTGTCGCGCGTGATCTTGCGCTGCACGCCCGCCGTCCACGACTGCGCGTACGGGACCTCGAGGTTCGGATCGAAGATGTTCACGTCGCCGGTGACCACGTCGGCAAACGGCAGCGAGAGTTCCGGCGAGAACGGCGGAGGTCCGAGGCGCTCGCGCTGACTGAAGAGCACCGGCAGCGGACCGCCGTCCATCACGAGGTTGTTGAGCCCCTCGGTCCGGTTCGTCGTGATCGTCACGCCCGGGTTCGCCCCGAACACGCCTGAGAAGTCCGACATGCCACCGCGGTTGTAGGCGATCGAGTACCCGCCCTTGATGACCGTGTCACCCTCTTCCGCGCCGAGGATCGGCCGGAAGAAGCCGGACTCGACGTGCGGGGTCCAGGCGAAGCCGAGGTTCGGCGCGAGGTTGTTGTAGTCGGTGTTGAACGCGCGGGTGTTCTTGCTGAAGCGCTGGAACGTCGGACGCACGCCGCCGGTCACACCGGGCTGGAACAGGTTGCATCCGCCGTTGGGCGCCACGCCGGAAATGCCGCACACGTCGGCCACCGTCGCGGTCAGATAGCTGTCGTTGAGCGGGTAGAACGGGAACTGCAGCTCGTAGCGCAGGCCGAAGTTGACCGTGAAGTTCGGCTTCCAGCGCCACTGGTCCTGCGCCCAGAACCCAAGCTCGCGCATCCGGCCGCGCTGCGTGCCCGCACCGAGGTACTCGTAGCGG
Source organism: Vicinamibacterales bacterium (assembly GCA_036401215.1). Lineage (GTDB taxonomy): Bacteria > Acidobacteriota > Vicinamibacteria > Vicinamibacterales > 2-12-FULL-66-21 > JACDCA01. Next base: position 9,074 of record DASWVN010000338.1, on the reverse strand, counting down.
TTCGTGCTCTCGTTCAGGCGGATGTTGCCGCTGATGCTCGTGACACGTCCCGTCAGCAGCGCGTAGATCGCGCGCGCGTTGTTCAGGTTCGTGTTCGACGCGTTCGGGAAGTTCGTCGTGTTGAAGATCGACGTCGCCGGATCACCGGAGGCGATGCCGAACGCGACCGTCGGGACGAGCGTCTGGCTCGTGAGCCACAGGTCCACCTGCGTCCACGCGCCGCCGAAGGTCAGGCTGTGGCTGCCCTTCACCCAGTTGAGCGAGTTCTCGGCGTTGATCGTCGAGGCTTCGCGCGAGCTGGGGGTCGGCGTGTTCCCCGCGTTGGCGAGCCCCGCGCCGAGCGAGAGGTGATAGCCCCCCTGGTTTGGCGTGGCGTTCGGGCCCCACAGGTCCGGGCTCAGCTCCGGCGAGAAGAACGTCGCGCCGCCGGTCTTGCCGATGCGGAACTCGTTGACGAGGTTTGCGCTCAGCGTCGAGCGCAGCGACTCCGATGTCGTCCAGCGGGTGGACTGCTGGCTGGCGGTGTTCGAGAAGCCCGGGAAGAACGGCTCGCGGGTGTTCGTCGTGTCGGGGTTCGAGTTGATGTGCTGATAGTTGTACGACGCCGTCAGCCGGTGCTTGTCGGACAGGTTGTAGTCCACGCGCACCGTCGGGTAGTGGTTGATCGACTTGCTCTGGAGCTGGAAGGTGGCGCGCTCCAGGTTCGGGTCCGTCTGCGGCGCGATGCTTCCCTGTTCGCTCGCCGAGCGGATCGCGCTCAGCACGCCCGCGACGGTCGGATCCATCGGCTCCGTCGAGCGGAGGGCGAACAGGTCCACGCCCGCCGCCGGTCCGCCGGCGTACTTGAAGATCCCGCGCTGCGCATCGGGCGACAGGATGACCCGGTTTCGCGTGATGTTGCTCGGCTGCCGGAACTGCTCGTAGTTGGTGAAGAAGAACGCCTTGTTGCGGCCGTTGTAGAGACCCGGGATCAGGATGGGACCACCGAAGCGGACGCCCGGCTGGTACTGCCGCAGCTCCGACTTCGGCGCCTTGCCGGTCTCCGGATCCGGAGCGAGGTCGCGGTTGTTGAACCAGGTGTTGGCGTTCAAGCCGTCGTGCTTGAAATACATGTAGGCGCTGCCGGTGTAGTTGTTCGACCCCGAGCGGGTGACGAACTTGATCTGCACCGCACCTTGGCCAGCCGCATCCGCGCCCTGCGCCGCGGTCGTCACGGTGACGGCTTCGACGGCGTCGAGTCGCGGGCTGAGACGCGCGAAGAAGCCGTCGCTCGTCTTCAGGTAGTTGTCCTGCACGCTCATACCGTCGAGCGTGATGTTGATCGCCCCCTGCGGCAGGCCGTTGATCGTGGAGTCGCGCTCACCGGCCGGCGTGTTGACGCCGGGGAGGAACACGACCGCCGAAAGCGCGTTGCGGCTGGTGAGCGGCAGCTTGCCGATCTGGTTCGCGTTCAGGGTCTTCGACACGGTGGGGGTCGCGGTCTGCATCAGTTCCGTGCCGCCCGTGACGACGATGGTTTCTTCGAGCCCACCGACCGCGAGCACGGCCCGGACGTTGCGGGACACGCCCGGCGCGAGTTCCACGTTTTCGGCCTTGAAGGTCTTGAACCCTTCCAGGGTCACGGTGATCGTGTAGGTCCCGGAGTTCAGGGCCGGGATCGCCCACGTGCCTTCGATGGAGGACACCGCGGTCGAGACCGCGCTGGTCGCATTGTTTTTTGCTTCGATGGTCGCGCCCGGGATCACTGCCCCGGAATCGTCGACGACGATGCCCGTCAGAGACGCCGTGGTGCCGCCCTGGGCCCACGCCGCCGAGCTGAAAACGGCGCTCATGAGCACCGTCGCCAGCCAAACCCGTATTGCTTTGTGCTTCATTTCAGGAGTTCTCCGGAGTTACGAAACCACGCCGTCCGGCGGCACACACTCGCCGCCATCCCATGAATGGGGTATCCGCCCGACAGATTTCCTGGGGGATTGAGGGTAGAGCTTAGTGCCGGAGCCGGATCAGGTCAAGTGTTTCCTGTGTCGAAACTAGTGTGTTCGCACTAGTGCGCGGTGCGCGGTCCGCGGTGCGCGGTGCGGGGTTTGGCGTTTGGAGTTCGGAGTTCGGCGTTCGGCGTTCGGCGTTTGGCGTTTGGCGTTTGGCGTTTGGCGTTTGGCGTTTGGCGTTTGGAGTTTGGAGTTTGGAGTTTGGTCCTTGGGCCCTTGGGCCCTTGGTCCTTCGGTCCCGGGAGGCATACTAGACCTTATGCGCCGGTTCCCAGCCCTGCTCGTGCTCCTGCTGATGGCCGCCTGTTCGGGTGGAGGCACGACCGGATCTCCCCTGGAACAGTTCGCCGGGACCCACACCAAGGCGGTTTGGGTCCAGTCCGACGGGACCGACCCGTTCGCCCTCGGCACGAACCTCCTGTTGATGGGGGTGGACAGCCGTGAGGGCCAGGAGCGCCGGATCCTGGCCGAGCGCGGGAGCTACATGAAACCGATGATCACCCCGGACGGAGGGCGGATCGTGTTCTCCCGCGGCCATGCGGCAGCCGGGGGGCCGGAGATCTTCGTGGTGCACTGGGACGGATCGGGCCTGGCCAGCCTCGGCAAGGGCTTCGCCGTGTCACTCTGGGAGGACCCGGCGGACTCGACCGCGTGGGTCTACGCCGGCCGCGACGCCGCGAAGGACTCCTACGACTTCCCCATCATCGAGCGGTTCCCGATCGACCGCCCGTCCGCCCGCGAGGTCGTCTGGAACAAGACCCTGGTGAGCGCCGACACCTTCCAGGTTTCACCCGATGGCCGTCACGCCGGCGGACTGTTCCCCTGGCCCGAAGCCGGCGTCGCCGAGCTGCCGAACGGCAATCTCGAAAAACTCGGGGACGGCTGCTGGACCGCGCTCGCCAGCGTCCGCGGTCCGGTGATGTGGTATTTCGACGGGGCCCACCGCAACCTCACCATGGTCGACATCCGCACCGAGCGGCGGTGGATGGTGAACATCAACGGCGTTCCCGGCTTCGGCAACGACGAGGTCTACCATCCACGATGGACCAACCATCCCCGGTTCATGGTGATGTCGGGCCCGTACAACCTGGGCGGCGACAACCAGGTCCGCAGCGGCGGCACCCAGACGGAGGTGTACCTCGGACGCTTCAGCGAGGACTACTCGCGGATCGAAGCCTGGCACCGCATCACGAACAACGAGGGGGCCGATTCGTACCCGGACGTCTGGATCGATCGCTCGGATTCGCCACACCGCACCGCCGTGGGTCCGATCGGTCCCGCGTCGGCCGCGCCCGGGGATGCCGCAACGGCGTCCGGGACGCCAGTCGCCGAGCGTGCCGTGATCGACGCGCGCTTCGTGAAGGCGGCGCCCGTCCCGTCGCCGGCCTCGATCGAACCCTACCGCCACGCCCTCCTCGTCCACGAATACGACGTCACACGCATCGTTGAAGGGACCTACACCGGGGACCGCATCCTGGTCGCGCAGTGGGTCATCCGCGATCGCAACGTCCTTCCGGAGGCGCGGCGCCAGCCCGGCACCGCCCACCGCCTGATCGTCGAACGCTTCGACGCACACCCGGAACTCGAAGGCGAGCGCGTCATCAGCGCCGGCGATACACCCAGGCTCCCCTTGTACTACGAGGTGAAATAGTGGCGCTTCACACACTTACCTAATACCGACAGCTGTCTCAAGGCCTCACCGCAGAGAACGCCGGGGACGCAGAGGTCTTGGGGTTTGGATCGTGCTGAGACCGTCGCCGGGGTGAACCCCTGCGCCGGTCGCAGCAAGGACCCAACATGAGAACCTCTGCGTTCACTGCGTCCTTGGCGGTGAAGTATTGGGACAGCTCTCGCAACCACCCGGTTGCTGATATTCCATGGTGTGGCTGTCGTAAGCTGAAGGCCGAGTGGTCTTCAGCTCGTACCTCTTTCTCTTCTACTTCCTCCCGGCAGCGCTGCTGCTCTATTACGCGGTCCCTCAGCGCCTTCGGCACGTGTGGCTGACGATCGCCAGCTACGTGTTCTACGGGTGGGCGAACCCGCTCTTCGTCATCCTGCTCTTCACCTCTACGGTGATCGACTACGTCGCAGGACTGGTGATCGCCGCCGAGCCGGGGAAGACGCGGCGGGCGCGGACGGCGCTCGCCGTCTCACTGTGCAGCAACCTTGCGCTCCTCGGCTTCTTCAAGTACTTCAACTTCGGCGCCGACAGCTTCGACGCGCTCGTGAACTGGATCGGCATGCCGGCGCTGCGCCTCGACGTCGCGCTGAAGATCACGCTCCCGCTCGGCATCAGCTTCTACACGTTCCAGTCGATGAGCTATACGATCGACGTCTATCGCGGCGACGCGAAGCCGGTCCGCAGCTTCATCGACTTCGCCTGCTTCGTGTCGATGTTCCCGCAGCTGGTGGCCGGGCCGATCATCCGCTTCTCCGAAGTCGCCGACCAGCTCCGCTCGCGCACCCATACGGTGACGAAGTTCGCCCGCGGCGTCGCGTTCATCTCGCTGGGCCTGGCCAAGAAGGTGCTCCTCGCGAATCCCTGCGGCAAGGTTGCGGATCTCGCGTTCGGCGCGGGATCGCTCAGCATGCTGGACGCCTGGTACGGAGTCCTCGCGTACGCGTTCCAGATCTACTTCGATTTCAGCGGCTACTCCGATATGGCGATCGGCCTCGGTCTGATGCTGGGGTTCATGTTCGCGAAGAACTTCGACTCCCCCTACCGCGCGACCTCGATCACCGACTTCTGGCGGCGCTGGCACATCTCGCTTTCGAGCTGGCTGCGCGATTATCTCTACGTCCCGCTCGGCGGCAACCGCAAAGGTCCCCGCCGCACCTACGTCAACCTCTTCATCGTCATGCTCCTCGGAGGGCTGTGGCACGGCGCCGCCTGGAACTTCGTCGTCTGGGGCGGCCTTCATGGGATGCTGCTCGCGGTCGAGAGGCTTCGCCGCGACGCCCAAGGGGCCAACTCCCAAACGGCCAACTCCCAAACGGCCAATTCCCAAACGGCCAATTCCCAAGAGGCCAATTCCCAAGGGGCCAATTCCCAAGGGGCCAATTCCCAAGTTGGTAGTTGGTCTTTGGCCCTTGGTCGTTGGTCCTTGGGCCTTGGCCGTTGGTCCTTGGCCCTTGGTCGTTGGTCCTTGGGCGCTTCGCGCGCAGCCACCTTCATCCTTGTCCTCATCACGTGGGTCTTCTTCCGTGCCGCGGATCTCACGTCGGCGATGCGCTACCTGGGGGACATGGCGGGGTTGGGGGAACCGCACGCCGGCGCGGCGCTGCTCGGCGGGATCATCTACCAGCCGTATTACGCGTTGACGATGGGGATCGCGGCGGTCGTGGTGTGGGGGTGTCCGCAAACGTGGGACTGGACGAAGACGCTCACCGCGCCGAAAGCCGCGCTCGCGTTCGCCGCGCTCCTGCTCGCCGTGGCCGCGTTGACGACGCAGGCGTACAACCCGTTCATTTACTTCATCTTCTGACATGGACTCACGACCCCGCCGCCCACTGTCCCGCGAGGAGGCCGCCAGGCGAGAGATCGGCGTCACGGCCGTCACCCGCGGCACCGCGCTGGCGCTGTGCGCGGGCTTCGTCGCGCTGATGACGGTGATCCCGATCTTCGAACTGTCGCGTGCCGCGGCCGGCGATCCCGCGGCGGCGGCGCCGTGGCAGCGGCTGGCGTCGATCCCTTCAGAGGCGCGGGCGCGCGATGGACTCTTCGAGACGAACCGCGCCGTGCTCGAAGGGCTTCACGCATTCGAGGATTCCCTGGAGGACGAATCCCGGCTCGGACAGACGCTCCGCCCCGGTGCGCAGCAGTTCCTCACCGGAGTGCTGGGCGCGGGCAACGAGCAGGCTTACGTAGGACGCGAGGGATGGCTGTTCTATCGTCCCGACGTGGAGTACGTCACCGGACCTGGCTTCCTGCAGCCCGACATCCTCGAGCGGCGCGTCCGCACCACCGAGGAATGGACGGCGCCGCCGCAGCCGGATCCGCGGCCGGCGATCGTCGAACTTCATCGCAATCTCGGCTCACGCGGGATCACGCTCATCGTCATGCCGGTCCCGGTGAAGCCCACCGTCCATCCGGACATGCTCGTGGACGGCTTCGATCGCGGCGCGCTCCCGCAGAACCCCGACTACGCGCGCTTCCTCGAGGATCTTCGCCGCGAGGGCGTTCTGGTGTTCGATGCCGCGACGGCGCTGCCAGGACGTTCGTCGGACGTCTCACAGTATCTCGCGACCGACACCCACTGGCGGCCCGAGGCGATGGAGGCGGTCGCGGACCGGCTCGCCCGCACGATCCACGAGTTCGTCGAACTGACGGTCGCGGCCAATCCGGACTACCGGACTTCCGCGGTCGACGTCACCGGTCGCGGCGACATCCTTGGGATGCTCGATCTACCCGAGCGCCAGATGTTGTTCCCACCGGAAACGGTCACGATCCGCCGGATCCTTCAGCAGGATGGATCGCCGTGGCGGTCCTCGCCGGAAGCGGACGTCCTGCTCCTCGGCGACAGCTTCGCCAACATCTATTCGCTCGAATCGATGGCATGGGGAACGTCGGCCGGCCTCGCCGAACAACTGAGCTTCGCGCTCGGCCGTCCTGTGGACCGCATGGTGCAGAACGATGCCGGCTCGTACGCCACTCGCGAAATGCTCGCCCGCGCCGAGCCGTCACGCCTCGCGCCGAAGCGTGTGGTGGTCTACCAGTTCGCGGCACGCGAGCTGGCGTTCGGGGACTGGAGGCTCCTCGGCGTGCCGGAACCCTGACCCGCGCCGGGCTTCCGGCTTTCGACTTCCGGCTCTTGGCCTGTTGGGGCGAACTCGAAGGCCTGAGGCCCGAACACGATCCGGGTAGATCGAACGTATGACCCGAACCGTGTTCGTGGCACTGGCATCGAAACACCCCCAACCGGCCGGGAGCCCAAAGCCGAGAGCCTGAAGCCGGACTTGCGTTGGCGCTACGGCTGAATCGAGACTACCCGGAACGTCTGTTCGGCGCCGATCGGTTCGACCTTGTCGCCGACCTGCCTGCCGAGCTGCGCTTTGTAGAGACCGGGCTCGGCGAGGGGACCGCCTCCGCCGCCACGGCCGCCGAAGAAGGCCTGGCCGCCACCACCACCCCCGCGACCACCGCCCTGACCCGCTGCCGGCGGATCGCCGCGCAGGTTCCACACGACACGGCGCAGGCCCTGGGCCTTGTCCACATCCATGCGGCGCACCTGGCGACCCTGCTCGTTGGTGATCGTCAACACGAGCTTCGCGTCACCCGGGATCTCGCGGCCCACGCTATACGTGAACACGGCGCCCGTCGGCGGATTGTCGAAGGTCGTGTTCCCCGACAGCGTGCCGATGCCCGCGGATCCGGCCGGCGCCGATCCTCTCGGCGAGTAGAGATACGCATCACGCAGCGGGAAGAGCTGCGCGTCCTGCGACAGCGCGTCCGCCGTGATCTCGCGCAGCGGGCTGTAGTCGTCGAGGATGTAGAAGCCGCGGCCGAACGTGGCGAGCACCAGATCGTTCTCGCGCTTCTGGATCGCCATGTCGCGCACCTGGATCACCGGCATGCCCCCCTTCATCTGCACCCAGCGGCCGCCGCCGTCCACGCTGACGAACAGACCGAACTCGGTGCCGGCAAACAGCAGGTTGCCGTTGATGTGGTCCTGGAGGATCGTCCACACGTCGTGGCGATCGGGCAGGTTCGACGTGATGTTCGTCCACGTCTTGCCGCGATCCGTGCTCTTGACGATGTACGGCTTGTAGTCGCCGCGCTGCCAGTTGTTCAGCGCTACGAACACGGTATCGGCATGGCGCGGTGACGGGGCCACGTCGGAGATGTAGGTGTACTTCGGCACGCCCGGGAAGTCTTCGACCTTGCGCCAGTTCTTCCCCGCGTCCTCGGTAATCTGCAGCAGCCCGTCATCAGTGCCGGCGTAGATCAGCCCTTCGACCAGCGGCGACTCGTCGAGCGAGACGACGTTGCTGAGCGGCGTCGTGGAGGTGTTCAGGGCCACCGACCCCCGTGGCCACACCTTGCCCATGATCGGGATCGCAAACGCATCGAGCTGGCGCGTGAGGTCCGGGCTGATGCGCGTCCACGAATCGCCGCGATCGTCGGAGCGGTACACGTACTGCGTCGCCCAGTAGAGGCGGCTCGGCGAGTGCGGGCTGATGATGTACGGCGTATCCCAGTTCGCACGATCGGCCGGGACCGGCGGACCTGCCGGCTGCTCTCCCTGCTGGGCGCCGCCGCCACCCCTCCCGCCGCGGCCGCCGCCCGTTCCCCGCGACTCCGGCGGACGGATGCTGCGGCGCTCGTTGGTCCGCATGTTCCAGCGGCTGATGTTGCCGTTCTGCGACTGGCCGTAGACGATCATCGGGTCTTCCGGATCGCTGCGCGGCTGGAACCCGTCACCGCCGTTGATGATGAACCAGTCGCTCGTCCGCACGCCCCAGGGGCTCGCCGAACGGGACGGCCCGCAGAAGGAGAAGTTGTCCTGCGTGCCGCCGCACACGTTGTAGAACGGCTTCGCGTTGTCGACTGACAGACGGTAGAACTGCGTGATCGGCAGGTTGGTGAAGAACCGCCAGGTCTTCCCCTCGTCGTACGTCTCATACAGGCCGCCGTCGTTGCCAAGGACCATGTGCTTCGGATCGACCGGATCGAACGCGAGCGCGTGGTGGTCGACGTGCACGCCAGTGTCCTCGAGGCCGTGCTGCCCCCAGGTCTTGCCGCCGTCCTTGCTCAATTCCATGCTGACGTTGATCGACCAGATCCAGTCAGGACGATGAGGGTCGACGTAGATCTCGTGGTAGTACTGCGCGCCGCCGCCGCGATAGCAGTCGTCCTGCGGTCCCTGGTTGCCGCGGCCGCGGCCCTGCGGCGCGGCGTCGAGGCCCACCCGCTGCCGCTCGGTCATTTCTTCATCGTCGGACCTGTCGTCCGCCGCATTGTCGGGTGAGGTGGTCTTCGTCGCGCTGAGCGGCTGGCAGGCCTGCGGCGGCTGCGCGGGCGCGCCGCCACGTCCGCCGCGGCCGCCCTCCTCCCGCACGACCCGCCCGATCCGCGTCCAGCTCGCG
>DASWVN010000337.1:0-13907 GCA_036401215.1 Vicinamibacterales bacterium | reverse complement strand
TTCGGCACCGGCATGTCGGTGCTCAGGTTCCAGCGGACGCGCCACGCGTCGGCCGGCTTGAACAGCACCACGTTTTCGGCCGGCGTCGACGGGCCCATCTGACGCAGGCGCACGATGTCATCGAGGATCCAGAACCCGCGTCCATGCGTTGCGACGGCGAGGTCGTCGTCTTTCACGATCAAGTCTCTGATCGAAGTGGCCGGCAGGTTCAACCGCAGTGATTGCCACTGCTCACCGTCATCGAACGATACGTACACGCCCTTCTCGGTGCTCGCATAGAGCAGGCCGCGTTTCTTCGGATCTTCCCTGACGGCGTTCACCGGGCCTGCATCTTCCATACCGGTGACGATCTCCTTCCACGTTCGGCCGCCGTCGTGCGTGCGATAGATGTACGGACGCATGTCGCTGACGCGCAGCGTGTTCACAGCGGCATACGCCGTGCGCGCGTCGAACCGGCCGGCGTCGATCATGAACACCTTCCAGTACGACTGCATACCCGGCGGCGTCACGTCGTTCCAGTTCGCGCCGCCGTCGGCCGTCGTCTGGATCACTCCGTCGTCGGTGCCGATCCAGATGCGGTTCACGTCGAGCGGCGATGGACCGATGGTGTAGATCACGCGCGCGCCGTTCGTGTCCAGCTGCGGCTGCGCCTGCGGCATGTAGGATCCGATGCTCGGCGGCGCCTCGTGCGAGCGGCGGGTGAGATCGCCGCTGATCCGCCGCCAGGTGATGCCGCCGTCGGTGGTCTTCCACAGGAAGTTATTGCCGAAGAAGAGCGAGCGCTTGTCCGCTTCGGAGAAGACGACCGGATGCGTACGCACCTGCCTGAACGGTGCCGGAGCGTCGGCTCGACCCGATCGCGGGCCGACGGTCGATGTCTGACCGGTCCGATAATTGAAACGCGTCACGTTGCGGCCGCCGAATACGATGTCGGGATTCAGCGGATCCGGCGCGACGTAGCCGTATTCGTCCACGCCGACCGGCTGCCATTCGCGCATCGAGATCGCACCGTAGGCACCGCGTGACGCGACACACGCCGAGCCACTCTCCTGCTGTCCGCTGCACACGCGATACGGAAAGCTCGCGTCTGCCGCGATGTGGTACATCTGCGCGGTCGGCTGGTTGTACCAGGAACTCCAGGTCTCACCGTCGTTGAGCGTCACGACCGCACCCTGATCGGCGATGAGGATCATGATCCGCGGATCGTCGGGATTGATCCAGGCGTTCTGATAGTCCTCGCCGCCGGGCGCGCCCTTGAACGGCTTCCACGTTCGCCCTCCATCCTTCGATCTGACGGTCACGATATCGGTCACGATGACGTCATCGGCATCGTTCGGATGGACGATGACATTGGATTCGGAGACACGCTGATTGCCGGCGCGGTTGTCGGTCGTCGGTTTCGTCCAGCTCTCGCCGCCATCATCGGACCGGTAGAACACGCCGCCGCCTCCTCCACCGCCCCGCCCCCCGCTGCCCGCGGTGGCAACGATCGCATAGAGGCGCTGTGGACGAGTGGGCGCGATGGCGATCTCCGCATGCAGCAGGTTCTGTGGCAATCCGTTCGTCAGCGGCTTCCACGTCTCGCCGCCATCGATCGACTTGAAGATGCCGCCGCCGGTGCCGTTCCAGGCCGCGTTCTCCCACGGGCCCTGCCGGTCCTCCCAGAAGGTTGCGTAGACGATGTTCGGGTTCGAGGGATCGATATCGACGTCGCGGGCGCCGATGTTCTCGCCGCGCGTCAGGACCTGGGTGAACGTGCGTCCGCCGTCGGTCGAGCGGTAGATCCCGCGTTCGGGATTGGGGCCGTAGGGATGCCCGAGCACCGCCACGAACAGGCGATCCGGATTCGTCGGGTCGACAGCGATCTCGGGGATCTGCTGTGCTTCGCGCAGGCCCAGATGGGTCCACGTCTTTCCCGCGTCGGTGGACTTGTAGACGCCGTCGCCGACCGAAAGGTCAGGACGATGGAGCCCTTCGCCGCTGCCGACGTAGATGATCTGCGGATTCGAGGAGGCGATCGCGATCGAGCCAATCGATTGCGTGGGCTGCTCGTCGAAGATCGGCGTCCACGTGGTGCCGGCATCGGTAGTCTTCCAGACGCCGCCGTTGCACACGCCCATGTAGAACGTGTAGGGATGACTGCGGTGACCGGCGACCGTGCACGTCCGGCTGGCCCGCGTCGGTCCGATCGGCCGCCATCGAAGTCCATCGAACATCGCCGGATCCATCCCGCCCTGCTGGCGCGCGGGCAGCGCGGCGAGTGATACGAGCACGAGGGCCGAGGCACACAATCCAGTCCGCACGTTCATTCCTGTCTCCTGGTTTGTTGGGGAGCACAGTATCTCACCGGGCGACCGCCCGCTCTCGCAGGCCGATCGGCAGGCCACTGTCAGCCCTAAACCCTCGGCCTCTGCCATCCGTCTAAGTGGCCATGCCTGGATTCTTCGACGGCCTACGCAGCGACCTCAGGTTTGCCGTCCGCACCCTCCGCCGCACTCCGGCGTTCACCGCCATCGCGGTGATCACCCTGGCGCTCGGGATCGGAGCGAACACGGCGATCTTCAGCATCGTCAACGCCGTGCTGCTGAGTCCGCTGCCCTGGGCCGAGCCCGATCGCGCGGTCATGATCTGGAGCAAGTGGACGGCGTTCGACAAGACCTGGGTCGCCTCCGGCGAGGTGAACGACTATCGCCGGCGAAGCCAGACACTCGCGTCGGTGGCGGCGTGGAGCGACGGGCAGATCAACCTCACCGGCGACGGCGAACCGGAACGGGTGGCTTACGCGCAGGTGACCGCGAACCTCTTCGACACACTTGGCGCCGGCGTGGCGGCAGGACGAACGTTCACGGCCCGCGAGGACGTTCCCAACGGACCGGCGCTCGTCGTCCTCGGCCACGGTCTCTGGTCGAGACGCTATGGCGCCGATCCATCGGTCATCGGCAGGCGGATCCTGCTCAACGGTGAGCCGTTCGAGGTCGTCGGCGTCATGCCGCGGGACTTCGTTCTGCCGACCGATTTCGAGAACCCCGAACCCACGCAGCTCTGGACCCCGCTGCAGCTCGATCCGGCAGACACGGATCACGGCAGTCATGGCTACTACGCCGCCGGCCGCCTGAAGCCCGGATTCACCGTGCAGCAGGCGGCCGACGAGCTGAGCGGGATCGCGGCGGCGATGACGCGCGAGGGGCTGTATCCCGTGCAGATGCAATTCGACACCGTCGTGCTCTCGCTGACCGACGAGGTCGTCGGCAAGGTGCGTCCCGCAGTGTGGCTGCTGCTCGGCGCGGTCGGTTTCCTCCTGCTCATCGCCTGCGCGAACGTGGCCAACCTGCTCTTCGCGCGCGCCGAGGCCCGGCAGCGGGAGATCGCCGTCCGTTCCGCGCTCGGCGCAAGCCCCGTGCGTGTCGTCCGGCAATTGTTGTCGGAGAGTCTGGTGTTGAGCACTGTCGCGGCGGCGTGCGGACTGCTGCTCGCGTACGCGGCCGTCCGGTTCGTCGCCTGGTGGGATCCGGCGAACATTCCTCGGGTGGCGCAGGCGGCAGTCGATGCGAAGGCGCTCGGCTTCACTGCGGTCGTCGCGGTGCTCACCAGCCTGCTCTTCGGCCTGGCTCCCGCGATCCGAACGACTCGCGTCGACCTCACCGATTCACTCAAGGACGGGCAGACGACCTCCGGCGGCGGCGCGCGTCAGCGATTCAGGAACGCGCTCGTCGTCGTGGAGATGGCGCTGGCCGTCGTGCTCCTGGTCGGCGCGGGCCTCATGATCCGCAGTCTCTGGTCGCTCCAGCGGATCGATCTCGGCCTCAATCCATCCGGCGTGCTGACGATGAGATTGTCGCTTCCGCAAGCGGGCTACGACACACCGGAAGAGGTCGTCGCCTTCTACGCGCGCCTCGTCGATAGGATCAGGACGCTCCCGGGCGTCCAGTCCGCAGGCATGATCCGTTCGCTGCCGCTCGGTGCGACGATCGGCGATTCGGGAGTCATGGTGGATGGCTACGTGCCTCCGCCGGGAACTCACGCGAAGGGGGACTGGCAGATCGCCACGGATGGATACATCGAAGCCATGGGAGAGCGCATCGTCCGCGGACGCGCGTTCACCGCTGCGGATCGAACGAATACGCAGCCGGTCGCGATGATCAACGAAGAAATGGCGCGCCGCTACTGGCCGGGCCGTGATGCGCTCGGCGGCCGGTTCCGCCTGGGCGGACCGAACCGGCCGTGGATCACCATCGTCGGCATCGTTGCCGACGTGAAGCACAACGGCATCACCGGCGTGGTGAAGGAGAAGTTCTACATTCCCCACACGCAGTGGCATCTCTCGCGCGGCAGCGCGATCCGCTCGATGTCGCTCGTCATCAGGACTTCGGGTGAGCCATCCGCATTGACGGGCGCGGTCCGCGGTGAAATCAGCGCGCTGGATCCATCACTGCCGGTCGCCGACGTCCGCACCATGGACGATGTCGTCGGCGCGACGCTGTCGGCGCCGCGCTTCACCGGACTCCTGATGATGGTCTTCGCCGCGCTGGCGATGACGCTCTCGGCCATCGGCATCTACGGCGTGCTTTCGTACCTCGTGAGCCGCCGCACCCGCGAGATCGGAATCCGTGTGGCGATCGGCGCCGGGCGTGCGCAGGTGCTTCGGATGATCATGGGACAAGCGCTGGCGTTGACGCTGCTCGGCGTCGTCGTCGGCCTGGCCGGCTCCATCTGGGCGGCGCGCCTGATGCAGCCGATGCTGCACGGCGTCACCCCAGGCGATCCGCTGACGTTCGCGGCCGTCGCGGTCCTGCTCGCGTTCGTGGCCGGTGTCGCGAGTCTGGTTCCGGCCGTCCGCGCGACGCGGGTGGATCCGATCCTTGCGCTGAAAGCTGAGTAAGCGGGCAGCGGGCTCGCGCGATCAACACGATTTATCGTGAGCGCCACCGGTTCCAGTAGCAGTGTGTCGCGAGCAGGTTCTGCTTGACGACGTCCTCTTCGCCAGGCCGCACGACGGCGGTGTGGCGGAGGGGCAGACCTTGCCGATCGGGACAAGTGAGCGTGAGTGATGTGGCTCGCCCGGTCTCATCACGCTGGTAGGTGACGCTTGCGGGTTCCAGGCCAGGATAGCCGCTGGTTTCATTGATCGAACGGCCGTGCGCGTCCCAGGTGTACCGCGTCCACCGGCCGTCGGATCGGGTCGAGTCGGTCCCGACCACCCTGTCGTGTTCGAGGCGATAGAGGAACGTGAACACGAGCGGTTCGCTATCGGGGAAGCGATTGACCTGTCGGACGCAGCGGCCGTTCTCGTACACGTTCTCGATCGACGTGCCGGGTTCCTCGATCGTGGCGAGTTCGTCCAGATCGGTGTAGGTGTAGGTGTAGCGAAGCGCGGGACTGTCGTCCGGCGTGACCCTGGCGAGGCGTCCCCTCGTGTCGTAGTCGTACCGGACCTCTCGTTTGGTGCTCGTCCAGGCTCGTGTGACACGCCCGTGCTCGTCGTGCTCGAACGCGATCCAGCGTCCATCCCCGTCATCCATCTTCTGGAGCGTGCCGTCGCCGGCGCGGCGGTAGTAGATGGTCCCTCCCGCTGCATCGCGGGACAGGATGATCGAGCAAACGGTCCCGGGGCCGCACGCCTGATAGATCGAGAGGCTGCCGTCGCGTTTACGGATCGCCCAGTTCAGGCCCGTCCACCCCAGCACTGCTCCGTGCCACTCCGTTTGGGTTTCGTCGTGAACGAACATGGCGTTCAGCAGCGACGTGCCGACTGACGTACGGCGGAAATTGATGCGAACGCCGGTTGCGAGGATCAGGGACACCCACTGGAACTGCTCACCGTCTCCGATCAGATATTCCTCACCCGGGTGCGTCGTGCCGACCCCAAACGCGCGGGAGATGCGGTCTCTCGATAAGTACGTCCGCCGCAGGACGAGTGCAGGGGCTCCCGGCACGAACAGGTCCTCGTTCTCGCGGGTGTAGAGGCCTGTCGAGAGGTCGATCCCGCCGTGGTGCCGGGGCGTGTAGTCATCGGCGAGCGGTTGTGGCGCCGCGGATGCCGCACGGGGAAGCAGCAGCAGGAGACCGCCGGATGCAGCCGGTCCGGCGAAGATCGCAGCGACGGCAACGGTACAGGAGACCACGACGAGGCGCAGCGCGTTTCGCATCGGCAGCGACCCGGGCAACAGCATTGCCATGACTGATCGCTCAAAACAGGGGGTCTCGAGCGCTGCCGTCGCTGAGAGGCGAACGTTTTCGAGGCCGTGATTACGAAAATGCGCCGGGGCGCATCTCTGCCGCGCGTTTACCAGCCATCCAGGCGAGTTCCTTGCATCCCTAGTCGGTTTGTCTCTCGAGTGGGGATGCGAGGAGGAACGATGCAGAACACGACTGTTTGGGAAATGGACCCGGCACACTCGTCTGTCGAGTTCGCGGTCAAACACATGATGTTCACGACGGTTCGCGGTCGCTTCAAGACGTTTACCGGGACGATCCAGGTCAACGAGAACAACCCGGACGAGTCCCGCGTCGTCGTGGAGATCGATGCCGCCAGCATCGACACCGGCGTGGCGGACCGGGATGCGCACCTGCGCTCCGCGGACTTCCTCGACGTCGAGAATCACCCGAAGATCACGTTCCGAAGCACGGGTATAAAGGGGCCGCACAAGAAGGAAGGCGATCGCTTCAGCCTCACAGGTGAACTCGAGATTCGCGGTCAGGCCATGCCGGTGACGCTCGAAACGACCTTCGAAGGCGTCGGCACGGACCCCTGGGGCAAGCAGCGCGCCGGGTTCGCCGCCCAGACCGAGATCGACCGGCGCGAATGGGGGCTGCGGTGGAACCAGGCGCTGGAGACCGGCGGAATCCTGGTCGGCAACAGCGTGAAGATCGAGCTCGAAGTCCAGGCGGTCAAGCAGGAGGCCGGCGATCAGCAGACGGCGCGGACGGCCGAATCCGCTGCGACAGCCCGGACGTAACTCACAGCGGCCGCGGCGGACGGAAGGCGTACGGCCGTTCGGGAGAGATGCCGATGCCGATCACGGCGACTCTTCGCGCATGAACTCCTCCGCGCCGTGGTCGTACAGAATACCGCCGCCCCCGAGGATCAAGAGATCCACGTGCCGGACCTCCGCACGAAGCACGTCCATCGTGCGACACGGAAGCACACGGGAGGCCATCCCTCCCAGCACGCCGGGTGTGCGCCGCCGAAGGCGTTCGTTACCCGCCGCAGCCGCGTGCGTTCACCAGCAGGTCTAGCAGTTCGCGATACTGCGCGCCGGAGACGTTCCGGTCTCCACCCGGCACCGTCTTGTGCGCGACGACGAGGTCGAGCTTCGGCAGGACGGTGATGAATTGCCCGATCGCGCCTTGTCCGGTGTAGGCGCCTTCATACGGACCTGAACTCCAAGGGCCATCCCAGATCCACCACAAGTACCCATAGCCGAACGGCCCCTTGCGGTAGCTCTCCGGATTCATCTGCGTGACCGGCGTGACGACCGACACGATCCGGCGGGCCCACCCTTCGGGCACGATCTGCTGGTCCTTCCACCGGCCGTTGCGCAGCATCACGTAGCCGACGCGCGCCATGTCGCGCGTCGAGAGATTCATGTGATACGCGAGGTGCCGGGAGCGCCTCGCGTCCCCCGTTCTGCGGTGCGTGCTGCGGTCGAAGTCCTGCATGCCGATCGGGATCGCCAGGTCCTTCTCGAGCGCATCGTAGATGCTCTGCTTCGTCTCCTGCTCGAAGATCGTGCCGAGCGCGTTGAAGTCCCAGTTGCTGTAGAGGAAGTAGGTGCCCGGCTTCTGCGAACCGCGGGCGGGCGCGCTCGCGAGGCTGTCGCCCGGGTTCGACGCCGGGTGGTAGACACCCGACCGGGCGCCGAGCAAGTCAGCGACGGTGGCGGAGCGCTCGAGCGCCGACAACGTCTGGATGTCGTCGATGCCGAGGTCCGCGAGCGTGCGATCGAGGCGGATCACGCCGCGATCCACGTAGTTGCCGTACAGCATCGCCAGGATGCTCTTCCGAACGGACGCGAGATAACTGACGCGCGCCAGATCGCCATACTCGTAGGCGATCTTTCCGCCGGCCACAGCCACCATCGCGGTCGTCGACAGCTCCTTCGCGCGAGCGGTGACACGATCGAGGCCTTCGGCACAGAAGCCGGCGGCAGAGGGTGTCGCGTGTCGCGCCCACTCGACGTCGGGAAATACCGCGGCCGGACCTGCCGGAGCGACGGCCGGCGCGGCACGGTGGCACGAGGTGGCGAGAGTGGAAACCGTGAGGAGGAGTGCGAGTACGGGAAGGAAGAACAGGCGACGCATGGAATGGGATTGTAGCAGTCCGACTGAAGCCGTCCGCTCGCGTGAGCCGGTTCCCGCTCGTTTGACGCCTTCGATAGTGGAGGTCGAGCGATGACGGGATTACTGCTTGGCGTGGCGATGCTGGCCTGTTCGACAGCCCCAGCCCCGCCCGAGCAACCACCGCATGTGGCGGTCGCGCCACGCATCTTCAACGTCGAGCGGTACGAGCGTCCGTTTCGTGATCCGGTGCCCGAGCGCCGGGCGGCGCGGACCGCGGCTGCCACAACAAAGGGCTCCAGGGTAGATCGCATCATCGCGATCGCCGCCGGCGTGTCGATCGGGTGGGTCGTCGGCGGGGGAATCGGCTACGGCGTGACGCCGAAGCGCGGACCGTACGACGACACCAGCGGCCTGAAAGGCATGATGATCGGCGCTCCGGTTGGTGCGGTCGCCGGCGCCTTGCTCGGATACCGTCTGACGAAGTAGACACGCGCCGCGCCGTAGTCGCCGGCGACCCGGAGGCGGACGTATCGCGTGACCGTGTTATAAGACTCGCGTCATGCGAATCCCGGGAGCCGCCCGTGCGGCGCTGCTTGGGCTTGCACTGGTCAGCCCGGCCTTGATCGCGGACGCCCAGCCCGCTCGCGACGAGGCGGCCGCGATCATCGCCCGCGTCGCCGAGCGCGTGCTCGAGTACTACGAACGCGCGCAGCATCTGCTCTGCCTCGAACGCTCGACGGTGCTGCCGATCGATGCGCGATGGAACGCGCAGGGCATGGCGCGGACGGTCGAGTCGGAACTGCGCATCGAGTTCGAGGTGACCGACGGCGAGTCGTTCCCCGAAGCGCACGTGTCGCGCGAGGTGCTGAGCGTGAACGGCCGCGCGCCGCGCGAACGCGATCGCACGAGCCGCGCCGGCTGCACCGATCCGAACCCGATCTCGCCCGAGCCGCTCGGCTTCCTCCTGCCCGGCCAGCGTGACGAGTACGCCTTCACGTCGGTGCGCACCACCCGCCATCGCGACCGGGACGCGCTGGTGATCGACTTCCGGTCCGTCCCCCGCGAGGGACATCCGCGGCTCGTCGAGGACGAACTGGGGCACGACGACTGCTTCGACTGGAAGGGTCCGGTGCCGATCAAGGGGCGGCTGTGGGTCGACGCCGGCACCTACGACGTGCTGAAGCTCGAACGCCACATCGCCGGTCCCACCAGCATTCAGGTGCCGCTGCCGCTCCAGCGTGAGTACGGCCTCCCCGCCTGGGTGACGATCGATCGCGATGACCTGACGCTCGACTACCGGGAAGTCGTCTTCAGCGATCCCGAGGAAGTCCTGCTCCTGCCCGAATCAATCATCATGACGACCGTGCTGCGGACCGGCCTGCAGTCGACGCGCCGCACGCAGCAGTTCACCGATTACCGGCGCTTCCTGACGCAGGGACGCATCAAACGCTGATCCTTTGCCGGCCAACCGGTACACCGTTGGCGGCCTGAAGTAGGATCGGGCGATGGCACTCGTGAAGCGCGGTGTCTCGGTAGCCACCGAGGCCATCTCGATCTGGACCTCCCACAACGCGTTCCAGCACGCCGGGGCGCTCGCCTTCTACACGCTGTTCTCACTGGCGCCGATGGCCATCATCGTCATCACCATCGTCGGCGCGGTGTTCGGGGAGGAAGCCGCGCGCGGCGAAGTCGCATCGCAGATCGACGACCTCATCGGCCCGCAGGCCGCGGCAGCCGTGCAGGAAGCCGTGCGCCGCTCGCGCGTCGAGCAGGCGGGCCTGCTGCCGACCGTCCTCGGGATCGGCGCACTGATGATGGGCGCCACGACCGTATTCGCCCAGATGCAGACGTCGCTGAATCAGTTCTGGGGCGTCACCGCCAGGCCGTCACGCAGCGGCATCGTTGTCTTTCTGATGACGCGTCTCGTATCGCTCGGCGTCGTGCTGATCATCGGCTTCCTGTTGCTGACCTCCCTGGTGATGAGCATGGGCATTCTCGCCCTCATCCGATACGCCGAGAGCTGGATCCCGATCCCGGCACTCGTCGTGAGTGCCATCGACGTGGGGCTGTCGCTGGCGACGTCCACTCTGCTGTTTGCGGTGATCTTCAAGGTCCTGCCCGACGTGCGGCTGCAGTGGCGGGACGTCTGGCGCAGCGCGTTCATGACCGCCGTACTGTTCGTGGTCGGGCAGTACCTCATCTCGCTCTACCTGACCACGACCGCACCGGGCTCGACCTACGGGGCCGCCGGATCGCTCGTCGTGTTGCTGATGTGGGTGTACTACTCGGCCCTGATTCTCTTTCTTGGCACCGCGTTGACCAGGGCCACGATCACGCATCGCGGCGACGACGTGGTCCCGAAGCCAACCGCCGTCCGGGTGCAGATCCAGATCCTCGAGGACGACGGCACCGGGATGAAGCAGGTGGACGCAGTGGATTGACGCTCGTCATCACATCACTCGTCACGACATCCAAGATCCCGTCCTCGAGGGACGACGGTGTGGATACGCCGCAGCTCCACTCGTTCGAGAAGCGCGCGTGAGTTCCCGCCAGAGCGTTCGTACCTCGACTCGTCACGCATCGCACGCATGGCACGCCGAGTGCTCCTTCCACGTTTGCCGCCGCGGCTGCGGCGGTGATGAAAGAAGGGGGAGCACAACCATGTTCAGGCTACGACATACACGCGCCGCCGCCGTTGCGGCATCTGCCGCGCTCGTCGCGCTGCTGCTGCCGGGCGGGGCGCTCGCGCAAGGCGTGCAGACCGGCACGATCGCCGGCACCGTTACGGATGCGCAGAAGGCCGTGCTGCCCGGGGTGACGGTGACGGCCACGTCGCCGGCGATCCAGGGTCCGCGCGAGACCACGACCGATGCAAACGGCGCCTACATCTTCCGCGGACTGCCGCCCGGGCCATACACGCTGCGCTTCGAACTCGCGGGTATGAAGCCGGTCGAGCAACGTGCCGACGTCGAACTCGGCGGCAGTACGCAGGTGAGCGTCACGCTTGGACTCGCCGCGATTACCGAAGCGGTCGAGGTCCGCGCGAACGTCACGCCAGCGGTGCTCGAGACACCCGCCGTCGGCGCCAATTTCGAGTTCCAGGAAATCAACCGGCTGCCCGCGCCGCGCACGCTGGCCGGGATCGCGGAACTGGCTCCCGGCCTGACCGACAACACGCCGAATGTCGGACAGGTCACCATCGCCGGATCGTTCGCGTACGACAACGTGTTCCTCGTGGACGGCGTCGACATCAACGACAACCTGTTCGGCACGCCGAACAACCTGTTCATCGAGGATGCCATCGAGCAGACGCAGGTGCTGACCGGCGGCGTCTCGGCGGAGTACGGCCGTTTCAGCGGCGGTGTGATCAACGCCATCACGAAGAGCGGCGGCAACGCGTTCTCGGGGAGCTTCCGGTTGAACCTGACGAACCCGTCGTGGACGAAGGAAACGCCCTTCGAGGTCGACCAGGGCATCACGCGCGAGTCGGACCTGTCGCAATCCTATGAGGCCACCTTCGGCGGACCGATCGTCCGTGACCGGCTCTGGTTCTTCACGGCCGGCCGCTTCGCCGAGACGTCGGACGCGAGCACGTTCCCCGAACTGGGACTCCCCGTCACCAGGACCGAGGACAACACCCGCTACGAGGTGAAGGGCACCGGAACGTTTCTGCGGAACCACACCGTGTCGGCCACCTACATCAATAACGAAACCGACCAGACGCGTCCGAGCTTTGCCTTCAGCATCGATCCGAAGACGATCATCACCCGGAACCTTCCGAACGATCTCTTCGTCGCGAACTACCGCGGCGTGCTGACTCCGTCGCTCTTCGGCACGGTCCAGTTCTCGCGCAAGGCGTTCGGGTTCCGCGGCACCGGCGGCACGAGTACCGACATCTTCGACTCGCCGTTCCTGTCGCGCGGCGTCGCCGAAGGCGTGCCGGCCCAGCTCCACTACAACGCGCCGTACTTCGATTCCACGGACCCCGAAGACCGGGACAACATGCAGGTCGCCGGCACGCTCTCGTACTTCGGAACGACCGAGCGCTTCGGCCACCATGACGTGAAGGGCGGATTCGAAGTGTTCACCTCGACGAACACCGGCGGAAACTCCCAGAGCGCCACCGACTTCGTGCTCGAATCGGACTATCTCGTGGATGCCGGCGGCGCACCGGTCCTCGACCAGGGCGGAAACCTGATTCCGGTGTTCGTGCCGGGCGTCAGCAGGATCCAGAACTGGCGGGCCACGCGCGGCGCCGAACTCGACATCCGGACGACGTCGTTGTTCATCCAGGATTCGTGGGCGCTGAACGAGCAGGTCTCGTTCGACCTCGGTCTGCGCTACGAGCGCGTGCGCAGCGAAGCGACGGGCGGGATCGTCGGCGTCGACACCGACACCGTGATGCCGCGTCTGGCGGCCTCCTGGAACCCGTGGGGCAACAGCACCGTGTTCCGGGCCACCTACGGGCACTACTCCGGGAAGTACAGCGAAGCGCAGTTCGGCAGCAACTCGCCGGTCGGCAATCCCGCACTGGTGCTCGGAATCTATGATGGTCCCGCCGGGCAGGGGGATCGGTTCGCTCCCGGTTTCGATCCCGCCAACTACGTGACCGTCTTCGGTGACTTCCCCACCGCCAACGTGTTCTTCGACGAGGGGCTCTCGTCCCCGATCTCGCGTGAGTTCACGCTGCAGGCCGGCACCGAGATCCTGCGCGGCCGCGGGTTTCTGCAGGCGATTTACCTGCAGCGGGACTACTCGAACTTCGTGGAAGACTTCATCGATGCCGAGACCGGTGACACCACGGTCATCGAGGACGGCATCAACTTCGGCACCTTCGACAACATCGTGTTCCGCAACAGCGACGATCCGGTGCGCCGGTACAAAGCGCTGCAGTTCGAAGGACGCTATCGCGTGACACCACGCCTCGTGGTGAACGGTCACTGGACCGTCCAGCTCGAGAACGAGGGGAACTTCGAGGGAGAGGCGACCAACCAGCCCGCCATCTCGTCGCTGCTGGGAGACTTCCCCGAGGTGTTCAGCCAGGAACGCAACTTCCCGGTCGGACGGGTGAACGAGTTCCAGCGCCACAAAGCGCGCGCCTGGGCCGTCTACACGGTGCCGTTCGGGCGATTCGGTGAGCCGAGCATCGCACTGCTCTACCGGTACAACTCGCCGCTGACCTACAGCCTGGCGGCCGAGGGCGTGGGGCTGACCGACACGCAGCTGGCGATCGCTGAGGCCATCGGATACGCGAGCACGCCGAACGCCGGCGACCAGACGCTGTACTTCGGCAAGCGCGGAACGGAGAAATTCGAAGCCGCGCACCTGGTCGACCTGGACGTCACCTACGAGATCCCGGTGTGGCGCACGGCGAGGCCCTACTTCGAAGTGGAGGTGTTCAACCTGTTCAACAACGACGCGCTGATCACCCACGACACGACGGTCACGCCGGACTTCGACGGTCCGGTCGACTCGCTCGGCCTGCCGCTGAACTTCATCCGCGGACCGCGGTTCGGGACCGCCACGAGCGAGACCGACTTCCCGCGAGCCCGGACGTTCCAGTTCTCGCTCGGCTTCCGGTTCTGAGCAACGCCAGCCGACCGGAGGGGTCAGACTGGGGTCAGACT
>DASWVN010000336.1:0-11773 GCA_036401215.1 Vicinamibacterales bacterium | reverse complement strand
GACTTCGAGCACCGCCTTGACGGCGGACGGCGTACCCGGGGCCACCTGCACGTCGATGACGGCGGTCTTGAACCCGGTCAGCGCGACAGTGACTTTGTACGTGCCGGCCACGAGGGCCGGAACGTTGAACACACCTTCGGCGTTCGAGACGGTCTCGAAGGATGCGCCGGATGTGTTGGTTACGGTGACGGCCGCGCCAGGTATGGCGCCGCCGGCGGAGTCAACGACAGTTCCCGAGATCGACGCCGTGGCGCCCTGCGCGGAGACAGGAGCACTCCACCCCAGGGCCAGCGTCGTCAGTACACACACGCACGCCAGACTTCGTTTGATCACGGACTCCCTCCAGTCCTGTAAACACCCGAAAACGTGCGAACCATACAGACGAGATACATCCCTCGTCAACTCTAAAAATGAGAAAAATAGTCTCTAGCCGTGCATCCAAAAGACTGGAGACCAGAAATCCAGCCGCCCGGATCAATGACTTACAGGAATTCAGGGCCCCTCCAGACACGAATCCCGCTCGGGTCGGTCCGGAGTGGGGCTATCCTCTTGCGCATGCCGAACATCCCTTCCGTGCTGACCGCCACGATTGCCGCCCTTTCGCTGGCCGGGATGGGGAGTATCCCCGCGCCGCAGCCCGCGCAACAGGCGCCACCCGAACGGGGTGCGGCGCTGCTGGCAATCGATTTCGCGGCGGTGACCCCCGAAGGCCTGCCCATCGCCGACCTCCAGCCGGAAGACGTGACTGTCCGGATCGGGGGCAAGCGCCGCACCGTGCGCTCCCTGCAGCTGATCTCCGTCGCCGCGGCCGAGGACATGGCGACCGGTTTTCTGCCCCCGCCGTTCGGCACCAATGCCGCAAGCGAGCGCGGACGCTCGCTCGTGCTGATCATCGACGACGACTCGTTCCGGGCGGGGCGGGAGTCGCTGCTCCGCGAATCCGTGGACGACCTGTTGAACCGGCTCTCGCCGCGCGACCAGCTGTCGCTCGTGACGATGCCGTATGGCGGCGTGAAGGTGCCGCTGACGACCGATCACTCGCGGGTGCGCGCGGCGTTCATGAAGATCGTCGGGCAGTCGACCGGCGTCGAGACGGGATCGGAGGTCGCCTGCCGCACCCGGCGCACGCTCGAGACGCTGAGGGGGTATCTCGACAGCCAGCTCGGCGTGCGCGAGCACCCGGTGACGATCGCGTTCATCACCGGCGGGCTTGCGGGCCCCAGGCGTGACGCGCCGGTCAGCATGGCTCCCGGGATGTGCGAACTGCGGACGGAGACGTTCCTGGACGTTGGGGAGGCGGCGGGCGCGGCGCGAGCGCAGTTCTACGTCGTGCAGCCCGGCGACATGATGCTCAGGCCGGGCACGCTGCGCACCGAGAACATCGGCGGTGCGAACTTCAGCGGATCCGACAATCCGATCGAGGGGATCGAGCATCTCGCGGGCGTGACCGGAGGCAAGATGCTCCAGCTCGTCGGATCGACCGCCGGGGCCATGGGACGCATCGCGACCGAGACGTCCGCCTACTATCTCGCGACCATCGATCCCGAGCGGTCCGATCGCAGCGGCCGGTCGCAGCAACTGGAGATCCGGACCAGACGATCGGGCATCGAACTGCGGGCGCGTCCGCACATCACGTTCGCGGAACCAGACCGGCTCTCGAGGATACCGGCCAACCCGTCGCCGCGCGACATGCTGAGCGTGACGACCGTCTTTCGCACGCTGCCGCTGCGCGCCGCCGCGTTCACCGCGCTCGATCCCGACGGCACGTCCATCCGTCTCGTGACGGTCGTCGAGCCGACGGATCCCTCGGCGAAGCTGTCATCGCTCGTGGCCGCGATCTTCGATCGGGACGGGAAGAGCGTGTCGCACTGGACCGCGACGACAGAGGAACTCCAGCGCTCCCCGATCATCGGCGCGATGCCCGCCGAACCCGGCGCCTATCGCCTTCGCGTCGCCGCCATCGACTCGACCGGCCGTACCGGCACGGCGGACTACGAGGTGGAAACCGAGATCGTCCAGACCGGCGCGCTCAAACTCAGCTCCGTCATTCTCGGCCTGTCACGCGACGGCCGTTTCAGCCCGCGGCTCCAGTTCGGCAACGAACCGACCGCGCTCGCCTACATCGAGATGTACGGCGCCCCTCCAGGCACCCGCATCTCGTCGTCGCTCGAACTGTCCCAGACGATGAACGGTCCCGCGCTCGTCTCGCTCCCACTGGCGATCGAAGCGGCGGGCCAGGACCGCTACGCCGCCACCGGCGTGATCCCGATCGGCGCGCTGCCGCCAGGCGACTATGTCGTGCGCGCGATGGTGGGGATTGAAGGACAGCCCATGACGCGGGTCACACGCACGCTCCGAAAAGTGCGCTGACGCGCGTGTCAATGCTTCCTTACTAACGCGTGTCAATGCTGAATGGCGAATGCTGAATGACGATCACTCATTCAGCATTCGACATTGACAGGCGCGAAGCGCAAGTCAGCATTTCCGCCTCCGCAGTCGCCGAACTCCGCCGGCGCGAAGTGGCGCCCCTTCGGCGCAAAGTGCGAATTCCGACGGTTGACGTTCATCTTCGCGTAAAGCGTCCGATACGCCGAAAGGCCGCCCCTGAACGCGCCGACGGCCTGTGGGAACGACGAACACAAAGAACACAACGAACACGAAGGAAGCTCACGAAGACGTTTGGGGTTCCTGGGTACGGCACGGCAGCCTGGCGCATCCCCGGCGACAGCGTCCGATGTGCCAACCAACACCTAAAGGATTCGTGGCTTCTTCGTGTTCTTCGTAGTCTTCGTGCCGAACGCAGGTGGCGGCGGAGTGCAAATTCCGGCGGTTGACGTTCATCTTCGCGTAAAGCGGACGATACGCCGAAAGGCAGCCCCTGAACGCGCCGACGGCCTGTGGGCACGACAAACACAAAGAACACAACGAACACGAAGGAAGATCACGAAGACGTTTGGGTTTCCTGGGTACGGCACGGCAGCCTGGCGCATCCCCGGCGACAGCGTCCGATGTGCCCAGAAAAACAAATGGGATCGTGCTCTGTCTTTGTGGCCTTGGTGTTCTTCGTGTCCCTGGAGCCACGAGCCGTCGGCCCGTGTCAGGAGCACGAAGCACCCGGCAGCCCCGCATGGGATTCGGTGGCTG
Organism: Vicinamibacterales bacterium; assembly: GCA_036401215.1. Taxonomy (GTDB): domain Bacteria; phylum Acidobacteriota; class Vicinamibacteria; order Vicinamibacterales; family 2-12-FULL-66-21; genus JACDCA01. The sequence continues at coordinate 8,629 of DASWVN010000336.1, read as the reverse complement.
CCGGGGTATTCGTAGCAGCAGGATCGTCTAACCGCCAACCGGCCCAGAGCCGAGAGCCAAAAGCCGGAAGCCGGACACGGGTTACCAGTTGAATCTGAACATGATCTGTCCGAGCCGGCCACCCGGATCGTAGGTGTTGCTCGGATCGTCGTAGAAGCCGGTCGTCTGGAAGATGCCGGCGCCCGAACCCGGGTTGGCGACCGGGTCGAAGTTGATGTTGTCGAAGACGTTCAGCACGTCGAGGCGCACTTCGATCTCGGTCGTGCCCTTGATCGGGAACTTCTTCGTGACCCCGATATCGAACCGGGTGAACCACGGCGCGCGGACCAGCCGCGTGCTCGGCGCACAGTCGCCGCCGCTCGACCGCAGCTCCACGCAGTCGCCGAACTCCGCCGGCGCGAAGTAGCGCCCCTCGGGCACGCCGAGCGCGCTGTAGCCGGTCACCGAGTTCGGATCGATGCTGAACGCCCGGCGCGTGTTGAGGATCACGTCATCGGGAAGCATGTAGACGGTCGGCAATCCGTTCGACGGGTTGATCCGGATCTCGTGCTTGTACATCTCCTGCAGTTCGTCGTGCGTCATCCCGACCATCCGCACGTTGCCGAAGTTGACCGTCCGCGCCTGGATGCGGCCGACGCCGTTGATCGACCAGCCGCCGAGGATACCCTCGAGCACCGGATTGAGGTTGGCGCCGAACCGCTGGCCGCGGCCGACCGGCACCGTCCAGTCCCAGTTGGTCTTGATCGCGTGACGGACGTTGCCCTGGTCGACCATCTTGCGGCCGTACTTGAAGCCGTCGAAGGCCGAGCCGCGCTCGATCGCGTACTGGTAATTGATGTTCGCCGACAGCCCGCGCGAGAGGCGGCGCCGCACGTCGATCTGCAGCGCGTGATAGTCGCTGTAGGCGCCGCTGTCGAAGACGTTCACGTCGTCGATGTCCGGGTTCATCACGAAGAAGTTCGCCGGCAGCCCGGCGCGGAGCGCGTTGTTGCGGCGCGACAGGTTGTTGTCGAGGTCCGACGCCGACGAGTACGGATCGGGCCACACGTGAACGATGTCCTGCGTGATCGCCGAGTTGGTCCAGCTCGAGCCGGTGTAGGAGCCGGGATCTCCCGCCTGGCTCGCCGGACGGCCATTCAGGTACGCCAGGTAGATCGGCAGCGGATGCGTGCCCGTGCCGGGACCGAAGTAGGCAATCGACCCGCGCCGGCTGGCGATCCCCGACTGGTTGTTCGCCTGGAGGTTGTCGACCGCGAGCCAGAACTCGTCGATGAACCCGTTCTTCTCGATGTTGAGGGCGTTCCAATTCAGTTCCGACCACTGGTCACGCCCGCGCGTGCCGACATACCGGATGTCGATCGCGGTATCGCGGGTGATGGAGCGCTGGAAGCTGACCGTCCATGTGCCCGCGGAGGCAATCTTGATGTCGGGCGCGAACGCGTTGATGTCGTCGGCGCGATTGTCGCGGATCGCAATCGGGAACGTGGGCCGATCCGGGAACGAGGCGTTGTACAGCCGGTCCGTCTGGCTGAGCAGCACGGGCCACGACTCTCCCGGTCCGACCAGCCCGGTCGACGCGTTGCGCGTCAGGCTGAGGGTGCTGCCGGGATTGGCCCCGAACTGGCCGGTGAAGACGCTCATCCCATGGCGCTCGTAGGCGACCGAGTAGCCCGCGCGCAGGGTTGCCTGCTCCGGATCGCCGAGCAGCGTGCGCAGCCAGCCGTCCTGCACGTTCGGCCGCCACGCGATCCCGATGTTCGGCGCGACATTGTTCCAGTCGGTCTCGTAGCCGCGCGTACCCTTCGAGTACTGGATGAATTCCGGCACCGAGGCATCGGGCCCCGCGCCGACGCGGTCGAAGTCGCACTTGTCATACGTGCCGCCGCTGCCCGCACCCGACATGCCGCAGACCGACGCCATCGTGACCGCCGACATCGTGTCGTTCACCGCGGTAAACGGCAGCTGCACATCCCAGCGGATGCCGCCGTTCAGCGTCAGCGTCGGCGAGACGCGCCACGAGTCCTGGGCGAAGAGGGAATACACATTGATGTACCCTTCGCGCCGGCGCGGGGCGAAGGCCTGGTAGGTGTTGGTCTCGGGGTCGAGCGCGGCCTGGCCGGTCACGGCGGTCACGCGGCCCGTCAGCAGTCCGTAAAGGTCACGAGCGTCGGCGAGCTGCGCGGCCGATGCGCCCGGGAAGTTCCTGCTGTTGAAGAGATCCGCCGCGGGATCGTTCGCGGTGCTGAAACCGAGATTGATGCCGGGCACGAACTGCTGCGCGTTCTCCCACGCGCTGGTGTGGAGGAAGGATGCCCCGAAGTTCAGGCTGTGCGTCCCCTTCTGCCAGGTAAGGCTCTCGTCCAGGCTGAAGGTCGGCGCCGCGCGCCAGCTCATGCTGTTCTGGTTGTGCCAGTTAGTCAGCCCAATGTTCGCATCGAGGTCGATCGCATACCCGCCCTGGTCCGCGAAGTTCTGCGGGCCGTTCGTCGAGATGTCCCCGAAGCTCGATTTGCCGCCGAGCGCGATGATCCCCCCGCGCAGCTCGTTGACGACGTTCTGCGAGAGCGTCGAGCGGAGCGACATCGTGTGCAGCGGCCGCGTGGAGTTGAACAGCCGGTAGACCGGCGCGCCCGGGAAACGCGCGTCGGCGCTGTTCAAGTAGTCGGGATCGCGCTTCGCCCAGATCACCTGCGTCGATCCGCTCAGGCGGTGGCGGTCCGTGAGGTTGTAGTCGATCCGCAGCGTCGGCTGATGCTCGAACAGCTCCCCCGGGCTCTGCCAGACGTAGCTCATGGTGAGCGGGTTGCTGTTCTGGATGACGTTGCCGGTGGTGCCCGTCGCCTGCTGGATCTTCTGGAGCAGGCCCATGACGGTCGGATCGATCGCCGAGAGATGGCCGTTGGCTGCCGCAAGCGCAAGCACGTTCACCTGGCGCGTCTGCGAACCCACGTCGTAGAAAAACGTTCCGTCCAGGGCGGCGGGATTGAGGATCGTCCGCGTCCGCGTGAAGCTGTTGGGGAACTTCAACTGCTCGTAGTGGAACATGTAGAACGCCTTGCCGCGGCCGTTGTAGAGCCCTGGAATGACGATCGGTCCACCGACACGCGCGCCGTATTGATAGAGCTTCACGTCGTTCTTCGGCTCGCCGTTGCGCTCGTTGATCCAGTTGTTGGTATTGAGGTTCGGATGCCGCAGGTAGTTGTAAGCGGTGCCGCTGAAACGGTTGGTGCCCGAGCGCGTCTGGAAGTTGATGCTGACGGCGCCGCTGCCGCCCACGTTGGCGCCGGCGGCCGCCGTGACGACCGTCACCGCTTCGACGGCGTCCTGCCGGGGGGTGACCGACGCAAAGAACGAGTCCGATGAGCGCAGGAAGTTGTCGTTGTTGCTCACGCCATCGAGCGTGATCTGGACGAACGATTCGGGCAGCCCGTTGATGCGCGACTCGCGGTTGGTCGTGGCGGTGTTGATGCCGGGCAGGAACGTGACCGCGTTCAGCGCATTGCGGGTCGCGGTCGGCATGCGGTTCAGCTGGTCGGCATTGAGCGTCGAGGCAACGATCGGCGTCTGCGTGTTCACCAGCTCCGAACTGCTCGAGACGTTCACCGTCTCGGAGATCTGCCCGACTTCGAGGACGGCTTTGACCGCCGCCGGAGTGCCGGGGGCGACCTGCACGTCGATGACGGCGGTCTTGAAGCCGGTCAGGCTGACGCTCACCTTGTAGCCACCGGCGGCGAGCGCCGGCACGTTGAAGACCCCTTCCGCGTTGGTCACGGTGTCGAACGAGGCGCCCGATTCGTTGGTCACGACCACGGTCGCGCCCGGTATGGCGCCTCCCGCGGAGTCGACGACAGTCCCTGAGATTGACGAAGTCGCGCCCTGGGCGGACGCGGTGGTGGGGTTGAAGCAGAGAGCGAACGCGGCCGCGAGACACGCGTACGCGAGACGGCGATGGATCACGGACTCCCTCCAGTCCTGCGAACACCCGAGTTGCGTTACCGATAGACTGCGCGCAACGGTAGGCCCAAGAGAGGAGGGTGACAATCAGGCCGAACGGGGAGAGACGAAAACGCGCGCACCGGAGAAACCTCGCGGTGCGCGCGGGAGAAAAAGGCTGGCGCTGACAGGAGTCGTGAGTCCGGGCTTGCGAGTCGACCGGCAACTCGCCACGTTCGCACGGCCGGACGGCTCCAGCAACAGGCCGTGCGGCGCTAGACGGGGGTCACACGGACTCAGCGGCGTGCACCGAAGCCGTCCGACCGCAGAAACGTGGCTACGTGCCGGTCAATTCACAACTCGGAATTCACAACTCCTTCGATCGCAACCTTACCAGTTGATGCGCCAGACCAGCTGCACGTCACGCGCGCCGCTGGCGGAGGTGACGCGGTAGCTGTCCGGGTTCGTGCTGGTGCCGAACACCGGCGAGAACCACGGCGTGTTGAACGCATTCAGCAGTTCGGCGCGGAACTCGAAGTTCACCCGCCCCTTGACGTGCGTCCGCTTCACGGCGCTCAGGTCGAACCGCACCAGCGTCGGGCCGGTCATGACGATCTGCGAGGTGCCGCATTCGCCATAGCTCGGCGTGATCGCGATGCAGTCCGGTCCGTTCTCCGGCGCGAGGTACCGGCCGCTCGGCGGGCCAAGCTCACCGTAGCCGGTCGGCGACGTCGCGCTCACCGAGAACGCCTTGACGGTGTTGTCGATGATGTCCTGCGGGAGCATCCAGATCACCTGTCCCGCGTGGTCGAAGCGGAGCTTGAACTCCTTCTGGAGTTCCTTCTCCGTCATCCCGACGAGACGGGCGCCGGTGAGGCTCAGCATGCGGCCGCTCTGGATCCGGGTCATGCCGTCGAGCGACCAGCCGCCGACGAGCCGTTCGAGGACCGGCCCCGCCGCCGAGGCGAAGCGCTTGCCCTGACCGAACGGCAGTTCGTACGTCCAGTTGCCCTTGAACGCGTGCGCGACGCCACCGGGCGTGCCGGTGTCGACGTTGGTCACGCGCGGCTGCCGGAGACCGTACCGGTTCGAGCCGTACTGGCCGCTGAACACGTAGCTCCCCGAGAACTGGAGCCCGCCGGAGAGCCGCTTGCGGAACTCGACCTGCAGCGAGTTGTACTTCGTGTACCCGCCGTTACCCACGATGTTCGCGCCACCCAGGTAGTTCGGATTGGCCACGAGGAAGTTCGACGGCAGCCCGGCACGCAGCGCGTTGGCGCGCCGCGCCGCGTCGGCGTCGAGCGCGTTGGCCGCCGACTGCGGGTTCGGGTTCCGAATGTTCAGCGGGTTCACGAACGTGCTGTTCTGGAACAGAGTCGAGCTGTACGCGCTCGCGTTGTCCGCATCCGTCCGGCCCGAGAAGTACGCCAGGTGAATCGGCAGCGGATGCGTGCCGGTGCCCGGACCGTAGTAGCGGAAGTTCGCGCCACGATTGGCCGCGATGTTCGCCTGCAGGTTCTGCTGCGCGAGCTTGAACTCGTCGAGGTAGCCGTTCTCGACGATGTTGATCTCGTTGTAGTTGTAGGTCTGCCAGCTCTGGAGCGAGCGGGTCCCCACATACCGCACTTCGATCGCCGTGTCGCGCGTCAGCTTGCGCTGCCAGCCGGCCGTCCAGGTCTGGGAGTACGGCACCTGCAGGTTCGGATCGAACGCCGTGATGTCGCCAGTGATGGCGTCCACCATCGGGTACTCGGGAACGGTCGGCAGGTCAGCGGGCGGGCCGAGATCCCCGCGGTTGCGGAACAGGATCGAGCCCGGCGTGCCGAGGTTGCCGATCGTGTGGTTCCGGTTCGCCGTCAGCGTGACGCCCGGGTTGGCCGCGACCGCGCCGGTGAAGTCCGACATGCCGGGACGGTTGTAGCCGAGCGAGTAGCCGGCGCGCAGCACGCTGTCCCCTTCTTCGCGGCCGAGCACGGCGCCGAGCAGGCCGCCCTGGCCGCCGACGGTCCACGCGAACCCGATGTTCGGGGCGACGTTGTTCCAGTCGGTGTTGTAGGCGCCCTCACCCTTCGGGAACTGCACGAAGTGGCCCGTGTGGCTGGTCTTCTCGCCGGGCGAGAAGATGTTGCACGCGCCGTTCGGGGCGATGCCCGACACGCCGCACACGTCGGCGATTGTCGCCTTCGAGTAGCTGTTGTTCAGCGGCGTGAACGGCGTCTGCACCTGATAGCGCAGCCCGAGGTTCAGCGTGAAGTTCGGCTTCCAGCGCCAGGTGTCGGCGACGAAGATCCCGTAGTCGCGCAGGCGGGCGCGCTGCATGCCGAGCCCGAGGTACACGTACTGGTCCGTGTTCTCGTCGAGCCGCAGGTTTCCGTTGATGGAACTCACGCGCCCCGTCAGGGTCGCGTAGAGCGACCTGGCGGCGTTGAGGTTCGTGTTCGACGCACCCGGGAAGTTCGCGGTGTTGAACATCGCGTCGGCCGGATCGCCCGACGAGATGCCGAAGTTGACCGTCGGCACGTGCGTCTGGTTCTCGAGCCAGACCTCGGCCTGCGTGAACGCAAAGCCTGCCTGGACGTTGTGGTTCCCCTTCAGCCAGCTCAGGGTGTTCTCGAGGATCCGGGTCGTCGCCTCGCGCGCGCTCGTGGCGCCCGTCGAAGCCGGGTTGCTGTTGCCCGGTCCCGAGATGCTCAGGAAGTACCCGCCCATGTCACCCACCGGGGTCCCGCTGAACTGCGAGGGACCGATCTCGGGCGAGAAGCGCGTGGCTCCACCGCTGCCGCCGATCTTGAACTCGTTGACCAGGTTCCCGGTCAGCGTCGAACGCAGGTTGAGCTGCGTCGTGTACCGATCGGAGTGCTGGTTGCCCGTGTTCGGGAACCCCGGGAACGCCGGTTCGCGGTTGTTCGTGGTGTCAGGCGTCGAGAGCAGGTCCGTGTAGTTCATCGACCCCGACAAACGGTGCCTGTCGGTCAGGTTGTAGTCGATCCTGACCGTCGGATAGCGCGTGAGCCCCTCCGAGTCGAACTGATAGCGGAACTCCTGGTGCAGCGGGTTGGTGAGGTCCCGCAGCGGGCCCCCGCTGACGGAGTTGCGGATGTCGGCGTACAGCTTGCCGATCGTCGGATCGATCGTCGAGACGTGGCCGTTGCGCGCCGCCAGGTCCAGCAGGTTCACTTCGCGAATCTGGCTGCCCACCAGGTAGCGGAAGACGCCCTGCTCGGCAAGCGGATGCAGGACGGTCCGGTTCTCGCTGTTCTGACCGGGCGAGCGCGATTCCTCGTAGTTCACGAAGAAGAATGCCCGGTTCCGGCCGTTGTACAGGCCCGGAATGATGATCGGACCGCCGAGACGCGCGCCCGGCTGGTACAACACGTCCTCATCCTTCGAGACGCCGGACCGGTTGTTGAACCAGGTGTTGGCGTCGAGCTTGTAGTGGCGCAGATAGAAGTAGCTGCTGCCCGTGTAGTTGTTGCTGCCCGACCGGGTCACGAACCGGATCTGCACCGCGCCCTGGCCGGTGTTGGCCGCGTCCTGGGCCGCGCTGCTGACCGTCACTTCTTCCATGGCGTCGAGCCGCGGGCTCACGCGCGCGAAGAACCCGTCACCCGTCTTCAGGTGGTTGTCCTGGGCGCTGATGCCATCGATCGTGATGTTGATGGCGCTCTGGGGCAGACCGTTGATCGTGGAGTCGCGGCTGCCGCTCGGCGTCGACACGCCGGCGAGCGAGGTCACGAACTCCAGCGCGCTGCGGCTGCCGGTCGGCAGCTTCAGGATCTGGTTGGTATCGATCGTGGTCGTCACCGCGGCGCTCTGCGTCTGGATGATCTCCGAGCCTCCGGAGACGACGACGGTCTCTTCGAGCCCGCCGACCTCGAGGCGCGCCCGGACCGACGTGGGCGTTGCGGCGTTGACGACGACTTTATTGAGGACCGCGGTCTTGAACCCCATGAGGGTGACGGTCACGGTGTAGGTGCCCGGATCGATCGCCGGAACCGTGAAGCCCCCCTGTTCGTTCGTGATCGCGTTGAATTCGATTCCGGTGGCATCGTTCTTGACCAGGACTTCTGCGCCTGGAATCACGCCACCCGATGTGTCTGTCACTGTTCCGATGATCGACGACGCCGTGCTCCCGCCCTGGGCGGATAGCGACGCGCTCGTCGCCGCTATCATCAGTGCGGCACAGAGCCATCCACACACACGCTTGAAACTCATCCGTGTTTCCCCCGTTCTGTTGCTAGTGAGATCCCGTCGTCCTGGCTGGTACGTAAAAGTAGGCCGGTCTAACGGGTTTTGGGGCTTGAGAGTACGGTGTTAACCGGGGGGCGGCAATACCACGAACACACTAGATTCGGGCCAGGAAGGAGAGTAGGCGCGAGAACCGCTGTCCGCGGTGCGCGGTCCGCGGTGCGACGTGCGACGTGCGATGTGCGGCGTGCGGGGTGCGACGTGCGGGGTGCGACGTGCGGCGTGCGGCGTGCGGGGTGCGGGGTGCGGGGTGCGGGGTGCGATGTGCGGCGTGCGATGGGCGGCGTGCGGTGTGCGATGGGCGGCGTGCGGGGTGCCTGCCCTGAGCGAGCAAAGCGAGTCGATGGGCGGCGTGCGGCGTGCGGGATGCGGGGTGCGACGTGCGACGTGCGACGTGCGACGTGCGACGTGCGACGTGCGACGTGCGACGTGCGACGTGCGACGTGCG
>DASWVN010000335.1:0-25614 GCA_036401215.1 Vicinamibacterales bacterium | reverse complement strand
CGCAGCACGATGCGTTCACCGACGAGGGGCTGTCCACGTTCCTGTCCGCGACGTACGTCGTGAGTGCGAAGTCCGATCGGATCGGCTGCCGTCTCGACGGCGAGCGGATCGTGCACCGCGGCAGCCCGGACATCGTGTCCGACGGCATCGCGTTCGGCGCGATACAGGTGGCTGGAAACGGGCTGCCGATGATTCTGCTCGCCGACCGGGGGACCACGGGCGGATACACGAAGATCGCGACGGTCCTCAGCGTCGATCTCTCCACCGTCGCGCAGGCGATGCCGGGAGATCGCATCTCGTTCGAAGCCGTGTCGCTCGAAGAGGCGCATCGCGCGTTCCATGCAAGAGCCGCATGGCTCGTTCGCCTCGCGCGCTCGGCGCCAGTCGTATTCTCACGCCGCCAGCTTCATGTTCGCGTGAGCAATACGGAATACTCCATCACGACGGGGCTGCTCGAGCAGCGTAACACGCGGCGGGCGCCGGCGAGCGTCGAGAGCGGAGTCGAAGTGGTGGACGGTGGGACGTGTGACCGTCTGCGCGTCGAAATCGACGAGGCGTAACCCGCAGCACTGAATCCCTGCATCACTGAGGTGAGGACCGTTGCCGGTCCCCACCTCCCACACGACCTATGTGAACCACGCGGCCGCTAGAACTGATAGCGGAGAGCGAATTCGACCTGGCGCGACGGGGCATTGATGTTCGGCAGCAGCGCCGTGCTCTGGCCGAACACGCCCGACGTGAGGTTCCCCGCCGGGGTGCCATAGTTCGCCCGGTCGAAAACATTGAAAAGCTGGGCGATGAACTCCAGCTGGTGGTCACCAACAACGCGGAACGTCTTCGACATGCGCAGGTCGAGGTTGGCAAATCCGGGGCACTGCACCTCGTTGACGGCCGCGAGGTTCCGCGAAGCCCGGAAGGCGTTCACTGCATCGAGGTTCAGCCCGCGGCACCCGCTCCCCGGTGTGACACCGGGGGGCAGGTCGCCCGTGTAGCCGTCGCCATCGAGATCGAACGACGCCGATGGACCAAACGCGAGACTGGAGCGCAAATCCAGGATCGCGGAGACGAGGATGCCGTACGGCGCCTCCACGATGCCGCTGGTCACGAGCCGATGCCGGCGATCCGCGTCTCCGTAGGCTTCGATCCGCGCGTAGCCGTACACGTCCGGGACGTTGTTGCTGAAGTTGATGTCCTTGGCACGGCTGAGCGTGTACGACACCAGGAACTGGTACCGATTGCTCATGCGCTTCTCGACCTTCAACAGCAGTGCCCGGTAGGTGTCGTCGGCGGTGGACTGCCAGAAGTTCACGCGGTTGAACTGCGGATACGGCCGCAGCCGCGTCACGGGATCCGGCAGGTTGATGTCGATCGTGTCGCGATCCGCGTAGCGGTTCACGAACGTGACGTCCGCCGTGACCGCGATGTCGCGTGCGACCATCCGGCTCATCCCGAGATTGAACTGGTGCGCGTACGCGTTCTCCTGGTCATGATCGCCGACGGTGATATTCGGCGGCGCCGTCGAGAGGAACTCGTCGCGCGAAGCGCCCTGGAATGGGTCGGGGAACGACGGACGCGGGATCACGATGGACTTGTTCTGCGGCCACGTCAATTCGCCGAAGTTCGTGAGCGTGCGGACGTTCTCGTAGAAGAGCCCATACCCGCCATGGACGTTGGTGGCGCCGCTGCCGGTTGGATCCCAGGCGAAGCCGACGCGGGGTCCGAAGTTGTTCTTGTCGCCGCGCCGCTCGTACCCCTCGTGGAAGGGGATCTCGAGCGGATAGCTGCCGTCGCGTCCGAGCTTGTCATCGATCCGCTGAAGCAGGGCCGGGATGTCCTCATTGAAGACCCCGAGCTGCACGTCGTATCTCAGGCCGAGATTCAGCGTGAGGTTCGCCTTCGGCCGCCAGTCGTCCTGCACGTACGCCGAGAAGTGCTGCACCGGGATGTCGGCGTAGGTCGGAAGGCCCGAGGAGAACTGGGTCGGCCACGTGGACGGGTCTGCTGCGTCGTACGGCACGTCGCGGGGGAACGTCCACGTGCCGCCGGGGTTGAAGCTCCCATCGGCCTGGAACGTGATGTAGTTGTAGTCGATGCCGGTCTTCCACTGGTGCGCGCCTCCCCAATCGGGCACGTAGTACGAGAAATCGTTCTTGATCTGCCAGCGCCCTTCGGGACCCATCTGAGTGCCGCCGCATCCGCCCACGGCCACCGATGGATAGTTGAACCGCGGTGTGCAGTACCGGAGGCGATCCTCGCCGAAGTAGCCGGGTTCCCACGATCCGTGGCTATAGGGGGGCGCCACCTCGTACTTGGAGAACGCATTCTGGAACCGGAGGTCATTCAGCATGCGGTCGTTCACGACCCACGTGTGCGCCAGGACGGTTGAGTGCCTCGGCACGGAGAAGTCGAAGCTCGCACTCGGGGTCGTGCTTCCGCCGGCCGTGATGATCGGACGGTATTCGTCCTCCTGCGCCCACCGCAGGAACAGTGACTGCCCCTGCCTCAGCTGGTGGTCCACTTTCACCGAGTACGTCCAGCGATCCTGTTCACTCGCGTACGTGCCATCGTGCTCCGGCCAGATCCCGCCGGTATTGACGGTCATGAACTGGTTCTCGTCGGTGCCCTCGTACGCGAAGAAGAAGTGGGTCCTGTCGCGGATGATCGGACCACCGAGCGTGCCGCCGTATTGGTACCGCCGGAACTCGGGACGCTCGTCCTCGAACACGGTTCTCGCCGTCAGCGACTTGTCGCGGAAGAACAGCAACCCGGAGCCGTGCACCTGGTTGGTGCCTGACTTCGACACGACGGTCACGAGCCCGCCGGTGGCCAGTCCGTATTCCGCCTTGTAGTTCGAGGTGGACACCTTGAACTCGCGGATCGAGTCCATGGCGAAGTTCTGACGCGGCTCGCCCATCTCCGCCCAGGTGTTGTTCACGCCGTCGACGACGAAACCGTTCGAGTACTCGCGGCCGCCGGCCCCGACGTTGACGTTGCCGCGGTAGTAGAACCCCCGGATGTTGTCTTGCGACGTCCCGGGCGTCAGCATCGCCAGATCGATCCAGCGTCTCGACGCGACCGGCAGGTCCTGGATCTGCTCGTTCGACACGCTGGTGGCCACCGTCGACGCGGTGGTGTCGACGATGGGCGTGTCCCCGGTGACGGTGACCGTTTCCTGAATCGCTGCAGGCTGTAAGGTGAGGTTGATCGTCGCTGTCTGATCGATCACCAGGACGATATCGGAGCGCGTCTCGGTGCTGAAACCAGCCAGTTCAGCAGTGAGCGCATAACGGCCAGGCGGTAGCGCCGGCAGCCGGAAGTCACCGGCCCCGTCTGTGACGGCGACGCGCATCAGGCCGGTCTCCTCGTTGCGAGCGGTCACCGTGACGCCGGGGGCCAACCCGCCCGTGTTGTCCTTGATTTTGCCGATGATCTGCGCGTTCTGCGCATGCGCCGCGTCTGCCAGCGCCAGGATCGCCACGAGACACGCGACGCCCACGAACCACTTTCGCATACACCCCTCCTTCCAGCTCACCTGGGTTCAAGGATCAAGTTCCACTCCACGCCGAACGGTCCTTACCGACCCGCCCCGCCTCGGGGATCAGTACGGCGGGGTCGCCGTACTCTGCCGGGACGTTCCGGGCAGCACTGGACGAACCCGCAGTAACGTCAGGCTGGTGGCGTCACGCTGTCCGTCCTCCTCGATCCGCTCGACCTTGTAGCGGCCGTCGCGAAGGTATTTCACGTGCGCCATCAAGTACGAGAAGCCCGGCTTGGTGACGAGGGTCAGCCACTCACCCTGCGCGGTTTCGTCGGGGGCTTCGGTTCCGCCCGAGACGAACGTCACCTGCGGCCACGCGGCCATCATTCCCCTGCCGCCTCGTCCCTCGCCGCTCGCGCGGCGCCGGCCGCGCGGTTCGCCGGTCTCGGGGTCGGTGTAGTAGATCGCCGTGTCCTTGTAGATCTCCTGGTTGAACACGTACGGGGCGAAGCCGAACGCCCACCGGCGATAGCGCGACTGGTGGCGCAGGTTCATCGCCTTCACGTCGGCATTGCTGTTGATCTCGCGGACGATGGCTTCGCGCAGCGCCTCGACGCCGGTCATGTGGTCCGGGTAGCGCGGATCACGGAGCCCGCCCACGCCGGTGTACCAGCCGCGCGAGGACCAGTAACTGCGGAAGCCGGGCGGTACGTAGCCCGCGAACTGCTGCACCCACTCGTGCGAGGGATACCCGTGCGGGTTCAGATAGATGTCGGGAAGCCACTCCTGCCACAGCCGGCCGCGGATGCGAGCCTCGGGCAAGAGCGGATCCGGCAGTCCGACCTGCGACGCGACGTCCATACCGAGCGCGCTGTAGCGGCCCGCGTGCAGCATGTGGGTCGGCGTCAACTTCTGCAGCTCGAACGCCATCTCCGCGCCATCGGGGTTCTCGACAGGGTGCAGGATGATGTTGACGTCCTCGAGGATGCTCTTGTAGGCCGGGTCGGTGACCAGCAGTTCGCCGAGCCGCAGGATGTGGCTCGTGGACGACACCTCGTTGGCATGCTGCCGGCCGGTGATGAAGATCGTCGGCTTGAGCGTCGTCAGCTTGGCGAGCGACGCCAGCTCGCTCGGCGTCGGGAGGGTCAACTCCATCACCGAGATTTCGCGGCCGCGGTAGGACCGGCCCGCCTTGTACGCCGCGACCTCGGGATAGGCGGCAAGCTTGCCGACGATCTCTTCGGACTCGTCGGGGCCGATCACGTGGTCCCAGGCCACGATCGGGTGCTGCGGTTTGGCGGTCGCGGTGCGCACGTTCGACGGCGCGGCAGTCCCGGTGTGGCGCACGACGCGCCGGGTGCGGGCGTCACGCAGCACGAGGTTCACCGCAACCTGGTCCACGTGCGAGTAGGACAAGGTGGTCCGATAGAGACCGGCGGCGTGCAGTCGTCCGAGCGCATCGAGCGCGTCAGCGGCCCTAGCGGCTTCGCGGTCGTCCTTGGGCTCGACCTGCAGCTCCAGCTCGCTGACCGCGTCGGCGCGGACCACCGCGCGCAGTACGGCCGGCGGCGTCGCGTCCACCTTCGCGAGATCGCGGGCGATGCGGCCGGGCCGCTCGACGCCTTCTTCGACGTAGCTCACCTCGAGCCGCGGCGCCGTCGCGGCGTTGCCCGCATAGAGCACGCGCACGGTGCCGGGCTTGCCCCGCCGCTCCGGATGGACGATCGGGAAGATCTTCCCGGGACCGGCGAGGCGCTGGCGCGTGGTCGTCCGGCCGAGGGCATCGAAGAAGTCGAGCGTGACGAAGTACAGGTCCTCGTGCAGGGACTCGAGCGACGACACGAGCTCCTCGTCCACGCCGATGCGGAAGTCGGGCTCGCTCATGTGGATTTCGATGTCAAGATCGCGGTGGAACGGCTGCTTCGCCGGCGTCGGCTTGTTGTCGGTGACCTTCATCACGTGGTCGTAGATGCGCGGGAGGATCTTCGACTGATAGTGATCCCAGAAGCGCTCCGGGTCGGTCGCGATCCGCACGTCGGCTACGGTCGCACCGTCCACCGAAGCGGAGAGCCATCCCGTGGTGACATCGACCCGGGACCATCCCGGGAACTTGTCCAGGTATTCGCGCTCCACGAACTTCGGGCTGAACGTCGCGCGGTGGACCACGGTACCGCCCCCGTCGAGTGCTTCGAACGTGTAGATGTCCTTGGCCTCTTCAACCAGCTCGAGGTGAAACGCGTCCTTCGACAGGCCCAGCTCGCGCTCGAAGATCTCGTCCACCGGGTAGAGTTCCTTGAGCCAGCGGCTCGGCACCTGGTAGAACTTGTAATCCTTGGTGAGGTCAGGCTCGAGCTCCCGCGCTTTGATGCGGACCGAGGCCACACGCTTGCCCTTGAGCTGCGGGATGACCTCCTCGGTGAGCCACAGGAACCCCTGCTTGTACGCCGAGAGGACCCGGACGCGCGGCTGGGCGGCGCCCGCCTTCGTCAACTCCGCACGCACCGCGTCAGCAATCGTGCGGCGATACTCCGGCGACTCACTCAGCCGCGCTTCCACATCCACCGACGAACCCGGCTTCACGCGGGGCAGGACGTCGGTGCGGAACTTCGTCCAGAACTCCTCCACCTCCCACGGCACGTTGATCGTTTCGTCGAAGACCGGCACGGGATCGGTGACCCCCTGCGTCGTCACCTTCACCGGCGTACCGCCGAGCTGCTTCGTCAGCGCGCCGGCGAGGTGGGCCTCGAGCCCGCGGTCGGCCTTCTCGAGGAAGAGCTTGACCTCCATCGAGCGCACCTTCTTGTCTTTCAAGTCGGCAGCGATGTCGTCGAGTGCGTTGAGAGCGAGCGAGGCCTGGCCCGCACCGCTTCGAGCCGAGAGGAATCGCGAGACGTCTTCAGCGACCTCGCTCAGCGTGAGCGAGCCACGGGCCGTCTCCCACACGTAGGGCGTACGTCGTCCCAGGTACATCGCGGCGGCTTCGCTTCCGGCGGCATCTGCGCCGGCAACGACCGTGGCGGTCGTCTCCCCGAACGCCCGCGGCACGACGTGGACGGCGCCTTCGCCAGGTTTCAGATCGTCGAACGAGGTCTTGCCGATCTTGACCAGGTCTTCGACGAGCTGGTTCGTGCGGCCGACGAGAATCGGGCTCGGCTCGCGCGAGGCATCGCGCACCTTCGCGGCCGGCTTGACGAGCGGAAACGTGACGCCGGTGGACTCCAGGCCGATCCGCGCGGCGATGTGCGAGGCTCCAAAGGTGTCGCTACCGTCGCCGAGAAGGATCGTCGTCTCGGTGCGGTCGGGGATGAGATCGACGTAGGCATCCCCGAACCAGCCCGCGAGCGAGTACACGTCAGTCAGATCGAACCGCTTGCCGGGTCCGCGCGGGGCCGACTCGGCCGGCCGTCCGCGGTCGCCAGGGGAATCCGGCGCCAGCTCTCCGGGTTCGATGGGCGGCGTCAGCGTGCGGCTGTTCAAGCCCGAGCGGCGAACCGAGGCGCGCCCGGCGATGCGGTCGCCAACTCGCAACTCGACGATCGTTTCGGCGATATCGCTGTAATTCAGCGTGCGGGGCTCCATTCCGCGCCGGTGGGCCCCATCGAGGTCCGCGAGCGCCCGCTGCGCGCGCGCGACGTCTCCGTCGGCCACCTGTGCGCGAACCGTCACGTACGCGAGACCGCGCCGGTCGCTGTCCACCAGGATCGAACTCACGCCGGCGGCGTCGGCGGCGATGCGTCGCGACTTCAGGTAGGCCGCCACCTGCTCGTCGATCATCCGCAGTGTCACACCACTCATCCCCCAGGCCCGAGGCAGGCGCGAGGCGAGATGGTTTGCCGCGGCCAGCGTCCCGGCCGCGTCGCCGCCGGCCAGCAGCAACCCGTCACCGCCACCGAGTGGCGCGCGGACCGCGGCGATCAAGCCCTGCCCTGGCTTGAGCGTTTTGAGATCGATGCCCAGCTGCGCCGCGGCCTTCAGAACGAGCGGATTCTCGCGACCGACGAGGATCGGCACGTCCACCGCGGTCCGCGCGCCGAGCTCCGTCGCCCGGATCACGATTGGAAGCGACAGCCCGGTGGTCTCGAAGCCGAGACGGGCCGCGAGATTCGCCGCCCCCTCGATTTCCTCCGCGGCCGGCTCCGCCGGCAGGATCACCCGCGCCGCAACCGCGTCAGCAAGCCCGTCACCGTTGGTGTCGCGCACGGCGCTGGTCACGAGGCTCGTCACCGTCATGATGCTCGGACCCGCGCCTTGAGCCGCGATGTCGACTCGATACGGCTCCCGGTCCGTAAGCGGTAACGTCAGGAACACGCCGACAACAAGCAGGATGCGCTTCATACGAAACGACGCCTCCGGTTCCGATTCGTCTTATCTGGAAAGCCAGCGAGGATGGACCTCGTCCTTCTGGAACTAGCAAGTGTCGTTCCCCAGTACCCGCGACGGCTTCGCGCGGTCGCCGCGCCCGTCAGTTCACCTCCGGGGTTCGCGCGGCTGCGACATCGTGTGCACCGGGAAACACTGTGTTTCAACAGCTTGATGCGCTGCGCGGCGGGCTCGGCCAACCCGTCCGCACCAGCCACCCTCCGGACGTCACCGTCGCGACTCGTACGGTGACGCCCCCGTCGGTCCGCGCGGTACGCTCAGCACCGGTTCGAGTGGCAGCGACTCGCGATCCACGACCCGGCCCTCTTTCATCACGAGAGAAATCCGGCGGATGTTCCTGAGATCGGCGAGCGGATCCGCGTCGAGCACCACGAGGTCCGCCAGTTTGCCGGGCTCCAGCGTCCCGAACTGATCGAGCTTCTTGTACGCCGCGGCGATGTTGCGCGTCGCCGCCAGAATGGCGTCCATGGGCTTCATCCCCTTCTCGGCGACCGCCTCGAACCACAGGAAGTGTGCGTCGCCGAGCGCAGTCGCCCGATCCACCCGCGCGCGCGGCGAAAGCGTCGCGGCGCGGTCCGGATCCATCATCCCGGCGTCGGTTGCGAGGAGCAGCGGGGCTCCGGCCTTGATCAGGTTCACATCGTTGACGTGCACGGTGCGGACCTTCTCGGCGCGGCGACTGCTCGGCGGTCCGCCGGCCGCCTGCTCGACCGCGTACTCGATCCGGCGTTTCGTGAATGGCTGGATGGCGCAGTAGATGTTCCGGTCGATGATCATCCGGATCGTGGTGTCCGGGATCGGCACCGGGCCGGTCCAGTCGCCGTGCTGCAACATGTCGACGCCCTGCCCGAGCACGAGGCGCAGCCCCTCGACGTTGGTGGTGTGCGTCTGAACCGGAATGCCCGCCCGCCGCGACTCCTCGATCAACACCTTCTGCGCGTCGGGCGAGAACATGATGAAGTACTCCTCGCGGTGTCCGGTGGCGCCGTATTTCAGGAAGTCGATGCCGCGCGCGACGTACTTCCGGATCTCGCCGCGGAGCTGCTCGGGCGTCATGTACATCAGGTCCGGTCCGGTGTTCTCCTCCCAGATCGCGTTGATGCGCTCGACGAGCGTGGACGTCGCGGTCGTTTCGGCCGCCCCGTTGAAGTCGTGGCCGAACGGGCCCGTGAACCCGACGATGTTGCCGGCGACGAACATGCGGCTGCCGATCGTCTCGCCGCGGTTGATGCGATCGCGCACGTTCAGCAGCGGCTGCAACGGTCCCCACGAGTCGAACACCGTCGTCAACCCGTTCTTCAGCGCCACCTGCGCCGCCTCCTCGATGAGATCCTCGTACCGGTCCTCGTAGCGGACAACGAACTCGATGGAAGATCCGAGGATCAGGTGGACGTTGGCGTCCATGAGGCCGGGGATCACGTGCTTGCCAGCCGCATCGATCACACGCGCACCCGCGGGCACGCGCACGGACGAGCGAGGGCCGACGGCAGCAATCCGGTCCCCGTCGATGACGATCACGCCATCGCGGATCGGAGGAGCGCCCGTTCCGTCGATGATGGTGGCGCCGACGACCGCCACGGCTTCTTGAGCGGAAACCGTCGTCGCGCCGCCGAGGGTTGCAGCGGCTGCCAGGGCCGCGAGCACGAACCGCCGGGCGAGTGATGAGCGCTGCATGCGTGCCGGCTGGGCAAGGTTCGTTCCTTCTGCGCGTCCTTCCGCGCACGGCTGTTTCGAGCGACGAGATTTCGCGAGCAACAGAACGTTGCAACACTCTGTTGCGAAACGACCGCTCCGCCTCGACACTCGCACGCCTGCCGCGTGTGAACGCGGGGAACGCCGCTTGCACAGCGAGCCGGGGCCGTGCCGTTGCCGCACCCACAGCGCCGGGTGCGCGGGCGGCGCGCACTCATGGAGCCCTTTTCATGCCAGCCATCTCACGGTCGGCGCTTCGCCGTCTGCTGCCTGCGCTTGCACTCGCCGCCATCATCGTGCCCGCCCGCGCCGTGTCCCAGGCGCCTGCGGCCGAACCGGCGTTTTCGCTCGACGTGCTCTTCGACCGCGGCGTCCTGCTCCACGACCGCAACGGTGACGACCTGACGGATCACGTGAGTGCGGATCTCGTGTATGCCGACGATGCCGGAGCCGGCGAACTGGCTGCGGTGGCCGACGTCGCCGCGCGGCTCGCGTTCGAGACGCCGGCGATCGACCTGCCACTGTCGCGCAACTCCGGCGATGGCATCGCGGTCGTGATCGGACGTGCCGCGCTTCCGCGGCTCACTCCAGAACTTGGCGCCGATGCTACCCCGCTCGCCGCGGGCGTCGGCGTCGTTGCCGCGGCTGCCACCGGCGGCCGCCGCGCGGTACTCATCACAGGGGGTGACGAGCAGGGGATCCGCGCCGCGGCGGCAGCGTTCACGCGACTGCCACACGCGTGGGACCTCAGCGGCCCCGCTCTCGCCGACGTGGGACAGCAGGTGCGCGCGTTTCTCGGGGATCGAGTCCAGGACGTCTTCGTACCGGCAGTGTTCGTGAGGACCGGCACCGATGCGCTGCAGCGCGTGGTCGTGACGGTACGCGTCGCTGCGGCGGCTGATATTGCCGCGGCCCGCCGTGCGCTGCAGGCGCTCGCACAGACGACCGGCGCGGCCGGCAGCCAGTCGGCTTCGAAGCCGCGGCCGTTGTCGTTCGGCGGCATCGAGTCGTTGCGGATTCGACTCGTGACCCAGGGGGCGCGGACGGTGGACGTCGATGTGCCGCGAGCGGAGACTCCCAGGGCGGAGTTCCGGCCGCGCCGCCCCGGCGGCGCAGCGAAGGACACGCTCGACCTCTCGACTTTGTACGGGATCGAGGGGCTCCTCGGCGACTCCGACAACAACCTGATCCCCGACCGGCTCGACGCGATGCTGAGCCCGGGCGGGCAGGGCGCATCCGGCATCGCGGACGTCGCCTCCAGACTGGGCCTCGAATCTACGGGCCTCTCGTTCCCGCTTGCGCAGCCCGCGGGTTCGATCGAGAAGCCTGAGAGCGAACCGACGCTGGTCCTCATTGGCGCCGGGCATCCCCTCGTCGACGACCTCGCGAAACAGAACAAGATCGCGCTGCCGACGCAGCCGGGTGAAGGGCTCATCCAGATCGTGAAGCGTGCCTTCGGCAGCAAGGCCGCCGTCGTCGTCACCGGAGCGGATGCCGCGGGGGCCGCGCGTGCGACTTCGCAGGTCGCTGAGCGGTTCCCCCACATCTGGGATCGAGGTAAGGACCGCCCGACGATCGAAGACGTCGAGGACGACGTACGCCGGTTCCTGTCGGGCCGTTCTCCGGCGGGTCAGGCGGCGACCGCGCTTTACAAGCTCGACGCGCTCGCGGCCCAACTGGCCGGGAAGGATCTCGAATGGGTGCGTGCCGATCTGTCGGTCGAGAAAGCCGCCCCCGGACTCGATCGCGTGGTTCGCGATCGGCTGGCGCAGCAGGTGCGCGCGGGGAAGATCGACGCCATCGTCGAGAACCGCGACGTCCAGAAGGCGCGGACGGTCTTCACCGAGGAACTGGACGTCGCGTCCGAAGTCGACGAGTTCTGGCGCGTGTTCCGCGCGCGGATCGTTCCGGCGGTCAAACGGCGACGTCCGGTCGTCGTCGAGGCGCGGCTCAGCGAGCCTCCCGAGGTGCGCACGGCGATCGAACAGGCAGCGCGCGCCGAATTGATCAAAGCCGGCGCGTCGGAGGACGGCACGTCAGTGACGGTGCTGTCGGCCTATAAGCAGGGGTTCAGCTGGCTGTACGACGTCGTGCGTCCGGCGCTCCAGGGCAAGCCGGTCGATCGGATCACGATCCGCTTTGCCGAAGTCGGCGCGCCGGATGGGTGGCCGCACCAGGCGCTCTATTCACCCATACGGTGGCTGCTCGAGGCCTTCCCCGTCGACGAGCTGATCGCGCGTGACCTGAAGATCGACTTGAAGCAGATCACGTTCGAGAAAATGCCGGTGGGCTCACCCGCGTACGAGGCAGTCGCCGTGGATCGCTCCGGCGCTGAACTCTTCAGGCAGACGTTCGAACCGAAGTGGGTGCTGCGGCCGTATCTCGACGTGTTCCCCACCTACGAGCAGGTGCGCGTCACCACGGGGTGGGTCCGTGCCGACGTCGCAGGGGTGGTCGCCGTCGACGAGCGCATCGTCACCGATCCGGAGCGCTTCTGGGATCACTACCAGGCGAAGACGCTCAAGAATGTGTACGAACACGTGATGAGGGTGCACGAAGGCAAGCCCCGGGCCCAGGACGCGCCATTCTTCGGCGAGCTGACGGTCGATCTCACGCTGAGCGAGCCCGACTTCCTCGTGGGCGTGGACAAAGAGCAGGTGATGTCCATGGAGGCCATCCACGAGGATCTCTACTTCACCACGCTCTCGTTCTTCGACGTCCTCGGGCGCTTCACGCGCAACGCGAATCTCGAGTACCCGGGCCGCGTCATCCCGATCATGCGTCCGAAGGCCGATGGCAAGCCCGGGCGGATGAAAATCACCTTCACCGCGTTCGACGCACCTCGTCCAATGGTCAGCCTCCGGTATCGCGAGCGCGGCGGGAGCGAAGGTGTGCTGCGGCTCGACATTCCGAAGGTGGAGATCGAGCGTCCGTCCGCGCTGGCCGCGGTCGTGCGCGCGGGCCGAGACGGCATCGAGCGGCTCGACCTCCGCGTCAAGGTGGACAGCGAGCGCGACGAGCGTGCCGCTCTCGTGCGCCGCGCGCCGGAACGGCAAGTCGACGGCCGCATCATGTCCGCCGAGCAGACGGCTGCGCTCGTCGAGCACCTGGCACAGTTGCGCGCGGCAGGGCTCTACGCCGACGCCCTCGCGTATCCGGGCTTGCGCGAGATCCGGATCACCGCCGGATGGACGCACGACGTCGATCCGAAGGCGGCGCGTGTCGCGGCCCTGCCCCCGAACGGGCAGCCGGCGCCGCTCCCCGACATCCGGGCACTCCTGCCCGCCGGCTGGCGGCATTCCGGCGAGCGGATCGTGCAGTGGGACACGCCGATTCCGCCGCCCGAGGCGTACGAGCTGCTCGCGAAGATGTCGACGTTCCCTGAAGCGACCGTCTACAAGGTGGGCGAGAGCTATCTTGGGAAGGACATCTGGGCGATGGATTTGACCGCTCCCCTGCAAGGTACGCACTGGTCCCAAGCCAAGGCGACGGCGCTCAAACCGACGGTCGTGTACACGGCGCGCCAGCATGCCAACGAGGTCTCGTCCACGAGCCACGTGCTCAGGCTCGCAGAACAGCTGCTGACCGATCCGGAGTTCAAGAAGAAGCTGCAGAAGGTCAACGTCGTCATTCATCCGATCACCAACCCCGACGGCGCGCAGCTGGCGTACGATCTCTACGAAATCACGCCCGACTACTCGCTCCACGCCGGTTATCTGGGGTCGCTCGGCGTCGACGCGACCTCCGGCGGTAATGATCCCGATCCGATCTATCCGGAAGCGCGCGTGCGTCCGAAGCTGTGGCGGATGTGGCTGCCCGACCTGTTCCTGAACCCGCATGGCTATCCGCATCACATGTGGATCCAGCCCTTCTCCGAGTTCATCGGACCGGTGCGCAACGGCCGCGTGTCGGAGGAACGCCACTGGGGGATCATCCGCGGCTGGTTCATGCCCGGGTTCGCCTATCTGGACGACCCGCGGTATCCGCACCACAAGGACGCCGTGTTCGAGCTGCGCGACAAGATCCGGGCCTACGTCAAGGAAGCACAGGAGATGATGGCGCTCAACCAGCGTGCGTACGACCGCTACGTTCGCTATGGGATCGCGTGGGACAACGATGCCTTCAAGGACGAGGACTTCACGCACGGCGCGCTGATCTACTCGTCCATCAAGGGGGCACGCGCGGGCCAGGGCGGCGCGGGTGGCGGCGACAACTACATGGTGCGGTATCCGAACGTCACGATCTGGACTGGCGCAACCGAAGCGCCCGACGAGACCGCGTACGGGCCGTGGTTGCACATGGTCGCCGAGGCCGGGCTGCAGTGGGACAAGGCCTCGCTGGACTTTCTCGCCGAAGGGCGGCACGTCATCGAGCGCAAGGCGGAGCCGTTTGCCGGCGGGATCACGATCAGCGTGCACCGCCCGCGGCCACCTGGGCCCGCGGCGGACCGGACGAGCACGTCGGATGGGTCCAGATAGGGCGGGGGGCATGAGCAGCGGCGTGGAACAGCCAGTAGACCAGCGAGCGGCGGCGGCGCGGCCCGTCCGCATTGGCGTGGACATCGGCGGGACGTTCACGGACCTCCTCCTCGTCAACGACGCGACGGGCGAAATCTTCGTCGGCAAGACGCTGACGACCCCGAAAGACCCATCGTTGGCGGTAGCGGAAGAGACGCGCGAAGCCCTGGCCGCAACTGGCACGGCGGCTGCCGGCGTGCAGACGGTCATTCACGGCACGACGCTCGTCACCAACGCCATCATCGAGCGGAAGGGCGCCACGACGGCGCTCGTCACCACCAAGGGGTTCCGCGACACGCTCGAAATCAGGCGCGAGCACCGCTACGAGATGTACGACATTTTCATCGAGGCGCCCAAGCCGCTCGTACCGCGATGGCTGCGGGTGGAGATCGACGAACGCGTGCTCCACGACGGCAGCGTCCTGCGGCCGCTCGAGATCGCGCAGGTCGAGGCCCTGGCGCGGGAACTGAAGCGCAAGAACGTCGAGGCAGTGGCCGTGTCGCTGCTCCACGCCTACGCCAACCCGGCGCACGAACGCGCCATCGCGCAGGTGTTCGCCGAGATTGCGCCGGAGATCGAGACCTCGTTCTCGTCGGAGGTCGTCCCCGAGATCAAGGAGTACGAGCGCACCTCG
Source organism: Vicinamibacterales bacterium (assembly GCA_036401215.1). Classification (GTDB taxonomy): domain Bacteria; phylum Acidobacteriota; class Vicinamibacteria; order Vicinamibacterales; family 2-12-FULL-66-21; genus JACDCA01. Next base: position 10,913 of record DASWVN010000335.1, on the reverse strand, counting down.
ACGACGGTGTGCAACGTGTACGTGAAACGGTTGATCGATCGGTATCTCTCGGAGTTGCAGCGCCGGCTCGCCGCGCTCGGCCTCGACGGCGAGCTGTACATCATGCTCTCGTCGGGAGGCATCGCGACGGTCGAGACCAGCCGGCGGTTCCCGGTGAGACTGCTGGAGTCCGGTCCGGCCGGCGGTGCGCTCGCCAGCGCCCACCTCGGCGAGATGGCCGGCTATCCCGATCTCCTCTCGTTCGACATGGGCGGGACCACCGCGAAGCTCTGTATCATCGAGGGCGGCCGCCCCCTCACGAGCACGCAGTTCGAAGTCGACCGGGTATATCGCTTCAAGAAGGGCTCGGGGCTTCCTGTGAAGATCCCGGTCATCGACATGATCGAGATCGGCGCGGGCGGAGGCTCGATCGCCCGGATCGATCCACTCGGCCTGCTGAAGATCGGGCCCGAGAGCGCTGGTGCCGAACCGGGCCCGGCGTGCTACGGCCTCGGCGGCGCCGAGCCGACAGTCACCGACGCCGACCTCGTCCTCGGCTATCTCGATCCAACGTTCTTTCTCGGCGGCCGGATGTCGCTCGACGTCGAGGCGGCCCGGGCGGCGATCAAACGCCGCGTCGCCGACCCCCTCGGCATCAGCGTCAGCGAGGCCGCCTGGGGCATCCACCGCATCGTCAACGAAAACATGGCCAATGCCGCGCGCATCCATGCGGTCGACCGCGGCAAGGACCCGCGTGCCTTTCCGCTCGTCGCGTTCGGCGGCGCGGGCCCGGTACACGCCTACGGGGTGGCGGCCATCCTGAGAAGCCCGGCGGTCATCTCGCCGCTTGGCGCGGGCGTCGGTTCGACGATCGGCTTTCTCACGGCGCCCCTGGCCTTCGATTTCGTCCGCAGCTCGGTGGAGCCGCTCGCCACGCTCGACTGGACGCGCGTGAACGCGCTGCTCCGGGAGATGGAGGAGAACGGCCTCGCGCTGCTCGCAGGATCCGGGCTGCAGCCGGAGGAGATCGTCGTGACCCGGTCCGCCGACCTCCGCTACGTAGGGCAGGGACACGAGGTGCGGGTCCCGATCCCCGAGGGCCCACTCGGGCCCGCGGCCATCCCCGCGATCGTCGCCGCATTCGAGCTCGTCTACCGGGATCTCTACGGACGCGTCGCCGAAGACATCCCGATCGAGGGGGTGAACTGGCGTGTGGCCGTCCGCGGCCCGCGGCCGGCGCTCAACCGCCGGCAACGAGGTGGAACGCCGGCCGGCGACGCGCGATCGGCGCTCAAAGGGACACGGCCGGTGTACTTTCCCGAGTTCGGCGGCTTTCATCAAACCGACGTGTACGACCGCTATCGTCTCGGGCCGGGCGCGACGTTTCACGGGCCGGCCGTCGTCGAGGAGCGGGAGTCCACGGCCGTCGTCGGCACCAGCGCGGTGGTGTCGATCGACGAGCATCTGAACCTGGTGGTGAGGTACGACCATGCGCGCTGACCTGGCGCTGCGCCGCGACCCGATTCTGCTGGAAGTCTTCTGGAGCCGGCTGATCTCGGTGTGCAACGAACAGGCGGCAGCGCTCATGCGCACGTCGTTCACGACGATCGTGCGCGAGTCGGAAGACCTCTCCGCGGGCGTCTTCGACACGCGCGGCAACATGATCGCGCAGTCGGTGACGGGGACGCCCGGTCACATCAACTCGATGGCGACCTCGATGCGGCACTTCCTGGACCGCTGTCCGCTCGCCTCGCTCGAACCGGGCGACGTGCTCATCACCAACGACCCGTGGTACACGTCCGGGCAACTGCACGACCTGACGATCGTGACCCCCGTGTTCCGCGACGGCGAAGTCATCGCATTCTTCGGCAACACGTGCCACGCGGCCGACATCGGCGGCCGTGGTCTCTCGGCCGACGGCCGGGAGATCTACGAGGAAGGGCTGTACATCCCGATCCTCAAGCTCTATCGACGCGGCGAGCCGAACGACGACCTGCTGCGGATCGTCCGCGGCAACGTGCGCTCGCCCGAGATGGTGCTTGGCGACATTCATGCGCAGGTCGCGTGCAACGAGGTGGGCAGCCGGCGGCTCCTGGAGTTCCTCGACGAGTTCGGCTTCCCGTCGATCGAGCCGCTGGCCGACGAGATCATCGACGTGTCGGAGCGCGCGATGCGCACGGCCATCGAGCGGATTCCCGACGGCCGGTACTCGAGCGAGACGTGGAGCGACGGCTTCGCGCACGACGAACCGATCCGGATCGCCTGCGCGGTCACCGTCTGCGGCAGCGACCTCCATGTGGATTACACCGGCTCGTCTCCCCAGAACCGGCTGGGCGTCAACGTGGTCCTGAACTACACCACGGCGTATACGACGTTCGGCATCAAAGCCTCGATCAGCCCGGACGTTCCCAACAACGAGGGGTCGTTCCGCCCGGTGACGGTGACGGCGCCCGAGGGCTGCATCCTCAACGCGCAGCGACCGGCGCCTCTCGCGGCACGCCACATCGTCGGCCATCTGGCCCCGATCGCGCTCTTTGGCGCGCTGGCGCAGGTCGTGCCGGATCGCGTGATGGCCGAAGGCTCTGCGGCGATCTGGATCACGCAGACGCGCGGCGTCGACCTGCAGGGGGAACCGTTCACGTTCTTCCAGACGTCGGCTGGCGGGACGGGCGCGCGGCCCAACAAGGACGGCCTCGACAACACGAGCTTTCCGAGCGGTGTGGCCGGCGTACCGGTTGAAGTGATCGAGAGCCTCTCGCCGCTCCTCGTGCACGAGCGCGCGCTGCGCCCCGACTCGGCCGGTGCCGGCGGCTTCCGCGGGGGGCTCGGCCAATCGATGCGGATCGGGATCCGCTCCGATCAGCCGTGGACGATCGCCGCGCTCTTCGATCGGATCCGGTTCTCGCCGGCGGGGTACCGCGGCGGGCAGCCGGGTGCGCGCGGCGAATTCATGCTGTCTGACGGATCGCGGCCGGATCCGAAGATTCAGCTCACGCTCGATCCCCGGCTCGAGATGATCATGCAGCTTCCGGGCGGCGGCGGGTTCTGGCCGGCGGTCGAGCGGGATCCCGAGGACGTGTTGCGTGACGCAATCGAAGGAAAGATCTCACTCGAGACCGCGGAGCGTGACTACGGAGTCGTGATTCGGTGCCGCACGCCGGCTGGCGATCGAATCAGCCTGCCGGATGATTTCGCGATCGATCGGGAGGCGACCGCCGCCCTGCGGGCTCGCATGACCGGAGCGCGAGAATCACTGTTGTCGTAGACCCATTCCTGTCTTCCACAAAGGACGTACGCCCATGCGCCGATCGCTCCTGCGAGGTTTCGCTGTCACCGTCGCCGTTACGGCGGCAGCCTGCACTCGCTCAGCCCCTGACCAGACGACCACTCCGGCGCCACAGATCAGCCTCGAGCAGGTGCTCGCCATAGAGAACGCAGGTGCGCCCACGTGGTCCCCTGACAGCCGCCGCATCGCCTTTTCGTGGGGAACGGGCACGCAGCGCGATCTGTGGGCCGCCGACGCTGACGCCACGACACCCGCCCGGCCGGGCGATGCGTCGCTGCAGCAGGTTGCGCCGCTCGTCGCCCGCGGCGGCGCCGTGGTGTCGCCCGACTGGCGTCTTATGGCCTTCACCGCGAAGCAGCACATCTGGGTATTGCCGCTTGGCGGCGGCCGTCCCCAGCAGGTCACGTCGAAGGAGGGCCGCTACTCCGGCCTGAACTGGTCGCCCGATTCCACCCGTCTCGCCTTCGTCATGACCAACAAGGATCAGGACGACGTCGGCGTCGTGTCGGCGGACGGCGGCGACGCGACCCTGATTGCGTCGCGGCCCGTCGACGAGGATTCGCCCATCTGGTCCCCCTCGAGTGACCGGCTCGCGTTCCTCCGCCGTTTCGACGACTGGCAGGGATATGAGATCTGGGTCAGCCGCCCCGATGGCACCGCCGCGAAGCCGATCGTGCGGGAAACGTACGAACGAGGCGTCGAGGAGTTCTCCTTCGACGGCAACGCCCACTGGTCCCCCGACGGCCAGCGCATCGCGTATCTGTCGAGCCGCAGCGGCCACAACCACGTCTGGATCGCCAGCGTCGATGGCGGCGACCCGATCGAGCTGACGAAGGGGCCATGGGTCGACTACAGCCCGCGCTGGGCGCCGTCGGGCGATCGCATCGCATTCGTCAGCAGCCGCGTGAAAGACCTGGAGGACCGGCACATCTACGTGGTGAGCGCCTCCGGCGGCGAGCCGGTGCGGGTCTCGCCCGATGGCTTCAACACGGACCCGGCGTGGTCGCCGGACTCGAGGCGTCTTGCCTACCTGCGCTCGAGCGCCACGATGCCCCCAGAGGTCACGGTGCAGGACGCGCAGGCGGGATCCCCGGTCCTTCGGCTCACCGAGTCGCGTCCTGATCCGTCGGTCACGGCCGGATTCGTCGAGCCCGTCGCCGTGCGATGGACGAGCAAGGACGGCACAGAGGTTCCCGGCATCCTGTTGAAAGGTCCGGGAACGGATCCCCGCCCCGGGCTGATGTATTTCCATGGCAAGGGCGGCATCAACCTGAAAGGGTGGGGCGGTCTGCCCTACTACGCGTTCCATCAGTATCTGGTGCAGCAGGGCTATGCCGTGCTGTTCGTGAACTGGCGCGGCACGCATGTCGGCTACGGCGCGGAGTTCGAGCGGGCGAACTACGGCGATTACGGCGGCGGCGAACTCGACGACGTCGTGGCGGGCGCCCGGTTCCTGGCAAGCGAGGCGGGCGTGGACCCGCGCCGGATCGCGTGCTGGGGCGGCAGCTACGGCGGCTATATGACGATGCTCGCCATCACCAAGACGCCGGAGGTCTGCAACGCCGGCATCTCGCTCTACGGCGTGTCGGACTGGGCGGTCTTCGTCAAGCAGAGCAAGCGCAAGCTGTGGCGCATGCGCCTCATCGCAAAGCTCGGCGATCCCAACGAGAACGCGGACCTGTACGACCGTTCCGCCGCGATCGCATTCGCCGCCAACGCGACATCACCACTGCTGATCCTTCAGGGTGCAGATGACGACGGCGTCGTGCCGGCGCAGGGAGAAGCGCTCTACGACGCGATGAAGAAGGCCGGAAGGACGGTCGAGTACGCCATCTACTGGGGCGAGGGTCACGGCTTTCGCGGCCTCGGATCACAGCGTGACCTCTTCACCCGAACGGAGGCCTTCCTGGAGACCCACAACATCCGGCGGGGGCAGATCACGAACTGAACTCGACGTGGCGTGACCACACCAGCCGCCCGTCGTTCCCTATTGCTCGATACGCATCTCGCGCAGCTTGCGCCAGAGCGTCGTCCGGCTGATCCCCAGCGTCGCGGCGGCGCGGCTTTGATTCCAGCGGCAGCGATCGAGCGTGGAGAGCAGCCGTTCTCTGTCGGAGGAAGGATCCGCCGCAGGCGCCGCAGCCGCAGCCGCACTCGGCAGGGGTGGCGGCGTCTCGAGCGTGATTGCGGCCGGCAGGTCAGCCGCGGTGATCGTGTCACCAGAGGCCATGTTGAGCGCGCGCTCGATCGTGTTCCGCAATTCGCGGACATTGCCCGGCCAGGCATACGCCATCAGCAGGTCGAGCGCCTGCGGTGTGAAGCCGGTCACCTTCCGCCGCAGCCGTGCAGCCAGCTGCGGCAGGAAGTAGTGCACGAGCGGCTGGATGTCGTCGGGACGCTCGCGCAGCGGCGGAATGAACACGGTGACGACGTTGATGCGGTAGTAGAAGTCCTGGCGAAAGCGCCCCGCTGCGACCTCCTCCTCGAGGGTCCGGTGCGTGGCCAGGATGAGCCGCACGTCGACGCGCCGCGTATCCGTGTCGCCGATGCGCCGCACCTCGCCCGACTGCAGGAAGCGGAGCAGTCTCACCTGCATCGGCAGCGGCATTTCGCCGATCTCGTCGAGGAACAGCACGCCTTTGTGCGCCTCCTCGAACAGTCCCTTCTTGTCGCTGATGGCGCCGGTGAACGCCCCCTTGCGATGGCCGAACAGCTCGCTCTCGAGGACCGTTTCGGTGATGCCGCCGCAGTTGATCGGGACGAACTTGCCGCTGCGGCGCGGGCTCTGGGCGTGCAGTGCGGCGGCGATGAGGTCCTTGCCCGTGCCGCTCTCGCCGGTCACGAGCACGGTGCTGTCGGTTTCGGCGAGCTTGGCGACGGTGCGCAGCACGCTCTGCATCGCCGTGCTGGCCGCGACGATCCGCTCACTGCCGCCGACCTGCGCCCGCAGGGCCATGATCTCGCGGGCGAGCGCCCGGCGCTCGCCGGCACGGCGCACGGTGATCAGCAGCCGGCCGGGATCGAGCGGCTTCGTGAGATAGTCATAGGCCCCCGCCCGCATCGCATCGACGGCGTCGTCGATCGTGCCGAACGCGGTCACGATGACAACTTCGGTATCGGCGTGGGCGCCCTTGACGGCGCGCAACAGCACCGCGCCGTCGTGCTCGCTCTCCATCCGCACGTCGGTGACCACCACGTCGATGTCGGTCGAGGCGAGGACGTCGAGCGCAGCGCTCCGGCTGCCGGCCTCGTGCACGATGTGGCCGTCCTTCTTGAGAATGAAGGCGGTGGAGCGCCGTACGTTCAGCTGGTCATCGACGAGCAGTATGTTCATGGGGGAGCACCCATCACGAATGGCGGCGCCTCCTCGACGTCGGAGGCGGTGGGAAGGGCCACGGTGAAGCGCGCACCGCGGCCGGCAATGTTCTCGACGGTGATGTACCCGCCGTGGTCTCGGACGATGCGCGCCACGAGCGCGAGGCCGAGGCCGGTGCCGTGTGGCTTGGTGGTGTAGAAGGGATCGAACGCCATCTCCGGGTCGGCAATGCCCGGGCCGTCGTCGGTCACCGAGATGGTGATGTGCGCGCCGTCGACCGAGGTGCGTGCCTCCACGTCCACGAGCCGTGGCATCGGCGTCGCCTCCACGGCGTTCAAAAGCAGATTCCAGAGCACTTGCCGCATCTGATTCGGATCGGCAGGCACCACCGGCAGGTCTGGAGCGCACACGACGCGCACCTCGACAGCGTCCCAGGTCTTGCCGCCGCTGCGGAAGAGCATCACGGTGCTCTCGACCAGCTCGACGATGTCACAGGGTACCGGCACACGGGCCGGTGGCCGGGCAAACATCAGGAAGTCGGTGATGATCGCGTTCAGCCGGTCGGCCTCCTCGGAGACGATCTGGAGGAGCCGCTGATCGCAGGCGACGTCAGGCCGGCGCAGCATGTTCACCGAGTTGACGATCGCGCCGAGCGGATTGCGGATCTCGTGGGCGATGTGCGCCGCCATCCGCCCGAGCTGGGCGAGCTGCTCGGCGCGCGCGACCTGCTCCTGCATCGTGCGCCGGTCCGTGATGTCGTGGGCAATGCACTGCATGCCGGCCGACAGGCCGGATTCGTCCCGCAGCGGCACGTTGGTCTGGGAAAACCAGCAGTAGCGGCGGCCGTCGGCGTGCATCAGCCGGAACTCGACCGAGCGCAGGATGTGCCCACCGAGCATCCGGGGCAGGAGGCGCTTCAGCTTCTTGCGATCCGACGGATGCACCAGGCCGAGGACGGTGAGACCGCGCTCGTAGACCCACGACGGCTCGTACCCCAGCAGCCGCTCGAGTGCCGGATTGGCGTAGACGATGCGCCCGTCGCCATTCGTCAAATAGATGAGGTCCTCGGCGTTCTCGACGAGACCGCGGAAGCGGCGTTCCGAGGCCTGCAGATCCAGATAGAGCCGCGCGTTGGCAACGGCAAGACCGATCTGCGAGGCCATCGAGGTCAGGAGCTGGATCTCTTCTTCTGAGAAGAGGCGCTCGACGCGCGTGTGGATGTTCAGCGTCCCGTAGGTCTTGAAGTTGGAGCGCAACGGCACGGCAGCGAAGCCGCGAAAACCCTCGTCGGCGGCGATGCGGCGCGTCACCCGGGGATCATCCTGCAGGCTCCGGATGATGACGTGCTCGTTGGTGAGCGTCACGCGGCCTGAAATGCCCTCGCCGAGTTTCAAACGGTCGAGGTCGCGCGTGATCCGCTCGGAGAGGCCGCGGTGGACGACGAGATCGAGTTCCTGCCGCTCGTCGTCGAGGAGGTACACACCGCCCGCTTCAGCCTGAACCACCTCGAGTACCTTCGCGAGCGCGTAGTCCAGCATCTCTGTCAAGCTGGAGAAGCGTCCGATCGCCAGCGCTACCGAATTGATCGCCGCGAGGGGGTTCGCGTCAGTCTGCATCGAAGGCCGAGCACTCTGAAACGGTAAGTGCGTAAGGATTGCCCACGGGCGCGTGTGTGTCAAGGTCTCCACCGGCGCGTTGCATCAGAGCGTTGCAACCGAATGTTGCGCGATTACAGCGGACGCGCGAGAGGAACGCTCCGAAAGAAGCGGCTGTTTCGGCCTGCGGCATGGAACAGGAATTGCCGAACAGCCGACAGTTCGAGTTGGTGGAGGTCCCACGGTGCTCCGAGTTCTGATCGTCGACGATCATCGCAATACACGCGAGTCGCTCGCCATCGGGTTTCAGTTATTCGGATGCCTCGCCGATCCCGTGGCCGGGGTTGCAGAAGCGCTCGAGCGCCTGCGTGACCGGACCTACGACTGCGTGATCAGCGATGTCCGCATGCCCGGCGCCACGGGCCTGGAGCTCGCCCGTATCGTCCGCGAGCGATTCCCTTCGATGCGCCTCATTCTGATGAGCGCGTACGAGGTGACGCCGGACGAAGCCGCCGCCGCCGCAACGACCGGGGCCACGCTCATGATCAAACCGGTGACCGCTGAGGCGCTCGCGCAGTGCCTGCGGGCCCGATCCGGCTCGCCTCTTCCGAGTTGAGGATCCTCCACGCGCGGGCTGCCTGACGACTCAGGAGGACTCGTGCCGTGCACCCTTGAACCGGCGCATGTCCTCGATGAACTCGACGCCGTTGTTCACGATGGCCTGCCAGAGCGCCGCTCCCTTCTCCGCGGTTGCGGCGCAGGGATCGCCCAGGTGGCCGCTCGGCGCGACAGCGAGCTGATCCTGCCAGCCAGTCGTCCACAGCACCTTGTCGCCCCCGGCGAGATGATCCGTGTGCACGAACCGCGAGTCGATGTACACCCCGTGGTTCAGGGCGATGCGATCGGTGCGCACCAGCTCCGGACGCTTGAACAGCATATGCGACGTCTCGAACTCCCCGCCGTGCACGCCGCGATCGGGCGCGGTGCGGATGCGGCGATGGGTCTCAGCGGCGATGACGAGCGGATCGAAGCAGGCGAACAGGACGTGCGGATGCTGCGCCTTCACCTCCTTGGCGGCAATCTGGATGACGGGCAGGTTGGCCAGCCGATGCCCGTTGAACGTGACGATGCGCGTGAAGCCGTGATGAACGAGCGATCCATAGACGTCCATCAGGACGGCGATCACGGTGGTGGACCGAAGCGAGATCGTGCCGGGACGGCCCATGTGGTGCGGCGAATCCCCGAACCAGATCGGCGGAGCGCAGAGCACGCCCGCCTTGGTCGCGATCGCCTCGGCATAGTCCATCGCTTCGTACGTGTCGGTGCCGAGCGGCAGGTGCGCCCCATGCGTCTCCGTGGCGCCGATTGGCACGATGATCGTCGCCTCGCGTTCGAGGTACGCTTCGACGTCGTCGGACGTCAGTTCCTGCAGCCACACACTCGTCATGCCCTGCTCCTCGCAGCGATGGTCCGTGACGTCCTGTCGAGCAAGGCACGTGCCCGCGCGAGCCGCGCACTCGCGGGCGAGCGCGCGCGCCCTGGACCCCGGAACGCCCCTTGCTATTCGCACCCGCGCAAGCAGCCGGCAGCGTCCATCCGTGCCGGCGTCCAGCGAGCTTTCCGGTATCACTGACGTGCACATCCGCGCATGAAACGATCCGTTGCAACGGATTGTTGCGCGGCCCGGAGGACAGCATGTATCAGCAGCGCAATGGCCAGCCCCCGTGGCGCGTGGGGACCTGCGCGCTCGCCGTCCTGTTCGCTCTCGTCGTCGTCGAGCGGCCGGACTCGCAGAACGCACCGGCGGCGCCGTCCGGTCTCACCGATCTGTTCGGGCCCGGCGGCGCGCTGCAGGACACCAATGGCGATGACGTCACCGACTTCGTCGCTGCGCGCATCCTCGTCGCGCCCCAGGCGTCGGCATCCGACGTCGCAGCAGCCGCGAACATCGCCGCGCGGTTCGGCTTCGAGACGATGGCCATGAACCTGCCGATCACTCGGCGCGGGGAAGGCGCGACGGCCGATCGTCTCGCCGTCCTCGTGGGCCGGCAGCAGCCCGATGTCTCGAGGCTCGTCACGTCGGGCGCCGTGACCCTGACCGGTCTCGCCGCCGACGAGGGCATGGTGGCGTTCGTGCCTGCCGCGGACTCCGGCATGGGAAGCGATGCGATCGTGGTGGCCGGTGCTGACGATGCGGGGACGCTTGCGGCAGCCACAGCGCTCGCGGCGCGGGCACCGTATCTGTGGGCGCTCGACGGGGCCACCTTCGAACAGCTCGAGCAGGACCTGCGCGCATTTCTCGAGAAAGCGGGCGCGGCGCCGGGGTCGGTGACGGTCACCACCGCCTCGGTGGCGCAGGACGTCCAGGAATGGCGCACCGTGACGGTGCGCGCCGGTTTCGGCGCGACCGATCGGGCGAATGCGGCGCGCACCGCGCTGGAGCGGCTCGCGCAGGCGCACTCGGCAGGCCGCGAAGGCGAAACGCTCTCGTATCCCGGCGTTGCGACGCTCCAGGGCCGGCTGGCGGCGGGCTCGAGCGCGCCAGGACGTGTGGCGATCGGTCGCGTCGGGCCTCGCGCCGCCGCGCCGGCGCCGCGGCGCGCCGGCGGCGGCGGCAACAGGTCCGTCGATCTTTCGAACCTGTACGCCACCGGAGGTCTCCTCGGCGATTCGCAGAACGACCTCATTCCGGAGCGTACCGACACAGTGATCATCCCGGCTGGCGGCGGCGAGGCGG
>DASWVN010000334.1:0-65171 GCA_036401215.1 Vicinamibacterales bacterium | reverse complement strand
CACGCCGCCGACGACGGTCGCGTAGGTCATCAGGAAGGCGCCGTAGTAGAGCGCCGTGTAGAACTGCGCGGCCGCCGCGAGGCCGAACGCGAGCCCGTCGCGAAGTCTGCCCGACGCCATCGTCCGATGCAGGTACAGCAGCGCGATCGGCAGCCAGATCGTCATCTGCAGCTCCAGATGCGCGAGGTGCTCCCCACGGTACGGATGCACCGCGAAGATAGCTCCTGCGACCCAGGCGGCGTCGGCTCGGCCCGTCAGAGCCCGGACCAGTACGAACATCGTCACGCCAGAAAACACCCACCCGGCGAGCAGGACGAGGTTGTAGGCAACGATCCTGTGCAGACCGAGCGCGTGAAGCGGAGCGAACAACAGGGTCGGGGCGAGTACGGGGTCCGAGAACGTGAGCGTTCGCGGCTCCGGGTACATCTGGTTGCCGTTGAAGATGTTCAGCGGGTTCTGCGGGAACTCGTGCGTGATCCACATCAGGCGCCAGATGGAGAACAGCGGATCCCCCATGTCCGACACGGCGTACGGTTGCACCGCGATCGGCCACGTCGCGATCGCGACGAGAACCGCATAGCTCAGGGTCAGGAGTGTGAGTTCCCGAATCCTGGGCCATGCCCCGACCGGCATCGGCGCAAAGATGCGGGACTCTTCGAACGTCAGCGCTGCCGGACGCTGCGTCAGCCGGTCGAACCCCCACGGCGGCAGCCGGCAGAAGTAGAAGCGAACGATCGCCAGGCCGATCGCCCAGGCGAAGGGACGCGTTGCGGAACGCGCTGAAAAACGCTCGCCTGCGATCGTGATCATGAGATCGTCCGTCATCAGCGCAATGGCGCCGACCACGAACGTCACGGCCACGAGAAGATCAGCGGCAATGACCCACCATGGCAGACGGACTCGATCCACGGCTTCAGTCCTCAACTGCCTCTGCACTCGCGATACGCGCCCGGCAACAGCACCAGGGCTCGCTGGTGGGTGATGGCCGCCGGGAGCGGTCCGGCATCAGCCGTACGCTCCAGGAAGGCGGAATATGCAGCATTGTCAATGATCACAACGCGTTCCTGGCCAGAAACGAACAAGGCCGTTCGTAACTGGCTGTCATCCACCTCGGGCGACACCCAGCCGGTGCCTCGAAAATAGAAGAAGTATTGGTGCAGGAATGCATCGGAGACAGGACCGTACGCGCCGGGCACAAAGCCGCTCTGCTCGCGATGTTCGTCGATCCGGTGCACGCAATCCGCAATGGACGCAAGCGGACGGTGTTCTATCGCCAACCGCGCCAGGTTCCGCGGGTAGGCCGTCACTGGCGTCAGAAATACGGTCGAGAGCGCCAGAACGGCTGCGCACCCGATGGCGGCCCGGAGATCGATCAGCGCAAGGCCCGCGAGCCCCAGGATCGCCGGCCGCAACAGCGAACTGTTCCGGAACAGCAACTGATCTCCGGCGTAGATCTGGAGCGTCCCCGTTGCGGCCGTGGCAACGATGAAACCGATCGACAGCAGGACGATTGCGCCCGCCACGTAGGCCCGGGGCGTCGCCCATCTGCGCTCTGAGTTCCGACGAGGGACGAACTGCGCGACGGCGCGACTGATCACTGCGACACCGTATCCCGCCGCAATCGCCAGCGGCGGCAGAAATGGATAGAAGTAGTGATACAGCTTCGAGTTGCCGAACGAGATCGCAATCGACGGCAGGGTCGCCCACAGCAGCACCACCACACCGTCGGGCGTTCGTCGTCGCAGTACGTTCACGAGCAGGATCGCAAGGCCAACACCGATCCAGATCGCGCTGCCGGACCGCTGGAACTGGCGAAAGCTTTCGACGGCGTAGAAGTACCAGGGCTGCACATGCGCGGGATCGACGTAGGTCGTCAATCGCGTCACGACGTGCTCCCCGAGCAGGACTATCCAGAACTCCGGACCGTGTTGAACGTGCTGATAGATGAACCACGGCAGGATGGCCGCAATGGTGATCGCGATCGAGACCGTCCACCGGCCTCGGTCTTCGATCAGGCGCGCCCGGTGAGCCGGGACCGCCAGCGCGGCGAGCCCGAGCACCGCGGGCAGGAAGAGCGCGGCCACGAACTTCGACATGAAGCCGAGATAGAAGAACGCGAGCACGGCACCGATATGCGCACCGCGTGACGCACCCGGCGATGCTGACGCCCACCGCAGATAGTGATAGACACCGCCGCAGTACGCGAGTACCAGCGCGGCGTCCATGTTGTTGCTCCGGAATCCGTGATCGAAGATCAGCGGCTCGTGCGCGAAGAGCACGAGCCCGGCGACGGTTCCGCACACCCAGCCGGCGAGACGCCGGCCGATGAGGAACACGTAGAAAAACGAGAACGCGCCGAAGAGCGCGTCCCAGAACCGCAGGCCGAACTCGTTCAGCGGCAGCAACCCGAGCCTGATCGGCGCCGCGACGATCCACAACTTCAAATGCGGCTTTTCGAGGAAGACCTCGTCAGGATGGGGACTGCTACGTGGAGCGAGCCAGTCGCCGGTGCTCAGGATCGAATCGACGGCGTACGAATAGATGGCCTCATCGCTGGCGAGATCGAACGAGCCGAGGCCGATGAACAGCGGAACGGCGAATGCGATGAGGACGACAGCAGGCGCGAGCCGGGTCAGTCCTTCACGCACGTCACGAGCGACCATAGTCGCGGGACGTTGACTTTCTCGATCGAGACCGGATGCAGGTTCGCCTGCGCGAGAAATGCGGGCAGGTCGAGGTCCGCCTTGAACCCGATGTGAATCGTGTACGGCGAAATCATCCGTTCCATCCGCGACAGGACCGGATTGGGGCTGAGGAAATGGTTCAAGAAGATGATGCGTCCGCCCGACCGGCAGACGCGGTGCATCTCCTGGGCGACCTTGACGGGATCGGGCACGACGCTGATCAAGTACGGGGCATAAACGATGTCGAAGGAGCCGTCCGCGAACTTGAGGTCGCCGGCGTCCATCTGCAGGAGCTTGACGTTGCGGACGCCCTTGCGCGCGACTCGTTCACGCGCCTTCTCGAGCATGGAGCCGGAGAAGTCGATCCCGGTGATCGTGCAGTGTTTCGGGTAGAGACCGAGATTGATCCCGGTGCCGACGCCGACTTCGAGCACGCGCTCGCCCGGCTGGATGTTCATCCGCTGGATCGCCTGGATCCGTCCCGGATGCAACGTGGGGCCGAAGGTCAGGTCGTAGACCTTCGCCAGCTTGTCGTAAACACCTTCGACGAAGTCATTCTCGACGGCAGCCACCGACAGCGCACGGCTGCCGGCGTCGGTCCCGGAGACGAGTTCGTCCTCTGACGACGCTTTACGGTCGAATAAGGCCATATGAGAAGCTGCGACTATATCCCGGCCACATATGACCGGGCAAGCAAAGGAGAGGCCCCTGGCCGGACGCGGTCGGGGAACTCACGCGGCCAGCGCTTTCATGACGCCGAGCGCGGACTCGATCGCGCCGGCAGCGGTGGAAATCTGGATGCCCTGAACGTGCGGCCGGACCTCGGCCACGATCTCTGAGGCGATGGCCAGCCCTTCGGCTGCCGCACGCCCCGCGGTTTCGGCTCGTCGCATCCGCTCGACCACGGCTGCTGAGACGGAGACGCCGGGCACTTCGTTCGCCATGAATTCGGCATGGCGGAGACTCTCGAGCGGAACGATCGACGCCAGGACGGGGATCGGCGCGCCGCTGCGCTCCAGGAACGTGACGAGCGAGGCGACGTCGAACACCGGCTGCGTGATCGCGAACTCGGCGCCGGCTTCAACCTTGTAACGAAACCGTCGAAGTTCGTGATCGACGTCGATGGCCGACGGATTCACCGCGACCCCGATGTGGAACGCGGTCGGGAATCCGATCGACTGGCCGCCGATGTCGAGCCCCTGGTTCAGGCGCGCGACGACGTTGGTCAGGCCGATCGAGTCGACGTCGAACACCGCCGTCGCATCCGGGTAGTCGCCGGCGTAGGTCGGATCGCCGGTGATGACCAGCACGTTGCGGATCCCCATCGCGTGCGCGCCGAGCAGGTCCGACTGCATGCCGAGCAGGTTGCGATCGCGGCAGGCGTAGTGCAGGATCGGCTCGATCCCCGCCTGCTGCAGCACGATCATCGAAGCCGCCATCGCGCTCATGCGGGCACTGGCGCGGGGACCGTCGGGAATGTTGACGAGATCGACGCCGTGGATCCTGAGCTGGCGGGCCTGGTCCACGAGCTTCTGCGCGTCGAACCCGCGAGGCGGCACCAGTTCCACCGACACCGTGAACAGCCCTCGCGTCAACGCGTTCGCCATCCGTGACTTCTCGTCGCGCGGCACGATCTCGACCGGCGGTGTCGACTTCGCGGCCGGGACCGCCTTGTCTTTCGGCGGCACGGCCGGGGCCAGTGCGCGGACCGCCGCCTTGATCTGCCTGATGTGATCCGGTGTCGTTCCGCAGCAGCCGCCAACGAGGCGAACCCCGTTGTTGATGAAGCGGCGCGCGTAGGACGCCATGTACTCCGGCGAACACAGATAGATGTTGCGCCCTTCCACCTCGCGCGGGCTGCCGGCGTTCGGCTGCGCCGACAACCTGGCCGTCGCCACCTGCGCCATCCGCTCGATCGTCTCGAGCATCCCGGCCGGGCCGACGCTGCAGTTCACGCCGACGATGTGCGCGCCGTACTCTTCCAGGCGGGGGACGAACGCTTCGGGGGCGACGCCGTCCAGCGTGTTGCCGTCCGCCTCCGTCGTGACCTGCGCCACGATCGGCAGGTCGCAGACGCTGCGGATCGCGCGGACGGCTGCGCCGATCTCGTTCAGGTCGCGGAACGTTTCGAGGACGAAGAGATCGACGCCCCCCTGGTGCAGCGCCGTGGCCTGTTCCCGGAAGTACTCCTCGGCTTCGTCGACGCCGGTCTTGCCCCACGGCTCGATGCGAATGCCGAGCGGACCGATCGCGCCGGCGACGTAGCCCAGCTCGCGCGCGGCGTGCCGGGCGATCCGCGCCCCCTGAAAGTTGATCGCGTGGACTTTGTCGTCGAGCCCGAAGGCGGCGAGCTTGATCCGGTTCGCGCCGAAGGTGTTCGTCTCGATGACGTCCGCGCCGGCGCGGACGTAGGACTGGTGCACCTCGGCCACGAGGTCAGGTTGGGTGAGGTTCAGCTCGTCGAAGGATCGATTGAGGAAAATCCCCTTCGCATACAGCATCGTGCCCATCGCTCCATCGCAGACGAGCACGCGCTCTTCGATCGCGTCAAGAAAGGGCGTACGCAGCAATCTACTTAGTCTACGACGGCAAGTGCTGATATTCCAACGTGTTCCGGTCGATCAGCAGGTATGACACGCCGACCGCGTCCAGGCACACCGACGGCACCCCTTCCGCGACGAGTGCCTGGAACCGGTGGTGATGCCCGAAGAGGTGGAGCCGCGGCCTCATGGCGGCCAGGATCTCGTTGATCGGCCGCTTGCCGGCCTGGACAGGACCCACGCGGAACGGAACGGGAGCTTCGTGAGACAGGAACACATCGACGCCGCGCATGCCCTTGCACCGGTCGACCTCTTCGCGAACGAAGTGCCGGCGCCGGTCGGCCAGCTCCGTGGCTTTGGCCGTGCGCCTGATCGGATGCGGCAGGTCCGCCGCCGCCACCTCGTACATCGTCGGCGCAAACGTCCCGCCGAGCCCGGCCACCGTCAAGCCGTCGATCTCCACGAGTTCGCCGTTCGGGATGTATTCGTAGGGCGGGGCTTTACGCTCTTCCGGATCGTCGGGCACGGCCTTACGCCGTGCCACCCAGGCCGCAATCAGGTCGAAATTTTCGTTGTTGCCCTTGATCCAGTAGAGCGGCGCGGGGAGAGGCTCGTAGCGACCCTGCGCATCGGCGACATCCCCCACACAAAGCCAGAACGGCACCCCGGGGTGCCGTTCCATGATGCGCCGGGCGGATTCGAAGTCGCCGTGAATATCACCGAGAGCGCCGAAGAACCCTGCGGATGGTAAATGGTAAATGGAAGATGGTAAAGAGCGTGGCTCGCCGCCCCGGCGCCGCGAATCCGGCGCTTTACCATTTTCCATTTTCCATTTTCCATTTCACCGCGCCGCCTGCGCCGGTGGCGTCGTCTGGGCCGGGACCAGCAGATCCACCTTGTCCCAGATGAAGTCCTTGTTGCTGTAGACGGCGAGTTCGTAGTCCTTGCCCATGAAGATCGCCGAGACCGGGCAGGCCTCTTCGCACATGCCGCAGAAGATGCAGCGCGTCTTGTGGATCTGGTAGATCTTCGCGTAGCGCGGACCGGCCTGTACGGTGCCGTCGTTCTCCGCCGGTTCGAGGTAGATGGCGTCGGCCGGGCAGGCCACCGCGCAGAGGCCGCAGGCGACGCACTTCTCGAGCCCGTTCTCGTCGCGCATCAGCACCTGCTTGCCGCGATACTTCGGGTAAACGGGGATCTTCTGGTCCGGATAGTTGACCGTGATCGGCTTCTTGAATATGTGCTTGAAAGTCGTGAAGAAGCCGACGATGAACGGGCGAATCATGGGAAAAGCATATCAAATTGCGTCGAGTCTCAGAGTCGAGAGGATGCGCACGCCGCCGGCCGCCGGCCAGCAGAGGTCCCGACGACCAAGTTGATATAATCGCCGTGTCTTCGGCGGGCCCCGCAGCACATGCCATCACACTCTCAGGAGCTGTCGGCCGAGCAGCTCGTGCTCGTGAGCCTGCTCGTGCAGGTCGCCGTGGCGGCGGTCCTGTCCACGATGCTGGTGCGGTTCTGGTGGTTTCGCCGGATCCTGCTCACCGAACGGCGTGACTGGCCGGAGCGGCTCGTCTTCGCCGCGAGCATCGGGATTCCGCTCGTGGCCGGCGTCGCCATCCGCAAGTTCCTCTCCTTTCCCCCGGCCGATCTGACGCTTCCCGGCTCGTATCTCGCCGGGCTGATCGCCGGACCGTATGCCGGCGCGCTGGTCGGCGCCGCCGTGGGGTTGACCGCGACGTCGTGGGGGGAATGGATCGCGCTGCCGTTCGCGATCGGCTGCGGCTTCGCCGGCGGCGGGCTCCGCGAGATCTGTCCGAAGGAAGCGATCTGGCACTTCTCTCCCCTGTTCTTCACCGACCTGCATCGCTACATGTGGAAGCTGGTTCGCCGCTTCCAGATCGACTGGGTCGTGCTGCTGCTGGCTGCGCCGATCGGCCTCGACATCCTCCGGCAGGCGATCGGCCACCGCTTCGGGCCCGAACGGCTCTTCGTGCTGCCGACGCCGACGCCGTGGCTGTGGGCGCTCGTCATCCTCGCCACGGTGCTGTGCGTCGCGGTCCCGATCAAGATCTGGAACAGCGCCCGGATCGAGCACCGGCTCCAGGAACAGGAGAAGCTGCTGATGGCCGCGCGGGTGGAAGCGCTCGCCAGCCAGATCAATCCGCACTTTCTGTTCAACACGCTGACCTCGATCTCGTCGCTGATCCGGTCGCAGCCGGAGACCGCACGCGTGCTGATCGTGAAGCTCTCGGGCCTGCTGCGCCGGCTGCTCCGGGCCCAGGAGCATTTCGTCACCTTACGGGAGGAGCTCGAAGCCATCGACGAGTACCTGGATATCGAACACGTCCGCTTCGGCGCGCGGCTGCGGATCGACAAGCAGATCGACCCCGCGTGCCTGGGGACGATCGTGCCGAGCATGATGCTCCAGCCGATCGTCGAGAATTCGATCAAGCACGGGATCGAGCCGAAGGTCGGCGAAGGCACCATCACGATCCGCACGACACGCAACGGCACCGACGTCGTCATCGACGTGATCGACAACGGCGTCGGCGTCGAACCGGCGCAGGCGTCGCGGGTCCAGGGGAGCGGTATCGGGTTGCGCAACGTGAACGAGCGGCTGCGGGTCATCTACGGCAGCAACTACCAGCTTCAGCTCGACAGCCTCCCGGGTGAAGGCACGTGCGTCCGCATCGCGATTCCCGAGTTGAGCGAACAGGCGAGGAAGACGGCGTGACGGTGCCGGACACGACCGGCTCGATCCGCGCCGTGGTGGTTGACGACGAGGCGCTCGCGCGGGAGGAGCTGATTTATCTGCTGGGACGCGTGGGCGGCGTGGAGGTCGTCGGACAGGCGGCCAACGGGCTCGACGCCCTGAAGATCATCGAGGAGATCCATCCGGACCTCGTGCTGCTCGATATCCAGATGCCGGGGCTGACCGGCTTCGAGGTGGCACGGCGCCTGATAGAGAACGAGCTGGAGTCGAACGTGGTCTTCGTCACCGCCTTCGACCGCCATGCCATCGAGGCGTTCGAAATCAACGCGGTGGACTACCTTCTCAAGCCGGTCGAGGCCGAACGGCTCGGGATGGCCATCGATCGGGTGCGCCGGCGGATGCAGACCGGGCGGCCGGGCGGACTGGGTGGCCCCGCCAACGGGGACCTCGAGCGGCTTTTCCAGCTGCTCGCCAGTCAACAGGACCGCCGGCAGCAACTGGCCGTCAAAGTGGGTGACCGCTTTCTGCTGGTGCACGCCGATGACATCGTCCACGCCTCGGTGGAGGACGATGTGATCACTCTGGTAACGAACAGCTTGTCTGGAACGTCTAACTATCGGACACTGGATGAACTGCAGGCCCGGCTCGATCCGGCGATATTCTGGCGGGTACATCGGTCGCACCTCGTCAATATCAACAAGATCAAGGAGATCGTGCCCTGGTTCAGCCGGAATTTCCTGCTGCGGATGAAGGATTCCAAGGGCACGGAGATCCCAGTGAGCCGATCCCAGACCCGGCGGCTGCGGGAGTATCTGAAGCTATGAACGACCCGAACAACCCCTTCAACACCCCACCTGACCCGGAGCGGTTTCTGCGGCCGTCCGACGAGCGGCCGGAGAGCGGCGGGCGGGCGAGCCATGAGACGTATCAACCGGAGGCCTACCGGACGCCCCCTCCTGCGGAGGCCTACCGGACCTCGACGCCGCCGGAAACGGCCGGGAGCGGACCGCACGGCGAGGACCCGGGACGCACCGGGGCCGCCGGCGAATCGGTCCGGCCCCTGGAGCCCCTGACGGTCATGGCCGGAGACTTCGGCGCCCAGGCCAACCAGGGGGCGATGGACGGCAATTCCCTCTCGAGCCGTCTCGTCGACGAGTTCGTCGCCTGGCTGAAGACGCTCGCGTCCGCCGCGGTGTATGCGACGTTGATCGTGACGTTCGGCTTTCAGGTCGCCCGGGTCGAGGGGCAGAGCATGGCCCCGACGCTCCAGGACCAGGACCGCCTGATCGTCAACAAGTTCGCGTATCTCTCGGCCGTCGGCGAGCCGCAGGTCGGTGACATCGTGATGCTCTACTACCCGAACAACCCGGACAAGTCGTTCGTCAAGCGGGTCATCGCGAAGTACAACCAGCGCGTCCGGATCGTGGACGGCAAGGTGTACGTCAACGACATCCCGGTCGACGACTCGTTCGTGCCGGAGCAGTACCGCTCCCATGAGGATTGGGGTCCGGAGATCGTCCCCGAAGGCTATTACTTCGTCATGGGGGACCACCGCAACAACAGCTCCGACAGCCGCCATTGGGGTTTCGTGCCGAAGAAATACATCATCGGCCGGGTGCAGCTGCGCTGGTGGCCGGTCCCCGACGCTCGAACGTTCTGACGCGTGTCAGCTGCAAACTTCAAACTCCCAACTTCAAAGAGTTTTGATCTGGAGTCTGGAGTCTGTCGTTTGGAGTGTCAGCCCTGACCCGCGCCGGCGCGGTTTCGCGCGTCCTCTTCCGCGTTCTTCTGCTCAACCTGGCGGTCGCCGGAGCGAAGCTGGTGTTCGGCTACGCGACCGGGACCGTCAGCATGATCTCCGACGGGTTCCACTCCCTCACTGATTCCGCTTCCAACGTCGTCGGCCTGGCCGGCGCGCGCGTATCGCGCAAACCGCCGGACGAAGACCATCCTTACGGTCACCGGAAATTCGAGGCGCTCGCGGCGGGCGGCATCTTCATCTTCCTCCTGCTCGCGGTGATCGAGGTGATCCGCTCGGCACTCTCACGGCTGGCCGGCGGCGAACCGCCGGAGGTGACGGGCTGGAGCTTCGGCGTGATGCTCGTCACCATCGCGGTCAACCTCGTCGTCGTGACCTACGAACGCGGCGAAGGACGGCGGCTGAAGAGCGAACTGCTGCTCGCCGACGCGATGCACACGCAGAGCGACGTGTTCACGTCGTTTGCCGTGCTCGTGTCGCTGGCCGGCGTGTATCTCGGCTACCCGGTGCTCGACCCGATCGGCGGTCTCGTGATCGCCGCGTTCATCGCGCGCAGCGGCTGGCTGATCCTGCGCGAGACGTCGTCGGTGCTATCCGACCGCGCGGCGATCGACGAGCACGCGATCCGCGAGGTGGTGATGTCGGTGCCCGAAGTGGTCGGCTGCCACGAGATCCGCTCGCGGGGCTCGGCCGACCACGTCTTTCTCGATCTCCACGTCTGGTTCAGCGGCGACACGACACTTTTCGAAGCCCACCGGCTCTCGCACGTCGTCAAGGACCGCCTGCTCGCGCAGTATCCGCAGATCAAGGACGCGATCATCCATATCGAGCCGCCGCCGGTGGCCTGAGTGGGTGATCCGTGTCAATGCCGAATGGCCGCTTGAACATCGTCAATGCTGAATGCTGAATGGGCCTGCCCTTTTTCAGCATTCAGCATTCAGCATTCGTCATTCAGCATTGACAGAATCACGCGTAGAGCCCGGCGATCACATCCCGGTACTTCTCCTCCACCACCTTCCGTTTGACCTTCAGCGTAGGCGTCAATTCGCCGGTATCGATCGAGAACTCCTCCGGGAGGACGGCAAAGCGCTTGATGCGCTCGTATTGCGCCAGCTCGCGATTGAGGCCGCCGATGATCTCGTCGTAGAGCGCGACCACGTCGGCGCGCTTGACGAGTTCTTCGCGCGGCGCCAGTGGACGGCCAAGGCCCTGGACGCGGCGTTCGAGCGCGGCGAAGTCGGGGATGATCAGCGCGGCCACGTAGCGCTGGCGGTCGCCGAGCACGACCGCTTCGGCGATCAGCGGGCTGCGCTTGAGCGTGTTCTCGATCGGCTGGGGCGCGATGTTCTTGCCGCCCGATGTGACGAGCAGGTCCTTCTTGCGATCGGTGATCGAGAGATAGCCATCCTCGTCGATGACGCCGATGTCCCCGGTGTGGAGCCAGCCGTCCACCAGCACGTCGGCGGTCGCCTCGGGCTTGTTGTAGTAGCCGACCATGATGTTGGCGCCGCGCGCGAGGATCTCGCCGTCCGGAGCAATGCGCAGCTCGACGCCGCGCACGGGTCTGCCGACGCTGCCGATCCGCAGCGCCTTCGGCGGATTCACGGTGAGGACCGGCGCGGTCTCGGTCAGGCCGTACCCTTCGGTGATCGGGAGGCCGATGCCGGTGAAGAACTCCAGCACGTTGGGCGGGAGCGGTGCGCTTCCCGAGACGATGATGCGCAGCCGTCCGCCGACGGCATCGCGGATCTTCTTGAAGACCAGGCGGTCGG
Source organism: Vicinamibacterales bacterium (assembly GCA_036401215.1). GTDB lineage: Bacteria > Acidobacteriota > Vicinamibacteria > Vicinamibacterales > 2-12-FULL-66-21 > JACDCA01. The sequence goes on along the minus strand of DASWVN010000334.1, from coordinate 53,700 downwards.
CCAGCGTCCACTGCAGCATGGTCAGCGGACCCGGCTGCCGGCCGCGCAGCTCCGCGTGCGCACGCTTGATCCCGATGCCGACCGCCCAGGAGAAGAGCGTGCCTTTCAAGCCCGGTGTCGCCCGGCCCTTCTCGATGATCCGCGCCTGCATCTTCTCGTAGACACGCGGCACGCCCGTGATCAGCGTCGGCCGCACGGTCGTGATGTCGCGCGCGATCGTCTCGATCGTTTCCGCGAACACCAGGCTGGTGCCGGTGTAGAGGTAGAGGAACGAGGCGAGCCGTTCGAACGCGTGGCTCAACGGGAGGAACGACAGCGCGACGTCGTCCTGCGTCAGGTCCAGGCACTCTGCCGAGGCGATGAAATTCGACACGAGATTTTCGTGTGTGAGCATCACCCCCTTGGGCTCGCCGGTGGTGCCCGACGTGTAGATGATGGTGGCGAGCTGCTCGGGGCGGACGGCACGCGCGCGTTCGCGATACTCCTTCGCGACGCCCCACGCGCTCCTGATCGCGTCATGTCCCCGGGTCGCGACGACGTCGAGCCCGATCACGGAGGCGCCCGCGCCGTCGGCGGTGAACATGGTGACCACTTCCTCGAGCGTGGGCAGCAGATGGCGGCTCGACTGCACTTTTTCGAGCTGGAGCGGCGTCGACACGATGGCCAGGCGCGCGCCGGCGTCGTTGATGATGTATTGGACCTGCGACTGGTTGAGCGTGGGATACACCGGCACGGTGACGGCGCCCAGCGTGAGGATGGCCAGGTCGCACAGGACCCATTCCGGCCGGCTCTCGGAGATGATCGCGACGCGGTCGCCGCTCGACACGCCGAGCGACGCGAGCCCCAGCGCGATGTCGCGGACGCGGTCGAACATCTCGTTCGAACTCATGCCCTCGATCGCCTCGCCACGGCAGCGGCCGATCGTCATCGACTTTACGAACCGTCCGTGATTGTGGAATGGCAGGTCCGCGACCGTGCGAACGTCCGGAGCGGGATCGGTCATGGTCTCGGTCGTCATACGCCTCGCTTGAAGGTGCCCGATCGGCCACCGGACTTTTCGATCAGGCGGATCTCGCCGATCTCCATTTCCTTGTCGGCGGCCTTGAGCATGTCGTAGATCGTAAGCGCGGCGACGGACACCGCGGTCAGCGCCTCCATCTCCACGCCGGTCGGCCCCGTCGTCCGAACGCGGCCTTCGATGTCGAAACCATCGCCGGTCGGGATCAGCACGACATCGGCGAACGACAGCTGGAGCGGATGGCAGAGCGGAATCAGGTCCGAGGTGCGCTTGGCTGCCATGATGCCGGCGAGTCGCGCGGTCTGCAGCGGATCTCCCTTTCTGTTCGTTCCCGATGTGGCAAGGGCACGCGCCTCCGGTGACATCCGGATCCGCCCGCGTGCGACCGCCTCGCGCGCGGTGGCCGCCTTTCCCGAGACGTCCACCATGCGTGCCGCGCCGTCGGGGCCAACGTGGGTCAGCTTCTTCTTCATGAGCGGTCCTCGGTCTGCGCCAGGAAGAACGACAGGCTTTCGAGCGATACCGTGAGATCCATGCTTTTCAGCTTCACGCCGTCGGGTACCTTGATCGTACCCGGGGAGAAGTTCAGGATCGCCTTGATCCCGGCCGCCGCGACCGTGTTGACGACCGACTGCGCGGCGGCTGCGGGAACCGCCACCACCGCGATCCTGATCCGCTCGCGCCGGACGACCTTCTTCAACTCGCGGATGTCGTAGATCGGCACCCCCGCCCGGGACCGATGGCCGATCTTGTCGGGTGCGAGATCGAACAGCGCGACGATCTCGAATCCTTCGTCTCTGAACCCGGGATAATCCGCCAGCGCGAGCCCCAGGTTGCCGGCCCCCATGATCGCCACCGAGACGCCCCGGTCGATGCCCAGGATCTGCCGGAGATGCCGGCGCAGCTCCTTGACGTAGTACCCGACCCCGCGGACGCCGAACTCGCCGAAGTAGGCCAGGTCCTTCCGGATCTGTGCGGCGTTCAGGTGGAACTGCTCGGCGAGCGCCTGCGAGGACACGGTCCTGACGCCGGCGGCATCGAGCACGTTGAGACAGCGCAGGTATACGGAGAGACGATTCGTCGTCAACTCGGATACCTGGTCCCCGTTTTCGCGGATCCCGGCTTGGAGTTCCCCCTTGTGACTTCGTTTCACAAGGAGAGATTTTAGCCGCGGACCGCGCACCGCGCACCGCGCCCCCGTGCTAGTATCCGCCGCGTATGGCACACAAAGCCCCGGTCACCACGGCCACCACGGCGCCCCGCACGACGTTCCAGCCGTACGTTCCGGCCACCCAGTCCCCGGCCGAGTTCACGGTCAAGGCCATCATCCTCGGCGCGTTGTTCGGGCTCCTGTTCGGCGCGTCCACGGTGTATCTCGGGCTTCGCGCCGGGCTGACGGTCAGCGCGTCGATCCCGATCGCCGTCCTCGCCATCTCGGTGCTCAAGCGGCTGGGCGGGTCGACGATCCTCGAAAACAACATCGTCCAGACCATCGGATCGGCGGGCGAATCGGTTGCCGCCGGGGTCGTGTTCACGATCCCCGCACTCATCTTTTTCGGCGTCCGCGGGCAGGAATACTTCAACTACTTCCAGATCACGATGCTGGCGTTTGCCGGCGGCATCCTCGGCGTGCTGATGATGGTCCCGCTGCGGCGCGCGCTGATCGTCAAGGAACACGGCGTTCTCCCCTACCCGGAGGGCACGGCCTGCGCCGACGTGCTGGTCGCCGGTGAACGCGGCGGCGCGCTGGCCAAAACCGTGTTCATGGGGCTTGGCGTCGGCGCGCTCTGGAAGGCGCTCTCCTGGATCATCCAGCTGACGCCAACGGCGATCGGCCGCTCGATGAGCCGCACCAGCATCTTCCCGAACGCCACGCTCAACGTCGACATCTCTCCTGAATACATGGGCGTCGGCTACGTGATCGGGCCGCGCATCGCCGGCGTGATGTTCGCCGGCGGCGTGCTGTCGTGGCTGGTGCTGCTGCCGATCCTGAGCATCATGGGCAACTACATGACGGTCCCGTTCCCGCCCGTCCCCGCGAGCGGGCTCCGGATCGACCAGATGACGCCCAACCAGCTGTGGAGCGCCTACATCCGCTACACCGGCGCCGGCGCGGTGCTCGCGGCCGGGCTGATCACGCTGGGGCGCACGATCCCGACGATCATCTCCTCGTTCCGTGAGAGCGTGAAGGACCTTCGCGGCGGCTCCGGCGCCGTCGCGCAGACCCGGACCGAGCGCGACATCCCGATGACCGTCGTCCTGCTCGGCACGCTGGCGCTGGCGGTCTTCCTGGCGGTGGCCCCGGGGCTTCCGACGCAGGGCAACATCCTCGCCGCGGTGCTGACCATCATCTTCGGCTTCTTCTTCGTCACCGTCTCATCGCGCATCGTCGGCCTGATCGGTTCGTCGTCCAACCCGGTTTCCGGCATGACGATCGCCACGCTGATCCTGACCTGCACGATCTTCGTCGCGCTCGGCTGGACGGGCGACTGGTATGCGCCGATCGCGCTCTGCGTCGGGGCGATCGTCTGTATCGCCGCCGCCAACGCAGGCGCGACGTCGCAGGACCTCAAGACCGGCTACATCGTCGGCGCGACGCCGGTCTACCAGCAATACGGGTTGATCATCGGCGTCCTCGCCTCGGCGCTGATCATCGGCTACACCACGCTCTACCTGCACAACGTGATGACGATCGGGTCCGACGCGCTCCCGGCGCCGCAGGCAACGCTGATGGCGACGATCATCAAGGGACTGCTCAGCCAGAACCTCCCCTGGGGGCTGGTGCTGGTCGGCGTCTTCATCGCCGTGACGCTCGAGCTGTGCGGGATCCACTCGCTCTCGTTCGCGGTCGGTTCGTACCTGCCGATTGCGACGACCGCGCCGATCTTCGCCGGCGGCCTCGTCCGCGCCTACGTGGAGAAGAAGACCGGCAAGGCCGAGGAATCCGAGGTAGGGTCCGGCACCCTCTTCAGTTCGGGCCTGATCGCCGGCGGTTCGCTTGCCGGGATCCTTTATGCCATCCTGTACGGTAATGGGCTCATCGAGGATGCGGAAGGCGCTGCCGGCCTCATTCCGGCGCTTCACGACGGCACGGCCGGGCTCGTCGCCGGCGGCCTCGTCTTCGCGCTGCTCGGGTTCATCCTGTCGCGGATCGGTCAGCGCAAGATTGATTAGCGTTTCCCTGGTCCTCGCCCTTGTATCCGCGGCGGCGGCTTCTGCCCAGCCGCCAACGAGGCTGGCGACCACCGCCGAGGCCCTCATCGCCTCGGCGGGATTTTTCCAGGGACGGACGGTCGTCGTCCAGCAGAAGCTGATCACCGAAGGAGAGTTCACCAGACTCGCTGAAGCGTCGAAGCCGATCTACGTCTTCTTCAGGGAACAGCCGTCGGACGATGAGGGGGAGGTGCGTGGCGAATTCTGGGACCTCGGCCGGATCGATGCCGCCGACAGCCGCTTCGCCGGATACGACCTCACCCACCTCGTCGAGCGTGTCAATCGCGGGCAGTGGCCCGTACGCGACCAGATCTACATCATCGTCCGCGCATCGCTGGCGCCGTCGTCGCCGCCACGAGCCCCCACGGTACGCGCCATCGCGCTCGCGCCGCAGAACTTCGTGGATCGCGAGGTGAGGGTCGTCGGACGGTTCAGGGGACGAAATCTCTACGGCGAACTGCCCTACGCTCTCGGCAAGGACAAGTGGGACTTCGTCATTCAGTCGGCCGACGGCGCGGTCTGGGTCACGGGCGTGCGGCCGCGCGGCAAAGGCTTCGACCTCGATCCCACCAAACGGGTCGATACCGGGCGGTGGGTCGAAGTCAGAGGCGTCGTCCGGCAGCAGGGGCTGACGCCGTATATCGACGCCGAAGAGATCGCCCTCGGGAGCGAACCCGATGATGCGCCGGTCGAGGTGAAGCTCCCGCCTCCGCCGCCGCAACCGCCCCCTGAGGTGATCTTCAGCGCGCCGATCCAGGACGACCACGACGTCGATCGGACCGCCCCGGTGCGGATCCAGTTCTCCCGCGACGTGGATCCACGCAGCCTGCAGAGCCATGTGACCGTGAGCTACGCGGGCGGGGAGGGCACGGCGCTTCCGCCCCTGCCGGAGTTCAAGGTCGCCTACAACGACGCGGCGCACGCGATCGTGATCACGTTCGCCGAGCCGCTCGAGCGGTTCATGCAAGTCAAGGTGGAACTGGGGGAAGGGATTTTGGCGCTCGACGGCCAGGCGCTGAAGCCGTTCACGCTCACCTTCACGACCGGACGCTGAAACTCCGAACTCCGAACTCCGAACTCCGAACTCCGAACTGCATTCATAGTTCGGAGTTCGGCGTTCATAGTTCGGCGTTTCATGCGCGAAGCGGCGACGCGCGCCGCTTCTCCATCCATCTCCTGATCGCGCGGACGAAGACCGCCGCGAAGATCGCGATGATGATGAGTCCCACCACCACCACGGCTGCGGCAAGGAGCGGGTACTTCAGCGCGATCAGCGACAGACCGATCACGAAGCCGTCTTCGGCGATGCTGAGGAACCAGTTGGAGAAGGGTTCCGGGCTGGTGTTGGCGATCGCGCGCGTGCCTGCCTTGCTGAAATGGGTGGTCGCGGCCACCGATCCCCCCATCAGGGCGATGAAGGCTTCCATCGTCGGGCTCGCGTCGCCAAGGGTCGTGACGGCGATCAGTGCGCCCCCGACCGGGCGGACGGCGGTGTGGATGGTGTCCCAGACGGAGTCGAACCACGGGATCTTGTCGGCGATGAACTCGATGACGAAGAGGCCGATCGCGGTCGCGATGATGAAGTCGTTGTCGAAGGCGCGGAACTGCTCGGGAAGCGTCACCCACTGGTAGCGGCTCGCGAGTCCGAGAATCGCCACTGTCGCGTACAGGTTGATCCCGGCGGCGAACGAGAAGCCCATCGTGCGGCCCAGCGTGGCAATCCATTCCATGGTTCACTCCCCGCGAAACTCCGAACTATGAACTCCGAACTATGAACTATGAAACTCCGAACTATGAACTCCGAACTATGAACGGCGAACTCCGGACGAAAGCCGCTTACGGTTGTCTCAGGAGCTCCTGAATCCTGACACGGACGCGCTGGGCCAGCGCGTCGCGGTCGGTCAGCGTCATCCCGGCCGTTTCGACCGGTTCGCCAAAGCGCACGTGCACCGTCACCGGCTGGATGACGAAGCTGCCCTTGTGCATCGCGTCGCGGGCGCCGACGATCGCCACCGGCACGATCGGGGCCTGCCCCTTGATCGCCATGATGAATCCTCCCTTTTTGAAAGGCAACAGCTCGCCGGTCCGGCTCCGGGTGCCTTCGGGGAAGATCAGGAACGAATTCCCGTTGCGCAGGGCCTCGGCCGCCTGGTCGATCGCCGGCAGGCTCTGTTCGGGATTTCCGCGTTGAAGCGGGACGAATCCGGCCAGGTCCCATGCGCGGACGAGGATCGGCAGGCTGCGCAGCTCCGCCTTGTAGAGAATCCGCAGCCGCGGAAAGACCGGGTGCAGCGCCTCGAAGAGGATCGGCGGTTCGACGTTGCTCGTGTGGTTCACCGCGTAGACGGCGGCACGGCGACGCTGGATGTTCTCGCCCCCTTCGACGACGAGCTTGATGCCGCTCAGAAAGAGTCCCAGACGCACGCCGCCGCGTCCGGCGTGGTACAGGAGCGGGACCTGCTTGAAGAGAATGGCGATCAGCAGAAACGGCGGCCCGACGAGGAGCACGTAGAGCGACACCGCGACATAGGTGAGAAGCGAACGGACGGCCGCAATCATGGAGACAAAAAAAGGCCGGAGCACATCACGCGCCCCGGCCGTGGGAAAGATCGAAACAGCCTTGCGCTAGGAGGCCTTCGCGGTCCGGCGGGTCGAAACCCGTGTCGTCGCCGCGGCCTTGGCCGTCTTCGCTCGAGCGATCGAGCGATTTTTCACCGTGAAACAGCGCTCCAGCGCGCGGTCGACTTTTTCCTCGACCACCGCCGCGCCTTCACGCGATACCTCTGAAATCTCTGAGATCACCAGGAACTTTGCGCGATCGAGCATCCGCTTCTCGCGGAAGGAGAGGTTCTTCGACCGTGCGAGGAAGGTCAGGCTCTTGAGCACCTCGACCACGTCGTAGATGGAGCCGGTACGCATCCGGTCCGAATTGTCCTTGAAGCGTCCTTTCCAGTTCTGGTGATTGTCGATCTTGCCGTCGCCGAGGAGGGTGAAAAGCCGGTCGATTTCTTCGTCGTTGATCGCGCGCCTGAGGCCGACGCCATCGACGTTGTCGACGGGAACGAGCACCGTCGTCTCGTTCGCGACCATCCGAAGATGATAGAAACCGCAGGTCGTTCCGAGTATGGTCTTCGTTTCGATGCCCTGAACGACGCCGAGTCCGTGGTTTGGGTAAATGACCTTGTCACCAACCTGGAATGTCACGTGTCCCCCAACTGAGAAAGGTAAGTAGGCTGGGTGTGCGCCCGCTGAGCAGTCCTTTAAGTATAAGCCATCCGCCGGGCTCCGGCAATGTGAAATGCCCCAAAAATGGCCATTTTTTCACGATTTCGTAATCGCTGGGCCCTCCGGATACTCCCCGGTGTGAAGTTTTTGCACCGCTCGGCTAAGGGTAAATGCCTTATTCCTCTATGATTTCCACATGCTCAGGGTCATCGGGCTCCTGACGGCGCTCGGCATTTTCCTACCTCAGCAGAATCTCGCGCCCTACCATGCTACCCCGCCGGATGTGGTGGACCGGATGCTGGCGCTGGCCTCCGTCCGCCGCGATGACGTCGTCGTCGATCTGGGGTGTGGCGACGGAAGGATCCCGATCCGCGCCGCCCAGAAGTACGGCGCGCGCGGGATCTGTGTCGAGATCGACGAATCGCTGGTCGAGCTCGCGCGGGCGAACGCCAAGAAGGCCGGTGTGGAAGACCGCGTGACGTTTCGCGTCGAAGATGCGATGACGACGGATCTTTCGCAGGCCACCGTGGTCACGCTGTTCCTGCTGCCGGAGTCGAACGCGAAGCTGCGGCCGGTGCTGATGAAGGGACTGGCCCCGGGATCGCGGATCGTGTCTCACGCCTTCAGCATGGGACCGGACTGGCTGGCCGACAAGGTGGAGACGTTCACGTCGGCCAACGGCGACCGGGTCACGTTGTACTTGTGGGTCCTTCGCTGATGGGTATCAATGACGAATGACGAATGCTGAATGCTGAATGCTGAATGGTCAGGCGTATCTGGCCATCGCCAGGTCCAGGATCGCCTCGATCAGCTGCGTGTAGTTGCGCCCTGACCTGCGCGCCGCCATCGCGAACTCGGCTTTCGACGCGAGCCACGGGTTCGGGTTCGCCTCGATGACGGCCACGCGTCCGTCCGGGCGCAGCCGCATGTCGATCCGGGCGTAGTCGCGCAGTTCGAGGGCCTGGTAGACGGCGATGGCGGTTTGCTGGAGAAGCGCCACCGTTTCGTCGGGCAGCCCCTCCGCGATGACGGACTTGGTGTCGCGGTACGCGCGGGTCCCTTTCCCCCATTTGACTTCGGCCCCGGCGATCCTGGGGATCCCTTCCGGCAGCTTCGAAAGGTCCAGTTCGACGGCCGGCAGCGCCTCCGGATGCTCGTTGCCGATCACGCCGACGTAGATCTCGCGTCCTTCGACGAACTCCTCGATGAGGACCGGGGAGTCGAAGTTCGCGTGCAGCCAGTCGATCCGCTCCATCAGTTCCCGGATCGAGGTGACGACGCTGCTGAATTCGATGCCGATGGAGCCATCCTCGCGGGCCGGCTTCACGATGACCGGAAACTCGAGATCGTGGGAGAAGTCGAGGCGGCCCCGGTAGGAGCGGGCGAACACCGGCGTGTGGATCCCGTGGAACTCGAGGATCTTCTTTGCCGCGGCCTTGTCCTGCCCGTACAACAGGCCGTGCGATCCGCTGCCGGTGAACCGCTTGCCCAGGAGTTCCAGGTACGCGGCGATGCAGTAGTCGGCGGTGTCGTTCCCGCCGAAGGACTCGGCGAGATTGAAGATCATGTCGCACTCGACGCGGGCGACCGCATGGAGGCTCTTCACCGAGCCGTCGAGCACGTGCAGCGTGGCGTCGTGACCGAGCTTGCCGAGGGTCTCGGCGACTTCCTCTTCGACTTCCTTCCTGTCCAGCGTGCGGGTGAGTGGCGCTTTCTCAGCCGATGCGCTCTCGACGACCTCGGGTTCGTCCCAGCGGTCGTAGAGCACCACGACGTTCAATTTGCCCATTCGCGGCCGGCATTATGACACCTCCAATTGCCAATTGACAGCACCCCTCGCGTGCCGCATCATCGAGGTTTCATTCTCTTTCGAGCGAGGAACAGACCACATGCGACATGCCGTGACCATCGCGGCTCTCGCGCTCACGGTCGCCGTGAGTGCGTGCAGCACCGGAGCCACCGAACCCGGATTCGGCCGCCAGGACCAGGACGAGATCCGCAAGAATGCCGTCGACCTGGCGGCGGCCTTCAACGCCAGGGAAGTCGAGAAAGTGCTCGCCTTTTACGCAGAAAGTTCCGTCTTCATGCCTCCCAACGCGCCGCTGCTGCGCGGGCGCGAACCGTTGAAGGAGTTCTATTCGGATCTCATCGAGAAGGGGGCGACCGATCTCCGCCTCGAGCCGGATGAGGTGTCCGGGCACGGGCCGATCGCGTACGAGTCGGGGACGTATTCGCTGACCTACGCCAACGGGGCCAACCGCGATCGCGGCAAGTACCTGCTGGTGCTCCGCAACATGGGCGGCACCTGGCGGACCGAGAAGACGATCTGGAGCAGCGACCTGCCGCCAGTTCCCGCGCAGGCGGACTGACGTCCGCCTGCGGCGGATGGTAGATGGTAGATGGTAAATGGTAAAGGCCTTGGTTCGAGGCAACGGCGCTCTTAGCGGGCGCTTTACCATCTACCATTTCCCATTTACCATTTCAGTGCGAAGCCTCCTTGCCGGAGTGGTGAAACTGGCAGACGCGCGGGACTCAAAATCCCGTTCCCTTCGGGGAGTGTGGGTTCGATTCCCACCTCCGGCACCATTTAGAATCAGTGAGTTACGAGGATCGGCGCAAGGGTAGGACGCGCGCCGATTCAGGCGACTGTCCCGAAACTGTCACGGTCGCGAGTTTCCCCACCGCATCCCGCAGGTCAGCCTCGTTCACGATGTCGTAGCGGTCGAAGACGCTGCGCGTCTTGTGCCCGGTGAGCGCCATCGCGGTTTTCTCCGGCACGCCCGCACGGACCAGGTTGCGGACGGCGGTTCGGCGGAAGTCGTGCGGGAGCCGTCCAGGCACGCCGGCCGTGACGCACGCGGTAGCCCATGCCTTGCGAAAGTGCTTCACGGCCTTACCGCTCGGCCGCGGGAACACGAACGGACAGATCACGTCCGCACTCTTCAGGCGTTCGTGCTCGGCCCACTGGCTCGCGATCAGCTCGACTAGCTCCGGCAGGAGCGCGTACGGGAACGTCCGGCCCTCGGCATTCTTCGTCGTGCCGGGATCGAGGCGCACCGTCTGCGCCTCACGGTCCACTTGGCCCCATTCCAGCGTCAGCACTTCCGACGGCACGCGCCAGCCGGTCAGATACGCGAACGTCACCACGGGCCGCAGCGGCGCCGGCAGCGCCTCGCGGACGGCCTCGAACTCCGCGCGCTCGAAGAATCCCTGCCGCACATTGGATTCGCGCAGCATTGGGATATGGGGAATGACCAGCAACGCCCCGCCTTGCTGCGCCAGTCGGCAGGCGCGCTTGAGAATCGCCAGCTCCCGGTTGATCTCGGCGTTGCTCGCGCCGGGTATCGTCGTGCCGTCGTCCTGCGGAATCGGCGCCTGCCGCTGCGCGATGAACGCGCGGATCTGCGCCGTCGTGATGCTCGACAGCCGGCGCCCGCCGAACGCGGGCGCCAGGTGCAGCCGGATGCGCCGCTCGACATGCTCCGTCGTGCGCTTCCCATTCGCTTTGTAGTCGTTCACCACGTCGGCCACGGCCGCATCGAAGGTCAGCGTGATGCTGGCTCGGCTCACAGGAAGCCCCTTCGCAATATCGCCCTCGCGCGTCTTCAGGAGGGTGAGCGCGTCACCCTTCCGGGTGAACTTCGTCGCTTCCTGAATCGCGCGGCCGTTGCGGTGATAGCGAAGAGTCCACGTCCGGCACGTCTTCGTCGTGCCGTCCGCCGCGCGGTAGCTGCGCTGGAACACTTGACCCATCACTGCACCTCCGCGCCGAACGCCGGCAGGATCTGCCCGCGTCGGAACCCGAGCATGTAGGCGAACGTCAGCACGGCGCAGAACGCCGCCCAGTGGTGCTCGTCGTCGGGATGAATCTCGCGGTCGAAGCCCAGGGCATCGAAGATGGATCCTGGGTCGGGCGCCTCGATGCCGCTGACGATCATCTGCTCGCGGGCGAACGGGCGCACCGCGCGTAACAGGTCATCAAAGGTCGTGGCGCCCTCGATGGCGTTGGAGAGAAACACGGCGCCCAACGGTGTGGGCGTGCTGGACGTGATGAACATGAAACGGCCTCCATCGGTCAATGGAGAGGCCCAAACGGTAGGGAGACGGTGAGAGAATACCGTCAGCCGCGCCGCCGGGTGTCTCCGGTGGTCGGTTAGGGGTCGTCAGGTGTGCCAACACCGGGCGGCCCCGCTTTTCGTACGTGGATCATGCGCCCGCCTGCCTCCCCCTGTCAAATCAGCGCAGCCCAAGCCGCTCAAGGTTCTTATTCATGCGCTTCCGAAGCACGAACATGTTCGGCGCGATCAAGCCGCGGTCCACAAACTCACGTAGGCCGTGATGCTCGCCCGTGCGCGCCGCGTGCGCGTCGCGCGCCTGCTTCAGGCTGATGAACGCCTTGCAGTGCTGAGAGCACAACGGATCGCCGCCGACCGCCGAACCACCCCACAGAAAGCAGTCGGTATACAGGCCGTTGTCCGCTCGTAGACACGAATGAATCTCGGCCATCCGCACCTCGCCGATGCGCTCGGCGCCGTCCATCGCGCTCAGACACAACGCCACGGCCGCATCGTCGCGATGATGTCCCGTCGCCGTGAACCGGATGCGATCCCGGCGTCGTAGCTCTTCGCCCTCCAGCCCTTCGAGCTGCTCGAGGAACTCCACGTGCCGCGGAATGCGGATCTGCCGCTGTGCGAACCAGCGTTTGAGATGCACCGCCCACTTGTCGAGCGCCGCCGCGTCGCTCGTCACCTGTCGCACGATGAGCCCGCGCGCCGTCAACCGCTCAGCCAACAGATGCGCCTGCCAGCGATCAATGACAATCTTCCGCGTGCCGAGCCGGGCCGCCAGGCCGGTAATCGCGTCTTCGATCAGCATGAGCGAAACAGGTTTCGCCTTCGTTCCGCGATGAATCTGCACCGCTTCCACGACGAGCCGCGCGTGCTCGTCGGCGCGTGATGCGACGATCGCCGTCGTATCGTGGGACAGCCCGAGGTCCACGCCGATGGTGCAGCCGGCGACCGGGCCCGAGACGGCGCCGTCGCGGCCGTGGTCGATCGCCTCCGCGATCTCGGCCGCCGTCAGAAACGCGCCGGCATCGCCAACCGCCCACTGATTCAGGGCCAGCCGCTGATACTTCGCCGGCACGTGCGCGAACTGCCGCGCCATCCGGTCGAGCCATTCGGCCGAAATCCAGGGAATCGACAGCGCGCCCTCACGCCCGGTGATGTGCGAGTAGAAGAGCCGTGGATCGTCGCCGGCCTGCGCGCGCGTCAACACGTCGAACCACGGGACGCCGGCCTGTCGCTGATGCTTCAGGCCCGCGTAGCTGCTCCAGATCGTGACCGGGTTCCGCCGCGCCGGTGATGGGCTCACGCCCTCCAGCAAATCGTGGGAGTCATGCACCCACACTTCGTCAGCGATCAGCGCCGAGAGGTTCAGGCCGTGGATGCCGCGCGGATCTTTCGGGAGGATCCGCAACACGTGCTCGACGCCGGCTTCGTCGGTAAAGACCGCCTCTGTCGAAAGCAGGCGGATGCGCTCCCGCAGCCAGGGATCCCGCGCGCGCATCTTGCGGATCGCGGCATACACCGCGTCTTTCGACTGCTGTAGGTCGGATGAGAGGATCGCGACCTCGCGATCCTGCTCGAACGGGTCAGAGGTCAGCAGGTAGAGCGCCGCGGCAGCATCGGTGGCGCTCTTGCCCGCCTTGCGCGGCCACGACAGCACGAACTCTCGATACTGCCGGCCGCCGGCCTCGTCGCGCGTGTCCATCGCTGCGATGAACCGTGCCTGCTCCGGGTGCGGCCGAATAGAACCGATGTCGCCCGAGACAGGATCCCGCACCCGGATGAACGACGCCAGAAATGCCGCGAAGGTGAGCCCGCGAAGTCCCGCCATCACAGCACCCGAACCGCGCGCACCTTGTGCAGCGTCTTCGCGCGCTCGGCGAGCTGACGCGCCGCCTTGATCGCTTCGCGCGCCTTGCGCGCGTCCTCAGGGATCCGCCCGTCGCGCGTGGCCGCGACGAGCCGCGACAAGTCGCCAACCGCTTGCTGCTCGCCCTCAATCTTCGCGGTGCCCGCCGGCCATGACCAGCCCGAACGGATCCGCGACTCCACGAACGCAATCAACGTGCTGCGTTCGGGCGTGTGGGGATCGGTGAGCGCCGCGCGGTAGTCCCGCAGCACCACGGACGGCGGCGCCGCCGCATACTCGCGATCGAACCGCGCCCGCTGCAACTCGGCGAGCTGCAACACGCCGAGCTGCTCGGCCCGCGTCTGGCCGCGCGTGCCGCTCCAGCGCTCGAGCGCCAGGAGCGGTCCTGGTGCCTCTTGTGCCTCAGCGATCGCCGCGTCTACCTGCTGCTCGGCGTCGTGGAGCGCCACATCGAGCGTGAACAAGGCGCGCCCGGCACGGGTCATCTGCTCGTCAACGATCGCCTGCTCGGCCTTCTCGCGCTCGGCCGCGGGCGCGTAGCGCCACGGGCCATCCGGGCCGAACGGCTGCAACGCCGCGGCGCGCTCGGCCGCTCGCTGCTCGGGATCAACGGCTGCGCTGAGTGTTGCTGCGCCTGCTTCGATCGCCTCGATGATCTCGCTGTAGTTCGGGGTCATCGGATCACCTCCGCTTCGTGGCGCGCGGGCCGCGCTCGGTCGCGATCACTGCACACTCGATCGTCGCGCCAACCTCGACGCGCGCGCCCGCCGGCAGCTCGCTGATGTGGAGCAAGGCATCGTCCTCGTCCATCCCGAGCCTGAGAAACCCGTAGCCCTTGCTCTCGAACCACTTGGACACGATGCCGCGGCGCCGTGCCGTCGCTGTCATGGGAACCATACGCACACTCTCCGATCTACTGAAGGGCCTCACGCATCCGAGCGCCGAGCGGCCTGGCTGCCCCATGCTCAGCCGGCCGTCCTCGCACGCTCCCGCGGGGGAGGCATCCCGCGAGACTGAAACACCGCGCCAGGTGCGAGCGCACACGACGCAGAACCAACACCGCAACACCCGATCCCACTCGACCAACCGATCCTCGCCGCAGCCAGGACAACGGATCATCACAGCCGCTCGATCAGCGGCGCTCGGCAGCGATCAGGGAACCGCCATACCTCGATGCTCGATCCCGCCGGCCGTGGCAGCATCTGCAACGCTTCGCGCTCGATCGCGCTCGCATACTTCGTCCCGGACTTCACGCTGATAAACCGAATCGACGCGCCATCCCAGGCGATCAGGTCCGCCGGTCCCTTGCTCCCGGCTGCCCGGATCACGCAGTAGCCAGCCGCTTCGAGCAGCGCCCGCGCTCGATGCTCTGCTCGTCTGCCCTTGTGACTGGTATTCATTCGCTGTCTCACTCGAAGAGCCCGGCCAAGCGGTCGCCGTCGTCGTCACGGTCGCCGTCTCGCTCGGCTCGTCGCGCGCCGTGCGCTCGCACCCGGCACGATGGCCGGCCGTGCCGTTGCCGCCAGTGCGTCGGCGTGAACGTCGCGCCGCAACCGGCGCAGGTAACGCACGGAAACGCACAGGAGCGGCGATCGTCGTCTCGTCCATCCCTCAGCATGGGTCGTCTCCCTCGTCGCTCCTGCGGCCGTCTACGGCCTCGTCGCGGAAATCGTCGCCGTCGTCGCGGCCGTGGTCGGGTGAACGCAGCAGCCAATCCGCGCCGGCCGATGACAGGCCGGGACACAACCCGGCGCGATACATCGCCGCGCTCCAGATGACGACGAACACGGCGTCGTCACTCACGATCGCGGGCGCGCTCCTGGAGCGCCGCATACTCGGCGGCGCTCATCCGGCTGATGTCTCGGGCTCGGCGCTCGTCGCCGAGCGTGGCATCGAGACGAGTGGCAACCGCGATCAAGCCCTCCAGCCGCTGAAGCCACTGCCCGCGTAACCGTCCGCGCCGATCAAACAAGCCGAACTGCTCCAGGGCATCGCTCAGCGCCCGGATCTGCACGTGCAGCCGGGCGCGATACTGCAGCCGCGCCGCGCGTCGAACCGGCACATCCCCGCCGTCATCTGCCAGGCACGCCGCCTCGAACGCCTCACGCTCGGCGATCAGCGCCGCGCTGACGCGCGCGCCGAACAGGCCGTGCTTGCGAGACTCGCGATTGCCGGGCAGGAACCGTCCGCCCGGCCCACGCTGCGGGATCGGCTCGGAATCGGCTGGGGACGGTGACAGTGCCGGGACAGTGGCCGCAGAAGGTGCTGAAGAATCAGGCACTTGCACGGGCGCGCGGGATGTTGGATCCTCCGCGCCGGCTTCGCCCGGCGCTCCGATCGCCGTGAGCGGATCGGTGCTCATGAGCGCACCTCCGGGCCATCCGTGAAGGCCGAGTTACTGACAAACTGACAGCCCCTATACTGCCCACTTGGCAGGCAGTAGGGGTCGGGCGATGTCAGGTCGTGACAGTAGCCAACAAAACCGGGTGTCATCTCGCTGTCAGGACGTGTCAGGTCATGACAGTGACGCGAGCGGAGGTGACACGGCCGAATGTCAGCCACCTTGAACCGCCTTTCCCGTGTCGCGCCAGTGGGAGCCGTAGGCTTTGATGAAGCCCCGATCTGCGAGCACTTTGGCCGCGCGGTGAAAGGTCCGCTCGTTCACGTCGGCGCACGTCCGCTGCCATTCGGTTTTGGTGGCGCCATCGGCGCCGAACGTCTCGCGGAGAACGGCCAGCACCTTCGTTTGGGCCGGCGTCAGCGTCTCGCCCTGGATCACGTCATCAGCGCGCCGGAGGATACAGCCGTCCCCGTCCGGCATTGGCGTGAGCCGGAGTGTCAGGCGCTCGAACGGCGCCGCGTTCCGCTGTTTGGAGCACTCGACGTGAATCACGTCGTCAACCGGCGTCATGGCGATCATGAAGTCGGCGGCGCCGCGCATCGCGGTATGGCCGCGCTCGCGGCTGCCGCCGGCGTTCGTGTGATGGACCAGGATTACGGTGACGCCGAGACGATCGCGCCATTGCTGCGCGTGAACCATCGCCGTCGTGGTGTCCTCGGAGCTGTTCTCGCTCGCGCCTGGAGTCGCCGCCGCGTAGGTGTCCACGATGACCAGCTCCAGCGGTAACGTCGCACTCTGCTGCTGGAGGAAACGCGAGAATCCCGCCACGCTGACGGAATCTCGGAGGTCGATTGGCTCGGGGAAGGTGTAGACGCCGATCGCCGCGTCGAGCGGCAGTTTGGCTGCGCGCTTGGCCGCGCGCAGCCGCACCTTGAAGCCGGCCGGATCCTCCGTGGCGACATAGCATGACGCGCCGCGATGTCTGACGGAATGGCCGTAGAAGCTCGGAAGCTGGGCAACCGCGGTCGTGAGCGCAGCCAGAAACGTCGTCTTGCCGGCGCCGCTGGGCGCATAGATCACGCCGACACTGCGTCGCGGAATCATGTCGGCGATCAGGAAGTCAGGATCAGCCAGCGCCATCAACTCCACGTCATCGAGCAAGCGCCAGGTCGCCGGGAACTGCGTCGTGGGTGTGTCCGTGGCGGGCTCGCGGTCCTGCGGCTCGTCAGGCCAGGCCCACGTCAGCTCGTCGGCGTCGAGCGGATCGAGCGGCGCTGTCATGGCCGCCGCCTCGACGGCGAACGCCTGGCGCGCCGGGCGCGCGCGCGGGCGGCGCCCTGCGGGTCGATCGCCGTCCAGTAGTCGATCAGCTCGCGGAGGTCGTCGCGGTCGCGCGTCACGCGCCGGAGCATGTCGAGGCACGCGCTCAGCGTCGTGCTCACGCTCTCGAGACTGCGCTCAAGATCCGCGATGCGGTCGTCGCGTTCGAGGATCTCGAGCTGCGCGTGCTCGTCGGCCAGGTCGCGCCAGTCGCTCACTGGCGCACCTCGCGGGCCGCCTCGATCGCGGCCTCGATGTCACGGCGATCGAGCCACAACCGGCGCCCGTCGCCGAACCGAACCGACGGCAGGACACCCCGGGTGATGAGGTCGTGCAAGCTACGCTGTGGGATCCCGTACTGCTCGGCCGCTTGGCGGAGGGTCAGGAGTCGCTGGGTTGGAGTGGCGCGGCGAATCCGCGCATTCTGCATCGTCGCTGGCATAATGCGACGATGATCGGCGAGTCAGGCGAGAGCGTCAGCGGTTGGCGGTTTTGGCCTCGGTTGGACGTTTCAGCCCGCGCCGATCCTTCAATCGCTTTGGGGTCGCCGTCGCGCAGACACTCGGGAAGTACACGCGCACGAATGCCGTCGCCAAACGATAGGTCGTCGCTGGCACGCCCCATTCGATGTCTCGTTCCTCGGGGTGCAATTGCACGAAGATGGCGCGCTGGACGATCGTGAGCACAGCGGTCTGAAGGCTGTCGCTGCGCCGACTACGCGGCCATGCCTCCCGATACTCGCGCTCAAGTCCTTTGAACGTCTCGTTGCCCTTGAGCGCCCATGCGTAGCGACCACGCCTATCCGGCGCGAACCACGCCGGCCGGTAAGCGTTCAGGTCAGCACCACGCAGACCGCGGCGCCGTGCGGCCTGGTAGGCCGCCAGTTCACGCTTGAATGTCTCCAGTCGCGCATGCGCGCGAATGGCGTTCCGAACCTGACGAGTCAGCCGGCGGCGCACGAGGGTCTCGACACCTGCGTGCCGTTGCCGGGTGATTGGATCGTCGTAGGCGCCTAGGGACACACCGGCCGCCGCGAACGTGGCCGCGAGCTGCGATAGCTCTTCCCGTAGGGTACGCGGATCACACGGTGTGCCGTCCCATCGGGTATCGCGATGAGTCGCTGCGTCGATAACGCGCCGTCGAGCGGCGCGCTCGCTGTCATCCACTGTCACGCCACTGTCACGATGACCTTGCCAACGTCGCATGTCTCGCATTATCTCGCGCGAGTCAAATCGAGCGATTCACTGAGGAAAATCGAAAAGTCTAGGAATCCGAAGAGTTCTGAATGGTGCCGGGATTGGACTCAAAATCCCGTTCCCTTCGGGGAGTGTGGGTTCGATTCCCACCTCCGGCACCAACAATGACGGATCCAGCGACAGCTGCTCCCGGGTAGCTGCCGCTCAAATGCTGTCCCGGGGCTCGCATTACTTGGCCACCGGCTGGGGCGGCAGGTCGCTGCTCCAGATCGTCTTCTCCGTGCGCCAGGTGCCGTTCGTCCTGCGCCAGACGAAGACGTACTTGCCACGGTCCCGGACGGCGCCGTCCTGGTAGACCAGCGAGTAGGTGCCGCTCTCGTACGCGAGCGGGCCGTGGCCGGCGACGTCCTCCGTCTCGAGGTGCAGGTTGGTGGCGCGTCCGATCAGGTCCTCGTAGAACTCGCGCAGCGGTTCCCGCCCGCGAAGCACCGGGGCGTTCGGCGGCATGAAAACCGAGTTGTCGGCGTACAGGTCGAGGATCGCGTCCATCTGCTTTCCATTGAACGCCGTCGCCAGTTGCTGACTCCGCTCACGGATCATCTCGGCGTCCTGCGTCGTGAACTGGTCCGCCGGTTCCCCCGAGCTGCACGCGCTCGCAACGGCCAGGATCGCGACCGCCGCCCACCGCATCGGCGCCTTCATCGTTCACTCTCCCCCGCCCAGACGTTTCCGTCCTGCGGGCGCCGAGTCTACTACATGCCCCCGAGCCCGGAAGCCGCCGATCGCGGCGGTGGCCGTTTTTCGTGGGACGAACAGCCCACCTGAGCCGTTACCGTGCTCCGCTCAGGCGGCATGGAGGTTGCCGATAGCGCACACCATCATGTCTCCCGTGTCGCTCGTCTCCATCATCGTTCCCGCCTTCATCACCAGCGGCCAGCAGATCGACTTGCTGAGAGAGACGCTCGCGACGGTGTTCGGTCAGACCTGCGACCGCTTCGAGGTGATCCTCGTCGACGACGGCTCACCGCTGCCGGTGACAGCAGTCGTCGAGCCGCATCCGAAGGTGACGTTCCTGCGGCGGGAGAACGGGGGATCCGCGTTGGCGCGCAACGCCGGCATCGCGGTCAGCCGCGGCGAGTACCTGCTCTTCCTGGACGCCGACGATCATCTGCTTCCCGTCGCGATCGAAACCGGGCTCGAGCGGTTCGCACAGCATCCGGAGTGCGGCTTCATCGTTGGGCCGCATGAAGAGATGACGTTCGAGGGGGAACCAGTCGGGTGGACGGTGGTGCCGCCGCCGGCGGAGTCGCAGGTGTACGAGTCGCTGCTGGCGTTCGACTGGTACATCATTCCGCCATCCTCGGCGATGTTCAGGCGGAGCCTCGTCGGCCGGATCGGAGGATTTCGCGATCCCTGGGGCGCCGACGACCTCGACTTCTATTTGCGGGCGGCCCGAGCGTCCAGCGCCTGCTGCTATCAGTCCCCTGCGGTGACGCGCTACCGGCGATACAGCACCAGCTCCTCGCGGAACGGCGAGCGGATGCTGCACAGCATCCGCGCCGTGTACGAACGCCAGCGGCAGTTCGTCGAGGGACATCCCCGACTCGAAGCGGCGTTCGATCGTGGGCTGAAGCGCCTCACAGACATCTTCATCGACTGCCTCGTCGAGAACGTCCAGGACCGTCAGCGCGCCGGCGATTGGGAAGGCGCCACTCGGGCCGTCGCCGTGCTCGATCGTGAGCGGCAGTCAGGAAGATGGTGATCCGCTCACGGCTGCTGTGCGGCGGCTCCTGGATGATACGTGCGCTGGGTGTTGGCCTTCACCTCGTCCTCAGTGAAGAAGACCGGCCGCAGTTCGTGGCGGGCGAACGTCTGCAACTGGTCGCGGCTGTGCGCTGAGGCGGGGTCGAAGGTCTGACCGTACGCGAGCACCGAGGACGCCGAGAGCGGATTGGTGAAGTGCATCACCATGATCCATCCGTCTCCGAAGCCCATCGGCTCCCCATCCTTCGGGATGCCGATCACGCGCTGCCCGCCGGGCGTCTGTTGATACCGCATGACGCGATAGGCGCCGTAGTCACCCGAGGCGCCGTCACCCGGCAGGTCCAGATCTCCAATACGAATCCGATGGACGTCGCCCCAGGCGACGCGCTCGTTGCCGTAGGTCTCACGCGTCCATCGGACGGCCGCCTCGAGCTGCTTCACCGCCATGACCGGATCCCCGATGCCGCGCGGCGTGTTCCAGGGATCCTGCGCGTTCCAGGGATGCCGGAACGGCTGCTTCGCCGCCGCCGAGTATTCATCCCAGAACCGCTGGAAGAGCACGGCGCCG
Organism: Vicinamibacterales bacterium; assembly: GCA_036401215.1. Classification (GTDB taxonomy): domain Bacteria; phylum Acidobacteriota; class Vicinamibacteria; order Vicinamibacterales; family 2-12-FULL-66-21; genus JACDCA01. The sequence goes on along the minus strand of DASWVN010000334.1, from coordinate 33,118 downwards.
CGGCTGTCGATCGAGACGCGATCGTCCCAGGCCTGCAGGGCCTCGAGGCCGGCCCGCGCATCGGGCGAGACCCGAGGCGATTTCCTGACCGCCTCGAGCAGGTCCGGCTTCACGCGTTCGGCCAGCAACAGGCGTGTCGAGTGCTTCAGCCTGTTCACCTCGTCCACCGAGAACTGCTCCGCCGACTCCAGCAGGTCGAGCCCGAGCTGTGCCCGCAGACTGAGCGTCCCCCGATCGAAGTAGGCCGGATAGGCCGATGGATCCAGGCGATCGCGCTTCGACGTGTACCACGGCGGATTGTTGGCGTTGTGAACGTAGCCGCCGGGCGGGTTGAGAAGCCGGGGGAGGTCCTTCAGCGGGTGGACCTCGCTCCACACGTACTTGCCCGAATCGCCTGGAACATCCAGCGCGTAGTTCGTCCCGTCGTCCACCCGGCGCGGGATCTGCGCATTCCAGAGATACAGGATGTTGCCGTCGACGTCGGCATACACGAAGTTGCAGGAGTACACGCGGCTCGTTCTCATCGTCTCGAGGAACTCCTCGAGGTTCCGCGTTCGGCTCAGACGATAGAACCCTTCGAACTGGAGATGCGACTCCAGGCGCATGGACTTGATCGCGAAGGCTTTCGCCGGCGTCCGGTGCACGATGGCGCCCAGATGGGACGACCAGTACGTCCGCTGTTGGCGATCGAGCGTGCCGTCCGCATTCTTCACCTCGATCGCGACTTCCCGAGATTCGAGCGGCATCGAGCGCCCCTCGAAGATGTAGTGATCCGGACGCTCAGGATCGAGGGTCAGCGCGAACACGTCTTCGAGGTCCGCCGCATTGACCGTGTTCGCCCATCCCAGGCGATCGTTGAACCCCGCCCAGAGCACGGGATAACCGACCAGCGTGTTCCCGAAGAAGTTCACCTTCCCGGGGACCGTCAGGTGCGCCTCCCAGTAGCGTGACGCCCAGCTCAGATGCGGGTTGGCCATCAGGATGGGACTCCCGGATGTCGTATGGGAACCGGCCACCGCGAAGGCGTTCGAGCCGGGCGCATCCTCCTCGGGAGGCAGCCCACGGGCTTCCGTGGTGGCGCCAGGGTACTTTTGAGACAGACGACGGACCAGGCCCGCCGACGACGCGGAGCGGACCCCGATCGCACGGATGTTGGCGAGCACGTCGGCAGCCGTGAACACCGGGATCCACGACGGGAGCGCGGCGCGATTCAGCTCGACGTAGCGGTTCACCCCGGCGGCGTAGGCATGGAGCATCTCCGCGAAGAACGGACTGACGCGGGACAGGTCCGCCTCCGCCGTCTCGATGTTCGCGAACCGTCGCATCGCGAAGTCGTTCTCGATCTCTTCGCTGCCCAGGTACTTCGCCGCCTCGCCGCGCGCCCGAATCAACCGGCGCGCGATCTCGACCGCGTGGTCCTCCGCCTGCGCAAAGCCGAACGCAAAGGCCGCGGCTTCCTCGGTCTCCGCGTGGATGTGTGGGATGCCGAACGTATCGCGCCGGATCGTCGCCTGACTCGCGAGCCCCGACGGATCGTCGGCAGCCGGCGCGACGCAGGCCTGCGACGCGAAGCCGAGGCCGCACACCGTGGCGGCCGCGAGCGCCGCTTTCACGAACCGTCTCACGTCGTACTCCCTTCCGAGGCCGTGAGGACATCGACACCGACGTACTTCAGGATCTCCCGCCGCACGGCGGCTTCGAGCGCCACGAAATGCTCCGGGCACCTCACACCCGCACCCAGGATCAATTGCGATGCGGGCGCGGCAAGCACCACCACTGAACGCCCCACCGACAGTTCTGCCGACGTCAGCGGGTGTCCCGTGTTCTGATCGAGGGTCACGATCAGGTCTGGGAAGGTGGCGATGCGTTCTCCCTCGACGTCGAGCGTCAGGTACTCGTTCCAGATCGTCAACTCGGCTCCGCCGACCCTCGCGATGCCGACGTCGTACGCACCTTCGGACCGGAGCGCATACTCGCGCACCTCTCCACGTGCGATCACGGCAGCGGCCAGCCGCTCGATCAACACGTTCACGATGGCCTCCGGCCGAGTCGAGGACCGGCCGGCGACCATCCGTCGTCCGAGTTCGAGCGCCTGTGAGAGGCCGCCCGGGGCGGCATGGTCCTGCAGGTAGGACGCGGCGATCGGGTTCCGCGCCACACCGACCAGACCTCCGGCTTCCTCCGCCGCGGCGCGAACGAGACGGTTCGTGGCGGCCAACGATCCGGTGACCCGCTGCTCGAGGTACGCGCCGGTCTCGCGGTTCCCACCGGCCGCGGCCTGGATGGCCACGAACTCGTCCATCCGTTCCAGCCCCATGCCGCCCATGTCGGCGGTCGGGTGAGCGCGCCCGTTCGCGGGTGCGTCGATGACGGGAACCCCGAAGACGGCCGACTGCAGCCATCCGTGTACGCTCGCGGTGCCGCCATTCTCGCAGCTGATGACCCCCTCGATGGGGCGCTCGACGAGCGTCCGCACGAGTTCCCAGGCGCGGGTGTAGTCGGCGGGCGCGACGCGCGCGCGGGGATCCCCCGGCGCCCCAACCAGTGACGCGGTCGCGACGAGCGCGTCCGGTTGCACCGCGTCCAGCGCGAGCAGCCGTGGTGTGCCGGCGGCCAGCGCCTCGCGGCCCAGGCGCAGGCCTTCGGCGATCGTTCCACCGCCCCCGCCGCCGAGAACGGCGCCGCCGGCGACCGCGGCCTCCAGATCGTCCGGGCCGAGAGGAATACCGTTATCCGTCATCCTTCGTCTCTCGCGATCTTCTCTAGAACTGGTACTGCACGCTGACCTGCGCCGACCGTGGCTGGCGGACGCTCGAGTAGGTGCCGAACAGGTTCGAGAGAATATTCCGCTGCGGTTGCCCGCGCTGGGGGATGTTGAAGGCGTTGAGCGCCTGCAGCATCAGGCGCAGCCGCTGGTCACCCCAGCGGAGCGACTTCTGGAGAGTGAGATCGGCGTTGAAGTAGTGCGGGTTCCTGGCGAACTCCGCGATCGGTGACAGCCCGAAGAGGGCACGCAGCCGGTTCGCGTCTTCGGTGGAGAGCTGCCGCACGCTGTTTCTCGAGTAGGTGAACCCGTCGCACGAAATATTGCGACAGATGTCCTCGTTGACCCAGTCACCGGTGATGCCGTCGCCGTTGAGGTCCCGGCCTCCGGCGGTGATGTCCATCGGCGCCTCGGAGGCATACTCGAGGATCATCCCGAACTGCAGGTCGAACGGCAGCGTCAACTCGGCGTGCCCCACGAGCCGGTGACGGCGGTCGTCGACGCCTGGCCCGTAGCTCAGGTCCATACGCTCCGGCACCAGGAAGGCGCTGGTGAATGCCTGCGAATTGTCTTCCGTTTTCGAGAGCGTATACATCAGCCCCGCCTGGTAGGCACGGCTGAACCGCTTCCGAAGGTCCACCACGAGCCCCTTGTACCGAATCTCTCCCGCATTCGTGTAGTACGAACGGTTCTGAATCGTCGGATCGGGGCGGACCGCGCCGGCGCCGGTCAGGCTCGCGGTGCCGGGAATGCCGGCGTTCGTGTTCAGGATCGCCAGGTGATCGGACCCACGGTTGTAGGTGAAGTTGATGTCGAGCCCGAGGTCCGGCAGCAGCTCGCGGCGATAGCCGATCTGCGAGTTCCAGTTGTGCGCCATCCGCAGGTCCGGATCGAGCACGTTGATGTTCGGCGGCGGAATGACGACCGTTCCGCCGAGGAACGGATCGGGCCAGGCCGGGTTGTCGATCTGCACGCCGATGACTCGCGGCGGCGCAAATCGCGCGTTGTTGATCGCGTTCAGGATGATCGCGTCATAGTACAGCCCCGCGCCGCCGTAGATCGCCTCCGTCGTGCTGTTGCCCGGCGCCCAGGCGAAACCGATCCGCGGTGAGAAGTTGTTCTTGTCCTTGCTGACGCCAGGCCCTTCTTCCCCCGTGATCTCCTTGAGGGCGACGTTCTTCGCCCCCTGGTAGTCGTAGCGAAGGCCGAGACTGAGGGTCAGCCCGGGCGTCGGCCGCCAGTCATCCTGCAGATACAGAGCGTACTGGGGATTGAACGCCTTGACGCGGCTGTTGCCCTGATTCTGGTTGAAGCGGCTGGGCCGCCCTTCGATGAACGCCTGGATGCTCGGGAAGGTATAGATCCCGCGGAACTGATTGTCGAAGAACTCGTTGTTCTTGAACGTCTTGATCTGGCCGCCGAACTTGATGGCGTGATCGCCGGTCCGCGTGTTCGACTGGGTCCAGGTGAACCCTTCGGTAATCTGGAACACATAGTCGGTCGTGCCCTGCGGGTAGTTCGTGGGGCCGCCGAGCGAGAACCCGCCGCTGATGTTGACGTTCACCAGGTCGGGATGCGTGGGCACGCGCAACGCATACGTCTGACCGAACTGCACGAACAGCTCGTTCAGCTTGTTGGGGCCGAGAATCCACTTGTGGCTCGCGGTCCCATAGTTGGTGCGGAACGTGATGTCGCGCCCGTTGTAGTCGAGCAGGTTGCCGCTCGTGCCGGACCAGCTCGATTCACGGCCGTGCGTGTAGCGAAGCGTCAGGAACTGCGACTGACTCAGCTGATGGTCGACGCGTGCCGCCGCCTTGTTGTTGGCTTCGAAGTCGGGTCGGACGAGACGCGCACTGCCCCCCGCCCCAAACAGCGAGGACGAAATCCCGGCGGCGCTGAGGTACTGCTGCGTCCCGGACGCCAGCGCGGCACTCGACGCCGGAAGGACCACCGTGCTCGACGAGAACGTGTCCCGGTTCTCACGCTCGAACGTGCCGAAGAAATGGGTCCGGTCGCGAACGATCGGTCCGCCCAGCGTGCCGCCGTAGTACACGCGCTGGAAGGGATCTTCCGGGAGGCTGCGATTCGCGTACGGGCTGCGCGAGGTCAGGCGCTCATCCTGGAACAGCGTGAACAGCGAGCCCCGCAGATCGTTGGTGCCCCCGCGCGTGACGACGTTGATGACGCCGCCGGACGCCTGGCCGTATTCCGCGCGGAACCCGTTGACGAGGATCTGGATCTCCGAAACCGCTTCGAGCGCGACCACCTGGCGGCCGTTGCCCGAGATGTCGTCACGGTTGTCGGCGCCGTCGATCGTCCACTGGTTCGACCGTCCACGCGAGCCTGCGAGCGCAAAGCCGTTCGAGCTTTGTGCGCCCGGCGCGAGCCGCAGCAGCGACGTGTAGTCGCGCCCGGCGAGCGGCAGCACCTCGAGCGCCTCGCTCGTGATCCTGGATTGCGTCGTCGCCGTCGTCGTCTCGACGACCGGAGAGTCCGCGGTGACCACGACCTGCTCGGTGATGGACGCGGGCGACAGTTCGAAGTTGATCACCACTTCCGCGCCGGCCGCGACGCCGACGCCTCGACGGACGGCTTCGGCAAACCCATCCAGGTGCGCCGTCAGTTCGTACCGTCCCGGCGGCAGCGCCGGCGCTCGATAGGCGCCCCCTTCATCCGTCACCGCACTGCGCGTGAGGCCGGTGTCGACATTCCGAACCGTCACCGTGACGCCCGGCAGCACGCCGCCCTGGCTGTCCTTGATCGTTCCGAGCACCAGCGCCGTGTCCGACTGCGCGAACGCCGCGGATGTCCCCAGCAGCAGAATCGCTGCGACCGCGAGAAGAGCACGATTCATGACGCTTCCTCCAGAATCTCAGAGTGAGAAAACTTCTTCTGTGAAAGCGAATCTACGGCAGGCCGCCGGCGCGCGCTGGTACAGTCGAGAGATAGTTCGCAAAGTGTAACAGCGGCCCCGCAATGCGTGCGGAACGCTGTGCTATACGTAGGTCGCTGTGAGCCGTCCACCCACGATCGCCGCCATCACCATCGGGCAGAGCCCTCGCCCCGATCTCCTCGACGAGATCGGCTCGATGGTTCCTGCGGCGCGATGGATCGAACGCGGCGCCCTCGACGCGCTTGACGATCGCGCGATTGCCGGCCTCGCACCAGACCGCGATGACTTTCCGCTCGTCACGAAGCTTCGGTCCGGGCGCACCGCTGTCGTCGGCGAACAGGCGATCCGTTCGTTGCTTCAGGACGCCGTCGACGAGGCGGGTGCCGGGGCGGACCTGGTCCTGATGCTCTGTTCGGGCCCGCTGGACGTTCGAAGCCGTCGTCCGATGCTGTTGCCGGACCGGTTGCTCACGGCGACCGTCAGTGCCCTGATGACCGGCGGCCCGGTCGCCGTCCTCACACCGTCCGCCGAACAGATGACCGCACAATCGGCGCGCTGGCGCGCCGCGGGCGTCGATCCGCTCCTCTTCCCCGCGTCCCCCTGGGGCGCCGCCGATTTCGCCGGCATCGGCGCAATGGCCCGTGAGCGAGGAGCCGCACTGGTCGTGCTCGACTGCTTCGCCTATTCGGCGGCCATGAAGGAGACGGTCGCCGCGGCATCCGGACTCCCGACGATGAGGGTCCGGTCGCTGCTTGGCCGGGTGACGGCGGAACTGCTCGCATGATCCAGTCGAGCCCTCGCGCCTTCGACTGGCGCGCTCTCCCCTTCTATGTGCTCTTCGCCGTCCTCGCGGCCGTGATCTGCGCGCAGATCAACGTGCACCTGGGGATTACGCCGAACACCTCGGTCATCGGCGTCCTCGTGGCGATCGCGGTCGGGCGAACCCTGATCCCGGCCTTCAGGGATCCCCAACGGCAGCTGCTGCTCGAGACGGCGACGTCGGCCGGCGGCTTCGCCGGAGCCAACATCGGTCTCGTCAGCCTGGCGACACTCGCACTCCTCGGATTCAACCACCTGTTCTGGCCGCTCCTCGTCGGACTGCTGGCCGGAATGGTCGCGGACATCTGGCTCGGATATCGTCTCTTCGGTTCCAGAGCCTTCCCCGCAGAAGCCCCTTGGCCCGACGGCGAGGCCGTCGGACGCATGATCCAGGCCGGCGATACCGGCGGCCGCACCGCCCGTGATCTCGTCGAGGGAATTGCCGCCGCGTTGATCGGACGGCTCTTCCTGCTGCCGATGGCGGGATTCGGGATCGCGTTCATCGGGAATGCGACGGCGCTCTCGGCGCTGGCGATCGGGTTGCTCGTCCGCGGTTATTCGAACGTCGTGCAGTACGACTTCGCTTCTTCATATCTGCCTCACGGCATGATGATCGGCGCCGGGCTCGTACAGGTGCTGCAGACAGGATGGCTCTTCTGGCAGACGCGTGAACGCTCGCCGGCAGCAGGTGCGACGCCGTCCGAAGAGGCGAAGGGCGGACCACTCCAGCTGTCCGCGTCGGAAATCCTCCTCCACCTGGCGGTGATGCTCGGCGGAGCCGTGCTGCTCGTCGGGGCCGGCGGTCTCTGGAAGTACGAACCGAGTGCGATGAGTCTGCTCGGATGGGTCGCCTTCGCAGGCGTCGCCGCTCTCGTCCACACGATCATCGTCGGCTATTGCGCGATGCTCAGCGGATGGTTCCCGTCGTTCGCCGTCGCGATCGCACTGATGATGGTGGCCGCGCTCTTCGGATTCCCGCTGGAGCTGCTGGCCCTGCTCGCAGGGTACGTGCTTTCGACGGGGCCGCAGTTTGCCGATCTCGGCTACGACCTGAAGTCCGGCTGGATCGTACGCGGACGCGGACAGGATCCGAGACTGGAGCAGTACGGCAGAAGCCAGCAGGTGCGGCTCCAGCAACTGGGCGGGATCGTTGGACTGGCGACTGCGGCGTTCGCCTTCGAGGTCTATTGGAGCGCGGGCCTGGTTCCCCCGATGAGCCGGGTGATGGCCGCGACCATCAGCGTCACGGTCAATCCCGAACTCTCCATGCAATTGCTGATCGGGGGCGTCGTGGGCGCGGCTGTCCAGATGGCTGGCACCGCGCGCCGGGCGTTGGGGATCATGCTCGCGACGGGACTGCTCCTCGACAACGTCGGCTACGGGTGGGCGCTCGCCGGCGGCCTGGTGCTCCGGCGCTTCCTGCCGCCACAGACGATGGCGGTGCGTGCGCCAGGAGTGATCGCCGGGGACGGCATCGGCGGGTTCGTATCGGCGATCCTGCGCGCCTTCTGATCGTTCAGGACGGCAAATGTGGTTCCGCGCCCTGTTCCAGGTGTGCGACGAAGTACGTATTCAGGAGCGTGCGGACCGTGTGCTCCGACAACTGGGGACGCCACACCTTGAGCCCTTCCGGATGGAGCACCCGCGTGCGCACGGACGCAAACGCCGCCGGCGAGACGACGATCTCCGTGCCGGCGTGGTGTGCTTCGAAGATCTCGCCGGGCTCGTCCAGGTCTCCAACGACGACGGTTCCCGACTGAGGAGGCGCCAGCACGCCGGCCAGGCTGCGGATCACGTCGGCCGCATCGGGATCCCGCAGGATCACGTGCCGGCGTGTGCGCGGCCGTCCGGCGAGGATGTTGGCGGTGCGGGTGTCGAGTTGCAGGACCAGCATTCCGAGCCGGAGATCTGTCGCCAGACGCTCGGCGATCGCATAGTGCAGGTGCGTCGTCAGGATCGTGCGGACGGATGGATCTGCCGACAGTTGTCGCCGGAGCTGCGGGTAGGTCCGGAACGGACTGAGGAACGTTCTCGGAAACGCAAAGCCCAGGCGCGCATCGGCGCTCGCGAACACCGACTCGAACAGCTCGAGCGGCATGAGACAGCCGGCCTTCATGCGCACGTGGCGGCCGTCGGACAGGACGGCGAGCAGATCGGCCGCATCGCGCAGTGAGAGTCCGATCAGGCGAAAGTGTTGAACGAGGCCGTTGACGAGATCGATGGCCGGCGCATTCCCGGCGCGCAGCACGTGGTCCATCGCGAACGACTTCAGATACGTGCCGCTGCCCTTCTTCGACGTGAGGACGCCTTCGGCGTGGAGCTGGCGATACCAGTCCGCAACCGTGGTGGGAGAGATACGAAGTTGCCGGGCGAGCCTGCGGACGGACGGAATCCGGTCTCCCGGACCGATCAGCCCCAGCGCGTAGTGCGCGCGGAGGTGATCGGCGAGTGTGTCGACCCCTTTCGTCGAACGCCGTACTGGCGCCGGGAACGAGCGCACCACCGCGGCTGCCCCGGCCGGTCGCTGCGTCACCGTCCGCGGCACGGTGACGGCCTGCTCGCGCCGGCTTCCACGAGTCGCCGGCCTGGCAAGCTCTCCGGCGATGCTGGCGACGATCGAGCGAGCCAGAATGGTCGGCAGACCGGAGGCTTCCTCGAGTCGCGCCTTGACCTCACCCGAGTACGAGAAGCAGTCCAGCACGATCAGCGACGCGCCAGCCTTGCGGGCACGCCACCCGATACTCTCGTAATCGACGTCACCGAACGGCGAGGCGTGGAGGACGACGCTGCGCAACCCGAGGCGCTGCCAGCGGTCGCGCTGCGTGCGGACCTGATCGGCGCGTGGCGTGACGACCGCGACCAGATTGCTCGACGCCAGGGAAGCGACCGTGGCGCTCAGCAGTCGATCCGGGTACAGAAGCGGAAGGCGGGTCTGGAGCGAGACCGGCGTCGAGCAGAGAACGACCGCCAGATCCGCATCGGCCGCCACGCGGTCGATCGCGCGCTGGAGCAAGGGGCGGATGGCGACATCGCCCACCACGATGGGCCGTCCGGCCCGCACGCGCGTGACGAGTGGAAACTCTCCAAGCTGCGGGACGAGGCGGGCGAGTTCCGGTTCCTCGAGGCCATCGAGCGCTCCCTGCTCGATCCAGTTGACGTCCGGGACGAGCGCCCGCATCTCATCGAGGATGTCGGCGCGAGGCGATTGGCCCAACGTGACTGCGGCAACAACTCGGTGGGACATGGTCGTTCCTGGAGACGTGTGTGGAGACGATACCACACCAGCCGAGGTGCCCTGCCGCTTGAACTAACATCTCCTGATGGATCTGCGGCAGCTCGAGATCGTCAGGACCGTGGCGGAGAAAGGCTCGTTCACGGCCGCCGCCCGCGTGCTGAACGTCTCGCAGTCGGCGGTCAGCCGGCAGGTGCTGCTGCTCGAGGAGGAACTCGGAGAGCCCGTCTTCCTGCGGCTCGGGCGCCGGGTACGCCTCACCACCGCGGGCCAGGCGCTGTTCGATCTGAGCCGTCGCGTCCTCACCGACATCAGCGACACCACGGCAGGCATTCGCGACCACCAGCAGGCGCCCGCCGGCACGCTGCACCTCGGCGGCGGCATGACCGTCTGCCTCCACGTCTTTCCGCCGCTGCTGAAGGAGTACCGCAAGCGGCAGCCGCGGATCGACGTCAAGCTCACGACCGGCCCCACCGCGCAACTGCTCGAACGGCTGCGGAGCGGCGCCCTCGACATCGGGCTGCTCACGCTGCCGGTCGAGGGTGCGGACCTCACCCAGGTCCCGGTCATGCGGGAGGAGCTGCTCCTGGTGCTGCCGCCGTCGCACAAGCTCGCCGCGCGCCGGCGGATCTCGCCAGCGGATCTCGTCAACCAGTCCTGGGTCTTGTTCGAACGCGGCTCGAGCACGCGCCGCGTGATCGACGGGATGTTCGAGGCCCACGGCATCCGGCCGCGGGTCGTGCTCGAAACGGAGAACGTCGAGATCCTGAAGGCGTTCGCGTCGACCGGTCTCGGCCTGACGATCCTCCCCTACCAGGCGCTCGCGCGAGAGGCCCGCAGCGGCATGCTGCGCATCAAGCGGATCGAGGGGATCACGCTCGTCCGCGAAACCGGCTGGGTCTACGTCCGCGGCGCACGCGTGCCCCGCGTCGTCCAGCAGATGTTCGAGGCGCTCAGGCGGACGATGCCTCGCCTGAAGCTGGCGCCGCCGCGATGATGACGATCAGTACTCGTCTTCGACCGAGTACTCTAATGCCGGCTCGGGAGCATCGGCGCCGGCCCGGCCCGCCGACAGGCGGTCGCGAACCTGCCGCTGGAGCCAGCCGACGGCGTCGGGCTCGGCGTCACGGAGCGCGCGCCATTCATCTTCCGACAGGACCACGGTCAGCGAACGGGTGAGGGTGTTCTCGGTGCCAAGCATGGGAGGATGATACGGACGCCGGCCGCCGAACACGAGCATCGTTTTTTCATCGCACCCATGCGCCGCGCGCATGGCAGCGCGGACAGGATGGACTACGAATGACACTACAATCCGCAGCGCAATGAAATTCGCTGCCAGCCAGTTGGCCTACCTCGTTGGCGACCGGACCGCGCGCGCCAACCTGCGGTCGCTGCTCAAGTACATCCTGCTGCTCGGGGCGCTGATCACGGTCTACGCGATCCTCTTTCACGTCATCAAAGGACGGGTCGAAGGGGAAGAACACTCCTGGATCACCGGGTTCTACTGGACGCTCGTCGTGATGACGACGCTCGGGTTCGGCGACATCACCTTCACCAGCGACATCGGACGGCTCTTCAGCATCGTCGTGCTGCTCTCGGGCGTGGTGCTGCTGCTCGTGATGCTGCCGTTTCTCTTCATCAGCCTCTTCTACGCCCCCTGGCTCGAGGCGCGCGTCCGCCTGCGCGCCCCACGCGAAGTGCCGGCCGACACGCGCGGCCACGTGATCCTGACCGAACACGATTCGATCGCGATCTCGCTGATCGAGCGCCTGAAGAGCGAGAACATCCCCTACTTCGTCATCGAACCGGATCCGGCCGCGGCGGCACGCCTCGTCGGCGAAGGCCTGTCGGTCATCACCGGCGACAACGACAACGGCGCGACCTACGAACGCGTCAACGCGCGGCAGGCCCGCATGCTGCTCGCCAACTGCGAGGACACCGCGAACACGAACATCACCATCACGGCGCGTGAAGTCGCGCCCCACATTCCGATCGCCGCCATCGCCGAGGAGGAAGACTCGGTCGACATTCTCGAGTTGAGCGGCGCCACCCACGTGCTTCCGCTCAAACAGCAGCTCGGGGAGTACCTCGCCAACCGCGTCGACATCGGCGGGAGCGAAGCGCACGTCATCGGCGCGTATCGCGGCCTGCAGATCGCCGAACTGCCCGCGCGCGATACGGTGCTGGCCGGCCAGACGGTGCGCGACACGCGCCTGCGCGAGCGCACCGGCGTGAGTGTCGTCGGGCTGTGGGAACGGGGCAAGCTCCAGCCGGCCTTTCCCGATTCGACCATTCAGTCCGACGGCGTGATCGTCGTCGCCGGGATCGAGAGCCAGATCGTCGCCTTGAACGCGATGATGCGCAGCGAACATGCCGGCACGCCCGCGCCGGTGCTCATCATCGGCGGCGGCAAGGTGGGGCAGGCGGCCACACGGGCACTGCGGCGGAAGCGGGTCCCCGTCCACGCCATCGACCGGCACGACGCCGCGCTCGAGATGCTCCGCGAACCGGGTGTCACCACGTTCGTCGGCGATGCCGCCGACCGGCGAACGATCGAGCGCGCCGGCATCCACGACGTCGCGTCGGTCCTGCTCACGACCAACGACGACGCGATGAACATCTACCTGGCGGTGTATTGCCGGCGGCTCAATCCCGCGGTGCGCATCGTCAGCCGGATCACGCACGAGCGGAACGTCGAGGCGATCCATCGAGCCGGCGCCGACTTCGTCCTCAGCTACACGACGCTCGGAGTCGAGGCGGTCATCTCGCTCCTCCGCGGCTATGAACTCGTTGTTTTGGGAGAAGGTGTCGAGCTGTTCTCGATTGCCGTCCCGAAGCCGCTGCAGGGCAAGCGGCTGTCGCAGTCGGGCATCGGGTCCGGAACGGGCATGAGCGTCGTGGCCGTCGAACACGATGCGCAGCTGGTGACCCAGTTGACCGGAGAAACCGTACTGGCGCCGGGGGCAACGCTCCTGATGCTGGGGAGTCTGGAGCAGCGGCGGAAGTTCGCCGACCTCTTCGAGAAGGGATAAAGAGGCGATGTCAGGGAGGGCGTAGTACACTCCTTCCTTTGCATGCACGAAATCATCGATCTCTTTCTGAACGTCGACGCGCATCTCGCCGAGTTCGTCCAGGCCCACGGGCGTCTCGTCTACGGTCTTCTCTTCGCGATCATCTTTGCGGAGACCGGGCTGGTGGTCACCCCGTTTCTCCCGGGTGATTCGCTTTTGTTTGCGGCCGGCGCGCTGGCCGGCACGGGCATGCTCGACGTTCGAGCGGTGATGATCCTGCTGTTTGTCGCCGCGGTCCTCGGCGATGCGGTCAATTACCACGTCGGCCGTTACATCGGTCCGCGGGTGTTCCGGCCGGACGGGCGCCGCGGCCGCTTCGAGCGGCTGCTGAACCCGCGACATCTCGAACGGACGCACGAATTCTTCGAGAAGCACGGTGGAAAAGCCGTGGTGCTCGCGCGGTTCGTCCCCATCGTCCGCACGTTCATTCCCTTCGTGGCCGGCGCCGGCTCCATGACGTATTCGAAGTTCGCCTTCTACAACGTGCTCGGGGGCGCGCTCTGGGTCCTCATCTGCGTTGGGGCCGGCTACATGTTCGGCGCGATCCCGATCGTGCAGGAAAACTTCGAACTGGTCGTGGTCGGCATCGTTCTGGTGTCGGTGATGCCGATGGTGATCGAGGTCATCCGGCAGCGCCAGGCGGATCGGCAGAAGGCCAGATCCACGGCCGTCGAGGTCCGCAAGCCCTGAGATCGAGCGTCAATCACGAACCAGTGAAAATTTTTTACGCCTGAACAAGACACCTCTACCGGTCAAACACGCCGCCAGACCGCCCCACACCGTGGCACCTTGCTTGCTCGAATGCCTGATGACGAGAAATCGTCGGCTCATGGGAGGAGCAGGCACATGCACGGATTCAAGAAGACCACGACGCTGGCCGCGATGGCCGCGGCGCTGCTGATGACGCCGGTTGCTGGCGCGTCGCAGACCCCACCGTCGCAACCGCCGGCTACACAACCGCCGGCTACCCAGCCACCGGCACAACCGACGCAGCAGCCGCCGCAGCAGACCATGCCGCCGCAGCAGCAGCAGACGCAACCCGACGAGCAGACGGCGCGCCGGCATCTGACCGACGCCCGAAATACGCTGAGCGCCCTCACCCAGCTTCCGGAAGCTTCACAGCTCACCGACGAGGCGCGGGCGCAGGTCTCGCAGCTCATCTCGAACTTCAACGAACTGATCACGGCGCAGAACGACTGGCGCGCCTCGTACGCGAAGGTCACCGCCAACCTGAATACGCTGATCGGGCCGGACATCGGGACGCCGGATCCGTCGGGTACGGCAGGAGCGGTGGGCACGACCGGTGGCGGGGGGATCGAAGGACTCGACCCCGCGATCCGCACGAAGCTGGTGGAACTCCGCAGTCAGCTGAAACAGTTCGAGCGCGCTGCCGGCGGCGCCGCGGGCGCGATGACCCGGACCGACCCGATGGCGACGGATCCGAACGCACCTCCGGCTACGACGCCGCCGACCGGAGCACCGCCCGCAACCACGCCGCCGGCGACGAACCCGCCGATGACGACTCCGCCGAGCACGACACCGCCGAGCACGACACCGCCGAGCACGACACCGCCGGAGCCGACGACGGGGGAACAGCCGGGGAGTAATGCCGAAGTGATGCGTCATGTCGCGGCGATCGAAGCGCTGCTCCAGATGCAGGACGAAAGCGGCGGGCTGACGCTCACGAAGGCCCAGGTCGAACAGCTCCGCACGCACTGGGCGGCTCTGAAGGTGGCGATCGACCGACGCTAGCCACGGGTCAAAGGCCAAAGAGCCAAGGGCCAAAGGCCAAAGAGCCAAAGGCCAAAGGCCAAGGGCCAAAGGCCAAAGACCAAAGGCCAAAGACCAAAGGCCAAAGACCAAAGACCAAAGACCAAAGGCCAAAGACCAAAGGCCAAAGGCCAAAGACCAAAGGCCAAAGGCCAAAGACCAAAGGCCAAAGACCAAAGGCCAAAGACCAAAGACCAAAGACCAAAGACCAAAGGCCAAAGACCAAAGACCAAAGACCAAAGGCCAAAGACCAAAGGCCAAAGAGCCAAGGACGAAAGGGTCAAGGCCTGAGGCCAACGATCACGAACGCCAGGCTCCGGGCGATCCCGGGCCTGGCGTTTTCTGTTTCGCGCCAAAGTCCCAGTTCCCGATTCCATCCCCATCCCCCATCCCCCATTCCCCTTCCCCATCCCCCATCCCCCATTCCCCATCCCCCATTCCCCATCCCCCATCCCTCGTTCCCCATCCCCCATTCCTGGAGCGCCAGTTGGAAGTTAGGACGTGCGCCTTATAGGATTTACGGATGAGACACACGATTCTGGCAGCCGCGGCCGTCGCGGTCCTCTGGGTGCCGCTGGCCGGCCGGTCGAGCGACACGCCGCTCGACGCGGCGGCGTTTGCGTGGGACCGGGGCGATTACGTATCCGCGCTCACCACCTACCTGCAGATCCTCGATGGCAATCCCACCGAGGAGGCCCTCGAAACCATCGCCCTGCAGACGGGAGAACTTTTCCAGACCATCGAGCTCACCACCGACGGTGACGCTCCGCAGTTCTCGCCAGACGGGCGATTCATCGTGTACGAGACCGGCGCCGTTCCGAAGCGCACGATCCGCCTGATGAACACCGCGGCGCCGGCGAAGCCGATCGCCACGCTCACCGGTTACCGGGCGTCCTTCTCTCCCGACAGCACGAAACTCGCCTACGTCCGCCTCCCGTCGTCGCCCGCGATCGACCAGGCCGCGGCGGCGGTGAGCGCCGCGACACCGGAGGAGCGCGGGCAGCGCACGATCGCGCTGAACAACCTGGTGGCAGCCGGATCACGGCTCGTCGTCAGAGATCTCGCCTCCGGACAGGAAACCGAACTCGACACGGGCGGCCTTCGCCTGACCGGGCTTGCTTTCACGGCGCACGGGATCGTGTTCGCGGGTGTGACTTCGCAGCCTGGGCCGACGCAGCTCTACTCGGTCAGCCCGGGTACGGCGCCGGTGGCGCTCACGAGCGACGAAGGGGACAAGGCCCTCGGCACTGTGAACACCCAGGGGACGGCGCTGATCTTCACCGCCCGGACGGGCGGCGGACGCGGCGCACGTGGCGGACGCGGCGGCGGAGGATCCCAGAGCTTCCGCGTGCTGACGCTCGCTGACGGAAAGACGACCACCGTCGAAGGATCCGCACCGGCGTTCTCCGCCGACGGCGCCTCGCTCGCCTTCATTGCGCGATCCGGTAACGAGAACCGGCTGCTGGTCGCACCCGTCGCCAATCCGGCGGATGCGGCGGTCGTGCGCACCGGGACGGATCGTCTCGACAGCCCGGCTTTCTCGCCAGACGGGACCCGGCTCGCCTTCCAGATCATGCCCAGGGAAGACTGGGAGATTCACGTGATCACCCGGGACGGCAAGGAGGAGTTGCGCGTCACGCGTGAGATCCAGCACGACCTGTTCCCGCGCTTCCTCCGGAACGATCTGCTGCTCAGCGCGATGGGCGAAGGCCGGCATCGCCGGTCGCACCTCTACGACCTCAACACCGGGAAGCGCATGCGGTTGTTCCACAACAACACCGTCCGCACGATCGCGCCGGAGTACGTGTGGGTCCCCAGCGCGGACGGCCAGAAGCTGCTGATCGTGGCGGAACGCGATGGCGACACCGTCTCGGTCGAACGCGGCGTCTACCTGATGGACCTGTCAAAGAAGGTCACGCGCGATGAGTTGAGGGCCCGGGTCAAGAGCAACCTCACCGCCGAACAGACGCTCCGGTCAAAAACGGAGAGGATGTTCGCGCCGATCGCGGCCGACGTGCGGAAGGTGGTGGCCGAAGCGTCGGTCGGGCGCGTATACAGCTACGAGAAAGCGCTGTTCGACTTCGACTCGAAGCACATCACGCAGCCGGGCAACAAGCTCGCCGGCGAGTACCTGTTCAAGACGTACACCTCGTTCGGATACACACCCGAGTACCAGTGGTTCGCCGGACGCGGCGCGCTCGGCGGCCAGACCGCCAACGTGCTCGCCACGTTGAAGGGCACGACGAATCCGGAACTGGTGTACGTGGTCAGCAGCCACTATGACTCCGTCGCCGCCGGTCCCGGCGCCGACGACGACTCGTCGGGAACGGCAGCGCTGCTCGAGACCGCGCGGATCCTTGCCAACCATCCGCAGCCGGCGACGATCATCTTCGCCTCGTTCACGGGTGAGGAAGCGGGCCTGCTCGGCAGCCGCGAGTTCGTCCGCCAGGCGGTCGCCAACAAGATCAACATCGTCGGGGCGCTGAACAATGACATGATCGGGTGGGCCAACGATCATCGACTCGACAACACGATCCGCTACTCGAACGCCGGCATCCGCGACATCCAGCACGGCGCCGCGATGCACTTCACCGACCTGATCACCTACGACGCGCTCTATTACAAGAGCACCGATGCGGCGGCCTACTACGAGGCCTACGGTGACATCGTCGGCGGGATCGGCTCGTATCCGGTCCTCGGCAATCCGCACTACCACCAGTCGCACGATCTGCTCGAAACGATCAACCATCGCCTGGTCACGGAGGTGGCAAAGACCACCGCGGCGACGCTGATGATGCTGGCGTCGAGCCCGTCGCGCCTCACGGACCTGACGCTCGACCGCTTCGCCAACGGCACCGCCCAGATTTCGTGGAAGCCCAGCCCCGAAAAGGGAGTCACCGGCTACATCGTCGCCTACGGTCCGCCGAACAACCCCGAAGCGCAGCAGCTCGAGGTGACGACCCCGTCCGCTTCGGTTCCCAACGTGAAGCCCGGGATGGTGATCTCGGTGAAGGCGGTGAACTCGAAGGGCCTCGAAGGTTGGGACTGGGCCAGGATCGAGGTGAAGTAAGGCGCCGGGCGCCCACGAGCCTGCCGTCGGTTCCTGTCAGCGGCACGTGACCGCTTTCTGAGCTGATTTCAGCGACAGCCCCTCCTGCAAGGCGAGGCTGCCCGGCTGGCTCGCCGCCCGCGCGACGCGCCGACGGCTTCTCGATCACTACGGCCACAAAGAACACCACGAACACGAAGAAGGCCACAACGCTTCTACTGGTTTGGAAAACCACACACGTTGTGTTCGTTCTTCGTGCCCTTCGTGTTCTTCGTGCCCAAGAGCCGTCGGCCCGTGACCCGGCTGGCTCGCCGCCCGCTCGACGCGCCGACGGCTTCTCGATCACTACGGCCACAAAGAACACGACGAACACGAAGAAGGCCACAACGCTTCTACTGGTTAGAAAACCAAACATGTTGTGTTCTTTCTTCGTGCCCTTCGTGTTCTTAGTGTTTTTCGTGCCGCAGCCGTTTGGCCCGTGTCGCTGCCCCGAATCAGCTCGAGGCTGGACGGCAGCAGGCAGCGGCTGTCGCCGGTATCTGACCCCGCGAGAGTCCTAGAACTGGAAGTAGATGAAATCGAGGGACGTCGTGCTGCGGAAGACCAGCACGGCGGCCAGGGCCACGCCACACGCACCGCCCTGAAGGGCGACCTGGGGCCAGGTCGCGTGGAGCCGCTCCTCCTCGCGCGCGCCGCGCTCGTCACGTCCGGCTTCCATCCAGATGCTCTGCACCCAGAGCGGAAGCGAATAGATCAGGGCGAGCAGAAAGAGATACAGCGCGATCCGATAGTCGAGCGCCGGAGCGTCGAACGGCGAGAGCGTGAAGTCCCGCACGAGCGCGGCCAGCTCGGTTTCGCGGAAGATCAGCCATCCGATCAGCGTCAGCACGAACATCCCTGACGTCTCCAGTACGACGATGAGCGGACGGACGTGCCGGAGCTGCGGCCAGCGCGACGGTGCGTCACCGGCGGCGCGGGCGGCCACACCGGTCTCGACGCGCAGCGGCTTCATCATCGCGCGCGCACGCGTCGCGATCAGCAGGAGGCCGTGATAGAGGCCCCAGAGCACGTAGTTCCAGCTCGCGCCGTGCCACAGCCCCGAGAGCAGGAACGTGATCAGGATGTTCCTCGCCCACTTCAGCTCCCCCTGCCGCGATCCGCCGAGCGGAACGTAGACGTAATCGCGGAACCAGGTCGAGAGGGAGATGTGCCAGCGCCGCCAGAAGTCCGACGGGCTGCGCGCGAGATATGGATGGTCGAAGTTCTCGGGCAGCTCGAACCCGAGCCAGCGGGCCGTGCCCCGCGCGATATCGGTATAGGCGGAGAAATCGGCGTAGATCTGGATCGCGAACGCAAATACGCCCGCCCAGAGAATCGGAAACGTCGGATCCGCGAGCGCGAACACCTTGTTGGCGATGACGCCGACGTTGTCGGCAATCACCAGCTTCTTGAAGTAGCCCCAGCAGATCTTGAGCAGCCCGGTCCGCGCCGCGTTGATCGAGAACGCGCGCCGTGCCTCGACCTGCGGTAAGAGGTAGGACGCACGCACGATCGGGCCGGCCACGAGCTGGGGAAACAGCGACACGAAGACGGCGAAGTCGACCAGGCCCGTGCGCGCGCGCATCTGGCCGCGATACACGTCGATCGTGTAACTCAGGGTCTGGAACGTGTAGAACGAGATCCCGACCGGCAGCACCACCCGGAGCACGACGGGATTGGTCTCGAGCCCCGCGAGCGACAGCACGGCCCCGACGTTCTCCGCGAAGAAGTTGAAATACTTGAAAAACGCAAGCATCCCGAGATTCGAGCCGATGCTCAGCAACAGGAGCGGCTTGCGCCGGTGAGGCCAGCGTTCCATCCCGATGGCCGCGTAGAAATCGACGATCGTCGACGCCGCGATCAGGATCAGGAACCACGGGTGCACGTATCCGTAGAAGTAGTAGCTCGCGCCGAGCAGCAGGAGGTTCTGCCCGCGATGCGGCAGGCGCCAGTAGACCGCCGTCACGGCGATGAAGAAGGCGACGAAATCGAGCGAGTGGAAGATCACGGGAGGCGGGCGCGCAGACGCTCGTACAGGTTCTCGGTGTAGTAGACCCGCCACTCTTCGTTGACGTGGTCGCCGTCCTCGTACATCTCGAGCGGCAGGTTCGGATCACCCGTGTCGTCGTGAAAGATCGCGCCGTGCTCTTCGAGGTACGCGCGCAGGTCAAGGATGTACTTCTGGAGCGCGGGCGATTGATACGGCGGCTTGCCGTCCACCGGGCGGCGCTGGACGCGGACGAAGCACAAGGTGATCCCCGCGCGCGCCGCCTCGTCGAGCATCAGCGGGAGCACCGAGCGGCCCACGTAGTAGTCGAAGTTCGCGTCGCGATCCGCCGCCCCCGAATAATCGGCCGTTTCGAACGGACGCACGTGCATGAAGTCGAACCGGGAGTTCATGTCGGTGATGAAGGCACGCCGGCGGCGGCGGCTCGGTTCGAGCGCGCGAGCCAGTCGATCGGGCAGCCCCTCGAGCAGCCAGAGCCGTGCGCGATCCGCACCGTAACCGCGATCGAAACCCGACCGCGCCCGGAAACGCATGGCCCCGGTGCGCGCCGCGATCACGGCGTTCAGCGCCGGCTCTTCATCACCCGCCACGCGATCGATGCTCCAGCGGAATCCTTCGTCCAGACGAAACATCACGTCGGTCAGGTTCGTGTCGCGAAAGAAGATGAAGACGACCTTCGGCCGGACCCCGCTGGCGATCACCCAGTTCTTCAAAGCGAGATACCAGTAGGCGGACCCGGATCCGGCCTGCAGCAGCGGCGCCGCCGTCTCGCCGGTGAGTTCCGAGAGACGCGTGGTGTGGATGCGCGTCCCGGCCATCGAGTCGCCGATCACCACGTAGGCGGGATCCAGTTCCGCGAGCTGCTCCAGCGGCTCCGCCACGAACGGGCCGCGAACGCGCGGACCTTCGAGCGCCGGCAGATACGATTCCGGAATCCCGTCAGGCGCAAATCGCGCGTTCAGCGCCCGCAACCCGAATGGCACGAGGAGCAGCAACACGATCAGCGCACACAGCTTCGCCGCGGCGCTCGCGCGGGTGGTCTCGGTGTCGGGCATCTGAAAGGAGTTTTCCAGTCTACACGTACCGCCTCGCTGTCGCTCGGCGGGGGTTCCAGCGGGTTCCAGGGGTTCTCGAGGGTTCCAGGGGGTTCCAGCGGGTTCCGGGTTCTGGGTACCGGGTTCCGGGTTCCGGGTTCCGGGTTCCGGGTTCCGGGTTCTGGGTTCTGGGTTCTGGGTTCCGGGTTCCGGGTTCGGGGTTCGGGGTTCGGAGTTCGGAGTTCGGAGTTCTGAGTTCGGAGTTCGGGGTTCCCCGGAAGGCCGAATCACGGCGCGCCGGGGCAGAAACCGACTCGATAGGCCACGTGAGACGTCACGCCGCCGCGCTTCGGTTCGGCGACTTCGTACCACTCCTCTTCGAAGCCCGAGAACTGGAAGATCCAGTACACCTTGTCACGGGCGCGGAACAGCGCCCAGGGCAGCATGTAGCTGGCGCCCTTGCGATCGCAGTACGCGACATTCGCCGACAGCCGCACGCGCGCCTGGTTTCTGGGGCCGACCATCAGCCAGCCCTGCACGAACGTTGTGAGCCCGCAGTCATCCTTGTCCCACGGTCCGGACGGATACTGCCGGACGGCCTCCACGTAGTACGCCGTCCACTCCGGATCCTCGGTCGGCGAGCGGTAGAGCGCTTCCAACGTGATGGGGATGGCCTTGCGCTGGCGCTCGTTGTAGGGATGGACCCACGACGTGAACGCACGCGCGGCCGCGTTCTCCCGGCGATTGAACTCCTCGGTGATGAGGATGATGGCCCGGTTCCACTCCGCGCTTCCCCGCTCCACCGACGCGATCGGCTCGAGCGGAACGTCGGCGCTGATCACCAGGCCTTCTTTCGGATACGGCCGTTCGAACGGGGGCGGCGCTGTCGGCGCCGGCTCGTAGTCGCTCTTCAACGCGATCCGTGGTTCGCACATGGGGCGCGTCATCGTGGGATTGCCCAGGGTGACCGTCCCACGCGTCTGACCGTCACGCCAGATGGTCATCGTCCGGGGCGGCGGCTCGACACCCCACCAGTTCTCCGGCACGTCCTCGAGCGAGATCGGCAGATCGATGTTCCGTACGCGGTCAGGCCATCGTGCCCGCCATCGTCGACCATCGAACGTGGCGAATGGAGTTACGATCCCGTCGGCGCGCAGAACGCCGAGCACGAATTCAGGCGGACGGTCCTGCGACCCGGACGAGGGAGCGAGCGGGGCGTCGAACCCCACCAGCAGCGCAGCGGTTACGAGGAGAAATGCGGCCTTCATCCGAGGTCAGGAGGATATCAAATCCCACGCTAGGGGATTTCCCCCCCCCGTAAGCGCCTTTACCGGAAGGGTAAGCTCCGCCACAGACGAGCATCGCCTTTTCTTGAAAATTCAACAGTCTCCCGGGGCATGCCGCTTGCCGCGTCAGGAGTGCGCCTCTTTACTTCAACGCTCACACCGCCGCGAACCCGACGGGCGCCGTCCGCGGCCAGTTGGTTCGACAGGAGTAGAAGCGTCGCTGAATGCCGAATCAGGCTCCGATGTCCTCATTCGGCATTCAGCATTTCCGCCTCTACGCGGAGCGATCTGGTGGACCTCGCCGTAGCCTTGGCGACGGCGGACGACATTGACACGCTGCCGGGTCACTTCACCGGCAGCTTCCCCTTGAAGCCCTTTCCGGCCCGCGGCCCCTGGTTGTCTTTCACCGGGGCCTTGTCGGAATTTGCCACTCGCCAGCCGGTTCCATACGCCAGCTGCGCGATCCGCTGGATCTTGTCGAAGACGATCTTGTCGACCGTGTCGCTCGGCCGGTGGTAGTCGGGGTGCAGCCCGGTGAAGTAGAAAACGATCGGGATCCCCTTCGCCGCATAGCTGTAGTGGTCGCTGCGCGTGTAGATCGACTGCGGATCCGCCGGGTCGTTCATCGAGTAATCCAGCGTCAGCGGCTTCGGCATCGCGCTGTTCGCATCCTCGTTGATGTTGTGCAGCTCGGTGCTGATGCGGTCCGATCCCACGATGAACACGTGGTTCGCGTTCGCCGGATCATCGTCCGAGTTGCGCCCGACCATGTCCATGTTCAGCTGCGTGACGATCTTGTCGATGTCGCCAACCACGGGATAGTCGGCCATGTAGCGCGAGCCGAGCAGTCCGCTCTCCTCGCCGGCGTGCCAGACGAAGAGGATCGAGCGCTTCGGCTTCGGCCCCTGCGCGAATGCGCGCGCGATGGACATGATCGCGACCGTGCCCGAGCCATCGTCGTCGGCGCCATTGTTGATCGCGTCTTCACCAGGCTTGGCGGTTTCGCGGAAGCCCGTGTGATCGTAGTGAGCGCCGTAGGCTACGTAGGTGTCCTTCAGCGCCGGGTCCGTGCCCTCGACGATGCCCACGACGTTGTTGGTGAGGCGGGTGCGGACGACCTGATAATCGGCGTCCACGTTGATCGTCAGCTTGACGCCCTTCAGCGGGAAGCGCGGGAGCGGCTGACGCTTCGCGGCCATCTCCTTCAGCTCCGCGTACTTCACGTCGGAGCCGCTGAACAGGAACTCGAAGAACTCGTCGTCGGCGGTGAGTTGCGGCGTGATCAGGCGGTCGTAGCGCTGGACGGTCGTGAAATCGCCGTTGTCAGGCTGCGCGCCGCGTCCACGTCCGCCAGCAGGCGGCTGCGCGGGGGCTGCGCCGCGGCCGGGCACCGTCACGGCACCAGCCTGCGCCCCGCCACGAGCCCCTCCTCGCCCGCCGAACCCGGACACAGGACCGATCACGGCAGCCGCGCCCTTCTCGGCCGCGTTCCGCGCACGGGCGCTCAGCAACCGGTTCGACCCCTGGGGCAGGTTCTCCGGTCCCTGAGGACCGAGGTAGACGACCACCTTGCCCTTCGGATCTCCTTCGGCGTAGTCGTCGATCTCCGCCGCCGGGATCTCCAGGCCGTAGCCGACGAATGCGATCTGGCTGCCGTCGATCGTCTGCTTGCCGCCCATCTGGCGCGGGAAGGTGATGCCTTCACCGTCCTTGAACGTGCGGCTCTGTCCGCCGACCTCGACCGTCACGGAGGCGTTGCTGGTGGTACGGACGCCGAGCACCCTCACCGCCTGCAGATACGTGCCGTTGTCACCGGCGGGCTTCACGCCCCACTGCGCCAGGTGCGAGGCGATGTAGCCGGCGGCAATACCGAGCCCCTCGGTGTACGTGGCGCGCCCCTGGAGTTCGTCTGACGCGATGTACGTCAGCCAGGTCTTCAGGTCGTCCTGGTTGATCGAAGCGGCGCCGCCGCGCGCCGGGGCCTGCTGTGCGCCGGCACCGGCCGTCAGCAGGGCGATGAATAAAGCGGGAACGAACAGGCGACGAGCACGCATAGGCGCACATCCTCCAACAAGAGCGCTTGTAAATGACAGAAACAGGAATGAATCAGCTTATCAGGCTTACGCCCGCCGGGGGCGTCGCGCTTACCGTCAGGTGATGACCGTGGGGTCGATCCCGCCGGGCCGGTACCACCGATACCCATACCCCGGGAGCTGGACGGTGTGCCACCCCGCCTCGTCGGCACGGCTGTCGTTGTGATCGAGCAGGTCGACCAGGATCCTGTGCCCGGCAACCGACGGAGAGAGCCGCGGCGCGCGCGGCTTGTCGCTGAAGTTGTGCAGGGTGAGGACCGAGTGGCCGTCGTATTGGTAGCGCATGATCAGCACGCCCGATTCCGGCGTGTCGACGATCTCCCAGTCCCCCCAGCTGATCTCCGGGCACTCCCGCCGCATGCGGATCTTGCGCTCCATCCAGTTCAGAAGCGAGTGCGGGTCCCGCCGCTGCGCTTCCACGTTCAGCCGCTTGTAGCCGTAGATCGGATCCGAGATCACAGGGCGCACCGTCCGCTTCGCGCGTGAGAAGCCGCCGTGCGGGTGCGCGGACCACTGCATCGGTGTCCGCGCCGCCTCCCGCTCGGGCAGCGACAGGTCGTCACCGATCCCGATCTCGTCGCCAAACTGCAGCATCGGCGTGCCCGGCAACGTGAACAGCAGGCTGAAGGCCAGCTCCAGCCTCGCGCGGTTGTTGTCGAGCATCGGCGCGAGCCGCCGCCGGATCCCCCGCTCGTACAACTGCATGTGCTTCTCGGGCGCGAAGGCGTCGAAGACCCGCTGCCGCTGCCGGTCCGTCAGCCGTCCGAGATCCAGTTCGTCGTGGCTGCGCAGGAAGTTCACCCACTGCGCCGCATGCGGACGCTCGTAGGTATCCCTCAGCGCCTTCACGAGCGGACGGATGTCGCCGGTCGCCATCGCGTAGAACAGCCGCTGGTTCACCCAGAAGTTCAGCATCAGCTGCAGGTGATCGCCGCGGGTGCCGAAGTAGGAAAGGCTTTCTTTCGGGACGACGTTGGCTTCGGCGAGGAGGATGGCGTCACGCCGGCGCCACTGGAGGAAGTCCCGCATCTGGTGCAGGAACTCGTAATCCAGCTTCGGCGTCACGTTCGCGCCCTTGTTCGAAATGAGAAAGGGGACTGCGTCCAGGCGGAAGCCCGAGACACCGAGCTGCAGCCAGAACCCCATGATGCGAAAGATCTCCTCGCGGACGCGCGGATTCATCGTGTTGAGATCCGGCTGGAACTCGTAGAAGCGGTGGAAGTAATACTCGCCCGCGACCGGATCCTTCGTCCACGTCGTTTTCTGCACGCCGGGAAAGACCATGCCCTTGTCGTGATCGGCCGGACGCTTCTTCGACCAGACGTAGTAGTCGCGGTACGGAGACTCCGGATCCTTTCGCGCCGCCTGAAACCACGGGTGCCGATTCGACGTGTGATTGACCACGAGGTCCACGATGACGCGCATTCCGAGCTGCTGGGCGTGGTTCATGAACTCGACGAACGTGCCCAGCGTGCCGTGTCTGGGGTGCACGCCGTAGAAGTCCGACACGTCGTAGCCGTTGTCGAGGTTCGGGGAGGGATAGAACGGCTGCAGCCAGAGGCACGTGACGCCGAGGCCGGCGAGATAGTCGAGCTTGCGGGTGAGTCCGTCGAAATCACCGACACCATCGCCATTTGCGTCGATGTACTTCTCGACGTCGAGGCAGTAGATGATCGCGTTCTTGTACCAGAGGTCTTCAATCATTGTTTTTCTCTCGCGCCCTGCCGCGCCGAAGCCTTCGGCAAAGGCGGGCCCTGCCGCGCCGAAGCCTTAGGCGAAGGCGGGGCCTGCCGCGCCGAAGCCTTCGTCGAAGGCGGGCCCTGCCGCGCCGAAGCCTTCGGCGAAGGCGGGGCCTGCCGCGCCGAAGCCTTAGGCGAAGGCGGGAGCAAGTAAACTGCCAGCGTGCCCGAGTTGCCCGATGTCGTCGTCTATCTCGAAGCGCTGGAGCCGCGGGTGCTCGGGCAGGCGCTCGAACGATTTCGCCTGGGGAACCCGTTCGTCGTCCGCTCGATCGAGCCGCCGCCGTCCGTGTTCGAGGGCAAGCGCGTCGACACGCTGCGACGCATGGGCAAGCGGCTGGTGTTCGGGTTCGAAGAGGACCTGTATCTCGTCCTGCACCTGATGATCGCGGGACGTCTGCGCTGGCGCGAGCGCGGTGCCGCGATCCCGGGCAAGGCCGGGCTGGCGGCGTTCGATTTCCCGACAGGCACGCTGCTGCTCACCGAACAAGGGGCGAAACGGCAGGCATCCATTCATCTCGTGCGCGGCGCGGCCGGCCTTTCGGAGTTCGAGCGTGGCGGGCTCGAGGTGCTCGACTCGACGCTGCCGGCGTTCGCCGAACGCCTGACGAGGGAGAACCACACGCTGAAGCGGGCGCTGACCGATCCCACGATCTTCAGCGGCATCGGCAACGCGTACTCGGACGAGATCCTGCACGCCGCGAAACTTTCGCCGATGAAACAGACGCGGCAGCTCACCGAAGAAGAAATCGCGCGCCTTCACGAGGCGACGATCAGAACGCTCGAAGACTGGATCGAGCGCACGCGTGAAGAAGTCGGCGAGGGGTTTCCGGAGAAGGTCACCGCCTTCCGCGACGACATGGCCGCGCATGGACGTTACGGCAAGCCGTGTCCGGTCTGCGGCTCGCCGATCCAGCGGATCGTCTACGCGTCCAACGAGTGCAACTACTGCGCAACCTGCCAGACCGAAGGGCGTCTCCTCTCCGACCGCGCGCTCTCGCGGCTGCTGCGGGAGGATTGGCCGAGGACGCTGGAGCAGATGGAACGGCGGAAGCGATAGGTGTCAACCTCAAACTCCAAACTCCAAACGCCACACTCGAGCAACCTTTGGAGTTTGGAGTTGGTAGTTTGGAGTTTGCAGTTTGGAGTTGCCCCGCCTACCTCCCCACGCGGATCGCCAGCAACGACGACTCCGATTTCCCTCCCGCCGTCACCGTCGCCTCGAGGATGTACTCGCCTTGCGTCAGCGGCGCGAGGTTCAGGTCGGCCACCACGTAGTTCACACCGGCCTCCTGAAGATCCTTCATGTTGACCGGCAGTTCGAGCGGGACGCCATCGCGGCCGAGGATCTTCACCTCTCTCGATTCGACCGGCGCACGCACCGGCCAGCGGACCTGGATGCGCTCGGTTCGCCGGAACAGAACGGATGCGGCCGGTCTCGGCGTCGTGGGCGTCTGGAGCCGATAGAGCACCGGCCGCCCGAGGAGTCCCATGGTGCGCGCGATCCCGACTTCGTCCTGCGCATCACCGTCCGTGCCTCGCAGCCGGATCGCCGCGTTGAACGGGCCCGGAGCATCCGCGATCGGGATGCGGATGACGGCAGCCCGCGCGCCGGGATCGATCTGCCCTTTCGCCATCGTGATGACGTCGCCAGACGGCCCCGACAGCATCACCTGCACTTCTCCGCCGCCCTTCCATCGGCCGGCTTCGATCTCGGGCGCGGTGATCTCAATCGTCAGCACCAGCTCGTCGCCGATGATCGTGCCGCGCGAGTGAAGAGGCGCGCCCGGACGCAGACGTTTCAGCTCCGTCAGTGCGACATCCGCGAGTGACGGCCCCGCTGGTGCGGCAGAGGGAGCCGTCGCCGCCCGCATACTGGCCATCTCCTCTTCCGTCGGCGCGCGATACCCGCGCCGCGCGCGCACGGCATCGCTGGAGCCCTTCAGCCGTACCGTGATCCGTCGAATGCGGCCGTCCGCCTTCGTGTTCGTCGGGTAGTAGCCGAGGATGTAGCTCGCGGAAAGATCGTCGCCGATCCGCTCAGTTCCTCTACGGAGGTCGTTGGTGTTCACGACGGCGATCCCGTCGGTCTGGCCGGCCAGCGTGAGGAGCGAATCGACCCGCTCGTTCTCGCGATCCATGCAGGCCGGCCCCGCACACGCGACAAGCCCACTCGGCTTGATGTTGTAGAAGGTCACGTTCGACGTCCGCGCGAGCTGCAGCAACTCCCGGAATCGCTCTCTGAAGTCGATGTCCGCCAGCCTGAGAAACTCTTCGCATGCCCCCGGATCGACCTCCCCCTGGCGCGTGCGCCCCATGGTGAGCTTGCCGGCATCGGTGACGCCGACGCGCGGGATCGTCGGCTGTATCATCGAGCGCACCCAGTCGGCGCGGCCGGTAATCGGCCAGCCATCCGACACGAGCAGGATGTTCTTGCGCTCCTCGCGAATTTCCGCGAGCTTCGCCATGATCCCCTCGAGGTCGCTGAACACCTCGTGCAAACGGCGGCGCCGGGTCAGCTCCTCCAGCACCTGCGTGTTCCGCGCGGTAAAGCATGCGTCGATCATCAGGTCTTGATCGTCTTCGAGCACGCGCGCGCCGCGCCCCCAGTCCCAGTACTTCGTCAACTGCTCTTCGATGAAGTCCGTCCTCTGCCCCAGCATCAGGTCGTCGACGCTCTGCGCCGTCGTCAGGACGCCGAACAGGTCGTTCACCCCGAGAACCCGGTTCATGAAGTTGATCAGCGGCTGACGGACGGCGTGCGAGCCCGTGAAGTCCACGTGCAGGTTGTCGAGGTAGATGACGAAAATGCGGTAGTTCGGATCCGCCGCGAGGTTGAAGGCGTCACGCTGCGAGTTCGGGTCGCGCCGCACGCCCGACGGCGTGTTGCCCTCGTAGCGGATGAACTGGAAGGACTCGATCTTCTGCGGGACCCCGTCCTCGAAGATCTCGAAATCCTCCACGGCGAGCCCCTCGATGATCCTGCCATCCTTCGAGGGATACGCGTCGACCCTCACGAGGCTGGTTCCCGTACGGAAGACGGGGCGTTGTGGATCCTGCGGCGCCTGCGCGAGGATCGCTGCGCCGGCCGCGGCCACGACAAGGGTGAGTATCCCGCCGGCGAAACGCGTGCGCGTGATCATGGGTCCCCTTTGCCGGCAGGCGCTGGCAACGCCGCTACAGCAGGAATTGATAATAGATCAACGGCACGCCGCGGTAGGTGGCGCGGCCAACCTCCTTGAACCCGCACTTCTCGTAGAAGGGGCCCGCGCCGGCGGCGTGGTCGTAGGCATCGAGGCGGATCGCGTCCGCCTTCCATTCCTCCGCCGTCTTCACGGCGGCTCTCAGCAGTTCACGTCCGGTCCCCTGCCGTTGCGCCGATGGCGTGACCGCCATGTCGACGAGGTACAGGGGACGCCTCGAGTCGGCGAAAAAGCTCGGATCGATCGCCCAGGGACGTCTGGTGGCGAGCCGCAGCGTCCCGATGATCCTGTGGCCGGACCGCGCGACGAGCACGCGCGAGGTGTTGATGCCGCGGAGCACGCCGTGCGACGTGGTGAACCCGGACCAGTGCCCCTGCCCGTGCAGGCGCGTCAACGCGTCGGCTGCCGCATTCCGCACCTCCGCCACCGCCGCCGCATCGTCGGGTGTCGCCGTGGCGATCGAGACGGTCGCGGTCACATCAGCCTCCGCTCCCCTTCCGCGCGGTGACCTCGATCTCGATCCGCATTGCCGGATCCGCCAGTCCTGCCGAGATCATCGTCGCGGCAGGACGGATCTCTCCGAAATATTTGCGCAGCACCGGCCAGCACTGCTGAAACTCGTCCGCCTTCGGCACGATGTACGTGACGCGGACGACCTCGCGCAGGCTTGCCCCGGCCTGAGTCAGCGCGGATTCGATATTGCGCAGCGCCTGCTCCGCCTGCTCGACGATGCCCTCGCGCAGCGTCATGGTCTCGTAATCGTAGCCGGTCGTGCCGGACACGAAGACCCACTCGCCGTCCACGACGGCGCGGGAGTAGCCGATATCGCGTTCGAACGTCGATCCCGAACTGATCAGCCGGCGCGTCATATCCCTGCTCCTGCTCCCTGTTCCCTGATCCCTATTCCCTGATCCCTGATCCCTGATCCCTACACCCCGTCGATGACCACCAGGTCACCACTCGATGTTGCCTGGCGCAGCTCTCTTGCGGGCCGGTAGTCCTCCGACGCATGCCACGCCCGGGCCGCTTCTATCGTTGGGAACTCGACCAGCACCAGACGCTTCGGTTGCCAGTTCCCTTCCAGCACTTCCACCGCCGCGCCACGAGCGATGAAGCGGCCGCCGAATTTCTCGATGCTGATCGGCGACATCTTCTTGTAGTCCTCGTAACGAACCGGGTCCTTCACATCGATGTAAGCGATGACATATGCAGCCATATCGTTTGCCTCGTAAGGCGCGGCGTCGAGTCCGCGCGCGTGTGACTCGTAGGGCGCGGCTTCAGTCCGCGCCACAGCTCAGGAGGAACGTAGCACCTTCAGGAACTCTTCTCCCAGATCCTCGGCCTTGCGCGCGCCGACACCATAGACCGAGCGCATCTGTTCGATCGTCTGCGGGCGAAGGCGCGCCATGTCGCGAAGCGTCGTATCGTGGAAGATAACGTAAGGCGGCACGCCGCGGGCGCGCGCGATCTGCATCCGGACGGCGCGGAGCTGCTCGAACAGTTCGCGGTCCACACCTTCCCATGCTTCCGCTTCGACACGAGACCGCCGCTCCTCACGCGTGCGCGACACGCGCCGCTGACGGGAGAGCGCGAGCCCCGGCGCGGCGTCGGGGTTCTTCAGCAACTCGACGCCGGTGTTCGTCAAGGCCAGGACGGGGTACTGGTCGTCGGTCTGCCGGAGGAACCCTTGCGCGATCAGCTGCTCGATGTAGGCGCGCACCTCGGGGACGGCAGCGTCCTTCAGAAGGCCGAAGGTGCTCAGCTCGTGATGCCGCCGCGAGGTCACCTGCTCGCTCTGGCTGCCGCAGAGAACGCTCGCCACGTGCGCGGCTCCGAACCGCTGCCCGACGCGCGCGACGCACGACAGGACCTTGCGCGCGATGTTCACCGCATCGTGCACCGGCTCGAGTTCACCCAGGCAGAAGTCGCAGGCGCCACAATCATCGCGCTCGTAGGGCTCGCCGAAGTAGCCGACGAGATGACGATGGCGGCAGCCGACGCTGCCGGCGTAGCGTTCGATGTCCCGGAGCAGCTTCCGGGCGCTCTCGGTCAGTTCCCCGTTGCGCTCGAGCATGAGCCGCCACTTCATGAAGTCGGCGGCCGAGTAGATGAGCACGCACTCCGCCTCGAGACCATCGCGTCCGGCGCGGCCGGACTCCTGTTGATAGTGCTCGAGCGACTGCGGCGCGCCGGCATGCACGACGAAGCGAACGTCCGACCGGTCGATCCCCATCCCGAACGCCACCGTCGCGACGATGACGTCGATCTCTTCTTCGAGAAACGCGTCCTGGTTCCGGCTCCGTTCCCCATCGTCCAGACCGGCATGGTACGGACGCGCGCGGACGCCGGTTTCGCAGAGCCACGCCGCGAGCGCCTCGACCTCGCGGCGCGACGTGCAGTAGATGATCCCGCCTTCACCGTGGTGTCGGGCGAGGATCTCCTGCAGCTGCTTCTTGAGGACGTTTCGCGGGAGGACCCGGTAGACGAGGTTCGGGCGATCGAACGAGCCGACCAGCTCGATCGGATCCCGCAGCGCGAGCTGCGACGAGATGTCCCGCCGGACGCGCGCGGTCGCGGTCGCGGTGAACGCATGCAGGCTGACGTTCGGAAACTGGGTCCGCAGCGCCGCGAGCTGCCGGTACTCGGGACGGAAGTCGTGTCCCCACTGGCTGATGCAGTGCGCCTCGTCGACGGCAATGAAGCTGACGTTGCACTGCGTCAGCCACGATCGAAACGCATCGCCGCCTTCACCGACCAGCCGTTCCGGCGAGACGTAGAGGAGCCGATATCGCCCCTCGCGAACGCCGTGCGCAACCGACCGCCGGGCCTCGGCCGACAGCGTACTGTTGATGAAGGCCGCCGGCACGCCGTTGCCCACGAGCGTGTCGACCTGGTCCTTCATGAGGGAAATGAGCGGCGAGACGACGACCGCCAGCCCGTCACGCACGAGCGCCGGCGCCTGAAAGCAGAGCGACTTGCCGCCGCCTGTCGGCAGCACCACCACCGAATCACGTCCGGCGAGGATCGCGTCCATCGCTTCGCGCTGGAGCGGACGGAACGAAGAATATCCCCAGAACTTCTCGAGTACTCCGGCTAACGCTTCGTTGGTCGAAGCGGCTGCAATCGTCACGGTGCAGCTATGGTACACGGCGTCGCCCGGCAGTGGCCTCGTCTGAAGTGCCGAGGGCCTATCGGAGTCCGGCCGATCGTTCCTCCGCTCGGACGGAGTCATATCAGGGCCTCGGCACCTCGGCCTACGCCCGGAAAAACGGTCTTTCGGCGCGTGCCTGACGATGGCGGCTCCGGCTGGGGTATTCCGCAGGCCGGTAAGGGATCGGTTGGATAACGAGGTGGTGCGAGCGCTTGGGACGATAGTGGCGCCTCCGCCGATGGGAGCGCCTGCAGACCGTTTTTCGAGACGGCCCGCCTTCGCTTCGCCGCGGGCGCGGGCCGCAGCGGGCTGGCCGAATCGTGCCGTGGCCCTGACATGACTCCGCCTGTCGCGCTGCTCTATCCGAACATCGAATCGTGTACGCGGGTCGCGCGCCGAAGGCATGTCGGCTCGGCGGCGCGATGCGGCCAGGCCGCTGCAGCCTGCCTCGCCGGAGCCTTGGCGGAGGCGGGTCAGTTCGAAAACTGCACCGCAGGCGTCCCGGACCGCGTTCGCAGGGATTCGCCACTGACGCAGCGGCCAACCCGAATGCCGACCCTGATCAGGGCAAAGCGATCGGCCTACCCCAGCGAACGCGGGCATCGTGAGGCACGCGACGGAGGTGCAGTTTTCCGGCCGTCAGGCCGAGGCGCCGCCGGGCCGATATGCCTTCGGCGCTTCAGACCCGCCAGTCCAGTCGGTGACTTGACCACTGTGGCCCTGATATGACGCCGCGCGAGCGTCAGAGCCGCATCAAACGCTCGAACAGTGCAGCGGTACACTGACAAGCGTGCTGCAGGAAACGGCGGACGGGCTGTTCTGCCCGGCTGGGGGGTTCTTCGTCGACCCCTGGCAGCCGGTGGACCGGGCGCTCATCACGCATGCGCACGGCGATCATGCGCGGCCGGGTAGTGCGGCGTATCTCTGCACGCCGGGGACGGCGGCGCTGCTGCGGCGGCGGCTCGGG
>DASWVN010000333.1:0-4255 GCA_036401215.1 Vicinamibacterales bacterium | reverse complement strand
CGCGGCGCGCCTGCGTCCGGCCCGCGCGTTCGAGGTGCCGGCCGGGATGCACGAGATGGAGCTGTGCGCCGTCTCCTATCAGCGTCCGGTCGAAGGATGCCCGACCTACGTCGAGTACCTGAAGGACGGCGACGACGCGCCAGGCCGGCTCTGCACGCTGCACCAGGGCAGCATCAAGCAGAGAGTCCGTCGAGCGGTGGAGGGGTTCTTCTCGGGGTTGGGGAAGAAGATCAAGGGGATTTTCAAGTAGAGGCGACTGTATCCGGCTTCCGGCTTTTGGCTCTGGGCTCTTGGCCTGCTGGGGGTTGGTTGGACGTTCGGGTCAAGACAGCGCCCTGGGCAATCGCAAGAGCATGCCCGTCACGTCATCGAACACAAGGCTTTTGCAGAAGCTACAGACAAGGCCGAGAGCCGGACGCCCGAAGCCGGAAGCCGACAGGCACCTGTGCCGCTATGGTTTAATGCCCTCGTGCTCTCCCCTGGAGTGATCCTCGACAACCGGTACGAGATCCTGTCGCCGCTCGCCGAGGGCGGGATGGGCGCCGTGTATCGCGCTCGCCGGACACTCCTCGGCGACGACGTGGCGATCAAGGTCGTGCGACAGGACGCGCCCGACCTGGCGTCGCGCGAACGGTTTCTTCGCGAGAGCCGGATCGCGGCGCGGCTTCGCCATCCGTCCATCGTGTCGATTCTCGACTTCGACATGCCCGAGAGCAGCGATCCCTACCTGGTGATGGAACTCCTCAGCGGTCCCAGCCTTCGCGAAGAGATCGCGCTGCGCGGACGGCTCGAGCTGGCCGATGTTCAGCGCGTCATCCCGCCGATCTGTTCCGCCCTGCAGCTCGCGCATTCGCAGGGCGTCGTCCACCGCGACCTCAAACCCGCCAACATCGTCGCGCACGACTACGAGCCCGGGCAGCGGGTCTACAAGCTGGTGGACTTCGGCGTCGCGAACCTTCGGCAATCCTCGATCGAGACGCGCCTGACCGGCGCCTATCAGTTCGTCGGAACGGTCATCTACGCCGCGCCCGAGCAGATCAACGGCGCCGAGGTGGATGCGCGCACCGACATTTACGCGCTCGGCGCCGTCGTATTCGAGATGCTCACCGGCCACGCGCCGTACGCGGGCGACGAGCTGATGAAGATCGTCGGCTCGAAAGTGAGCGGCGAGGTGCCGAGCGTCCGGGCGTCGAGGCCGGAGCTGCCCGCTTGGATCGATGGCGTGATCGGAAAGGCGCTCGCGCGCGATCCTGAAGCGCGGTGGAAGTCGGCCGCGGAGTTCGCGCTCGCGCTGAACCCGGCGGCGGATTCCCCGACGGGGCAGATGCCGATCGTCGCCCCTGCGTCGTCTCTCAACACGACCTACGAGGTGCAGGACCGGATCTGGACGGGCCGGCTCGGCAGCGACGTCTACAAGGGTGTGCACCGCGCGCTCGGCCATCCGGTCGCGATCCGGATCCTGCGCGAGGGGTCGCATCCCAACTGGTCCGCGGCGCGCGAGCGCTTTCTGCGCGAGGCGAAATCGCTGCAGGTGGCGCACGAATCCATCCTGAACGTTCGCGACTTCGGTGAAGAGCCAGGGCTCGTCTACATCATCACCGACTACATCGAGGGACCGACGGTCCGGCAGGTCCTGACCGATGAGGGACGGATCCCCTGGCCGCGGCTGCGTCCGTTACTCGATCAACTGCTCGACGCCGTCCAGGCACTGCACCGGCGCAACGCGGTCATCTGCGGCCTGAGGCCGGAGATCATGCGCATCCGCCAGCCGGTCGCGGACGACGATCAGCCGCAGCTGCTCATCTCGACCGCGGGCATCTGGAACGCGCACGACCTGCTCGCGACGCTGCACGAGCAGACGCTGCGCGGGATGGCGATTCAGGACGTGGAACTGCGCTATGTCGCGCCGGAGCTGCTGACCGGTGGCGCCGTGGACGTCCGCTCCGACGTCTTCACCATCGGCGTGCTGGCATACGAGATGGCCACCGGCGCCGTGCCGTTCGACGGCCGGACGATGCACGAGCTGCTGGGAAAGATGCTGGCCGGGGCGCCCGAGGATCCGCGGACGCTTGCGCCCGAGCTCCCGGACGCAGTCGCTGTCGCCCTGTTGCGGGCGCTGCGTCCGCCGCCGTCGGAACGCTTCCAGCGCGTGCGTGAGTTTACTGAGGCGCTGCCGTAGAAATCGCAGCGGCTGATCCTGCCGTTCAGGCGAATACAGGGGGAATTCGCGGCTGCTCGCGGGTGGATCTCACAGAGCCCGCGGAGCCCGCGGAGCAGCCGTATTGGAAGGGATCTGTCGGCCTGCGGGCCGCGCTTCGCGCGGTGTGGCTGGCGAGAATCTGTGCGCACGAACCGCGCACCATTGTCTCTCGCGCGCGGCTCGTGCGCGCAGATTCTCACCAGCCACGACGCCGGCCGGAACGGCCGGCGCCCGCAGACCGTCCATCCATGCGGCAACTTCAGGTTTCCTCGGCGAACTCGGCGAGCTCTGCGAGATTCAGGCGACAGTGGCTGTCCTTGATGCGAGCCGGTAGCCGCAAGCCACCCGCTGCAGGTGGCTGTCGCTGACTTGAGCTAGTTCCTCGACCTCACGATCGGATACACCGTCACCTCTTCGCCGAGGACGGGATCCAGGATGTTCCAGTCCACCAGGCCGTCGTCGCTGCGGGGCTCGATCAGGTAGAACGCCAGGCGGCCGAGCGGCTGCTTGATATCGACGACGACGGTGCCGGCGGGCAGCTCACGCTCGGCGGGCGTCCACTTGCCTTCGAGGGTGCGTTCGTTGTGCCCTTCGAACGCGCGCTGCGCCTGCGTGTTGCCGGTGATCTGGAACTCTTCGACCGCCACCCTGGTTGGCTTCTCGAGCGTGCGGGTGCGCACGCCGTGGGCGCGAAGGTGGTCGATCGCCACTGTGAGGTCCGCCGGGATGTAGTAGGTCGTGGGCACGCGCTCGGTCTCGGTCGCTTCGAACGTGCCGTACTCGACCATCTTCTCCGGGTTTCTCACGTCCTTCCGGAGTTCCATCGTGTGGCCGTCCACCGGGTGCTTCTCCTGCGTCGTCTCACCCATGAGGATCTCGACCACTTCACCGCGCTTGAGCTGCGCGCGCAGACCGAGCTGGGTGCCGATGATCTGTTTGGCGTCGGCCGCTTCGACGATCTTGCGGATCCGCGGGGCATTGGCGGCGACGTAGTTCATGTTCTCCTCGACGAACCGCGAGGTCGCGAGGATGCGGTCCTTGAACGAGGCATACGCATACGCCTCGCTGAGGACGGCGAACCGGTTCCGAAGGCCGATGTAGTTGTTGTTGAACCGCGGACGGCTGTCGAACGAGCGCCAGGCTCGCTCGGGCGCCGGACCAGCGGGCGCTGCCGCGGCGCCGCCTCGCCCGCCGCGTCCGCGTCCGCCACCTCCACCGGTGTTGCCGTAGTAGTAATAGTCCCAGTCGTACTTGCTCTTGATCGTCTTCGTCACCCACGGCAGCCAGTCCTGGCGGAGCAGGTCGATGATTGCGGGATCGGTCGCGGGGTTGAGCGGCGGCGCATAAGTCAGGAAGTAGGCGTGGCGCGAGCCGTTTGTCGTGTGCAGGTCCATCGACACGTGCGGGTCGTAGTCGGTCATCAGCCTCACGACCGCGCGCGCCTCCGGTGAGTCGAGCTTCATGTGGTCGCGATTCAGGTCCAGCCGCTGCGCGTTCGGACGCTGACCCTGTCCGCCCATCGGGCCGTGCTGCGGTCCGCGGTTGTTGAGCGCGAACTTCTCGTTGCCGTCGGCGTTGTAGATCGGCGCGATGAGAAAGACCATCGTCTTCAGCCAGTCGTCGTGCTTGCCCTGCGCGAACTCCCGCAGCAGCATCTGCGCCGCCTCCTTGCCTTCGACCTCGCCGCCGTGGATGTTCCCCTGGATGTAGACGCGGAGCTTGCCCGTCTGGCGGACCGCCTCCGGCGTCGCCGCCGGCGCCCCGACGACCGCGAGCGGCAGCGCCCGCTTCTCGTTGGTCTCGCCGAACGTCGTCAAAAAGACCCTGTTGGGAGCGGCCCTGGCGACCGCGTTCATGAAGTCGACGACCTCCTGGTAGGTGCTGGTTTCCTGGAAGTCGGTCCGTTCAGGCCTGGTTTTGAGCTGGTCGAGAGCGGCGGTGCCGGTCTGCGCCGACACGGCCGCGGCTGTCATGAGGAAGGCGAAGAATGCCCCGATCGCGCGCATGTGCATGCGCACTAATTTAGTTCATTTCGTCATTCAGCATTTGACAGGC
>DASWVN010000332.1:0-2151 GCA_036401215.1 Vicinamibacterales bacterium | reverse complement strand
GGGATCCGAGAGGTGACGGCCAGCAGGTGCTGCGCGGCAACTACCGCATGGCCTTCGACCGCATCAACACGTTCCTGCCGTCGTCGGCCATCTTCCAGAGCATTCCCGGCCTGACGACCTCGGTCGTGAACACTTCGTTCGGGCAGGCGGGCGGCCGGCTCCGCGACGGGCTGCCGACCATCTTCCCGGATTCGACGCCGAGCGAGTTCGTGCAGCCGCCGCCGAGATCCTCGTCGCTGATTCACGTGATGGATACCGAGTTCCAGACGCCGATCACGCACGCCTGGGCCATCTCCTATCAGCGCGAACTGTTCCGGGGCACGCTGTTCGAGATCGCGTACGTGGGCCGGCGCGCCGAGCACCTGTTCGGCGCCTACGATGCCAACCAGGTGAAGTTCCGCGAGAACGGGTTCCTCGATGCGTTCAACATCGTCAAGGCGGGCGGCGAGAGCGATCTCATCAACCAGCTCGCGGGGCCGGATACGCGGCGTGCCGCCACGGAAACCGGATCGCAGATGATGCGGCGCCTGTTCGCCGACGAACTCGCGAACAACGCGGTCGCGGCGGTCGCCGCGAGCTTCGGTTCGCGCATCCAGAGCGGGCAGCAGCTGACGGAGCTGGCCGGCCTCGGACCGTTCTTCTTCTTCAACTACCCGCAGTTCCTCGGCGGGATGCGCGTCATCGATTCCGAGGACTACTCGCGGTATCACGCGCTCGAACTGAAGCTGGAGCGCCGGTTCAACAACGGCTACAGCTATCTGGTCGGATACACGTTCTCGCGGTCGAAGGACACGCGCTCCTACGACCCGGCGTTCACCGTCGTGAGCACGGGCGCCAACCAGTCGGCGTCCAGCACACCGTTCGACATCAACAACCGGGACCTGAACTACGCGCTGTCGGATTTCGACCGGCCGCACGTCTTCCAGGCGCAGGCGGTCTACGAGCTGCCGTTCGGCGAGGGCAAGCCGTTCCTCGGCAATGTCAGCCGGGTCACCGACCTGCTGGTGGGCGGGTGGACGCTCTCGGGGCAGTTCGTCGCCCAGAGTGGACGGCCGATGACCGTGTACTCGGGGGCGAACACGTTCAGCAACATCAACCAGACGCCGGCCAACTGCGACGGCTGTTCCAGCGATTTCGGGACGATCCACGAAGAGGTCACCTCCGGCGGCGACGCCCTGGTGTGGTATCTCACGCCCGAGGAGCGCGGACGGTTCAGCATTCCGGCGCCGGGGGAATTCAGCAACGTCGGCCGGAACTTCTTCCGCGGCCCCGGCGGCTACAACCTGAACCTGTCGCTGGCCAAGCGCACACGCACGGTGGGAGATCAGATCCTGGAGATCCGCGCCGACGGGACCAACGTGCTGAACAACCCGACGTTCGGCTTCCCGACGAACACGTTCACCAGCTCGTTGTTCGGGCGGATCCGGAACACGGTGATCAGCGGATCGAGAAAGATAATGCTCGGGGTCAAGTACTATTTCTGACGCCCCGTCAATGCTGAATGCTCGCTCACTGACGCCTGTCAAATGCTGAATGACGAAATGAACTAAATTAGTGCGCATGCACATGCGCGCGATCGGGGCATTCTTCGCCTTCCTCATGACAGCCGCGGCCGTGTCGGCGCAGACCGGCACCGCCGCTCTCGACCAGCTCACAACCAGGCCTGAACGGACCGACTTCCAGGAAACCAGCACGTACCAGGAGGTCGTCGACTTCATGAACGCGGTCGCCAAGGCGGCTCCCAACAAGGTCTTTTTGACGACGTTCGGCGAGACGAACGAGAAACGGGCCTTGCCGCTCGCCGTCGTCGGGGCGCCGGCAGCGACGCCGGACGCCGTCCGCAAGACGGGGAAGCTCCGCGTCTACATCCAGGGCAACATCCACGGCGGCGAGGTCGAAGGCAAGGAGTCGGCGCAGATGCTGCTGCGGGAGTTCGCGCAGGGCAAGCACGACGACTGGCTGAAGACGATGGTCTTCCTGATCGCGCCGATCTACAACGCCGACGGCAACGAGAAGTTCGCGCTGAACAATCGTGGACCGCAGCACGGCCCGATGGGCGGACAGGGTCAGCGTCCGAACGCGCAGCGGCTGGACCTGAATCGCGACCACATGAAGCTCGACTCACCGGAGGCGCGCGCGGTCGTGAGGCTG
>DASWVN010000331.1:0-16224 GCA_036401215.1 Vicinamibacterales bacterium | reverse complement strand
TCGCCGACACCGATGGCGCCGATCAGCGCGCCGTTGCGGACGACGAAGACCGCACTGCGCGTGTCGCCCGCAATCTTCGCGATCGTTTCATCCACCCGAGTCGTGTCGATCCCTCGCTCGCGCAGGAGCCGCGCGTTGCCGATCAGCACGGGGACCCCGTCGACGATCGCCTCGGCGCCGCTGCCCGGATGCGCCTCGAAGCCGCTCGCCGTGCCGACGGGAATGCCCTCTGCGATCGCGCGCTGCACGATCGCCTGGCCGATCGGGTGCTCCGACCGTGATTCGAGTGCCGCGGCAATCGCCAAAACCTCCGTCCGCGGGACGCCGTCGAACCCGATGACGTCGAACACGTGGAGCCGTCCTCGCGTGAGGGTGCCGGTCTTGTCGAAGGCCACACACCGCACCTTCGCCAGCTCCTCGAGCCGCGCGCCTCCCTTGATGAGCACGCCTTTCCTCGCCGCGGCGGCGAGTGCGGAGACGATCGAGACCGGCGTGGAGATGACCAGCGCGCACGGGCAGGAAATCACGAGCAGGACGAGCGAACGATAGAACCAGGTGCTCCACTCGCCATCGAACAGAACCGGAGGCAGCACCGCGATGAGGACGGCAAGCGCCAGCACGATCGGCGTGTAGATGCGGGCGAACCGATCGACGAACGCCTGGCTTGGCGCGCGCTGCGATTGCGCGCGTTCCACGAGGTGGATGATCCTCGCGATCGTCGAATCGCCGCGAAGCCGCGTCACCTCGACGTCGATGGCGCCACGCCCGTTGATGGTGCCGGCAAAGACCTCGTCTCCGGGTGCCTTGTGCACTGGCAGCGATTCACCGGTTACCGGTGCCTGGTTCACATGACTCTCACCCGCCGACACACGGCCATCGAGTGGAATCTTGTCTCCCGGACGGACCAGCACGACATCGCCGATCGCAACGTCGTCGACCGGGATCCGGACGTCGTTCCCGTTGCGGCGGACGATCGCTTCCGCCGGCGCCAGCTCCATCAGGGCCCGGATCGCACCCCGTGCCCGCTCCATCGCCCGGGTCTCGAGCAGCTGCGCCAGCGCGAACAGAAACACGACCGAAGCGGCCTCGGTCCACTCGCGCAACAGCGATGCCCCGATGACGGCAACGACCATCAGCACGTTGATGTCGAGCGAGCCGGAGCGCGCACTGATCCACGCGCGGCGGGCCACCGGGATGCCGCCGCTCAGCGCCGAGAGGATGAACAGCGGATATGAAAGGACACCGGACGCCAGAAGGTCGAGCAGAAGGCCAACCCCAAGGAACACGCCCGAGGCGACCACCAGTTGCTGACGGCGGTCCCCACCGGCGGGCTCGACCGGTTCCTCGTGTTCGAGCCACGCGCGCATCCCCGTCTGCGCGACGGCTTCCGCGATCCCCGACGTCGAGAGCTTCGCGGCGTCGTACTTGATCCGGAGACGCTGGCCTATCACGTCGGCGTCGAGGGCTTCGAGCCCGGTGAGGCGCGAGAGCCGCCGCTCGAGGATGGCGACTTCCTCGTGACAATCCATCCCCTCGATCTTGAAGGTCGATTCCGCGTGCAGCTCGCAGACCGGGCAGGCCGTCGTCGTCATGCTCCCTCCTGCACGTGCGTGCCGACCTGCTTGAGCAGCTCGAGAATGTGATGGTCGTCGACGGCGTAGAAGGCCAGCCGGCCCTCGCGCCGCACACGCACGAGCCGCGCGGCGCGCAGCAGGCGCAGCTGGTGCGACACGGCGGATTCGGTCATGCCGATCTTCGCC
Organism: Vicinamibacterales bacterium; assembly: GCA_036401215.1. Taxonomy (GTDB): domain Bacteria; phylum Acidobacteriota; class Vicinamibacteria; order Vicinamibacterales; family 2-12-FULL-66-21; genus JACDCA01. The sequence goes on along the minus strand of DASWVN010000331.1, from coordinate 14,464 downwards.
GCGAGGTCATTGACGCAGCGCTCCCCGTCTTCGAGCGCGTCGAGGATCTTCACGCGCGTGGGGTCGCCCAGCACGCGAAAGATGTCAGCGACAGATTGAACGTGCTTTGCCGATAACATATGAATGAATGAGCAAACGTTCATATGTTACGCCGTCCGGACGGCCGAGGCAAGTGCGTCCGTCACGTAGAATCGGGTGCACGTGATGGATTCTGACGAGTTGCAGGCCCAGGTCGCGGCGATCCGCTGGTATCACACGATCGACCTTGGGCGAGGCGTCGTGACGCCCGGCATCGACAACACGCCCGAGCGCCTGGCGCGCATCCATCTGCCGCAGGACCTTTCGGGCAAATCCGTGCTCGACATCGGTGCCTGGGACGGCTTCTTCTCGATCGAGACCAAACGACGAGGAGCCTCACGTGTGGTCGCGGCGGATCACTACGCGTGGCACGGCGTCGGCTGGGGCACGGGCCGCGGCAAGGCCGGCTTCGAGCTGGCCAGGAGCGCGTCGAACCTGGAGATCGAGGATGTCGACGTCGACGTGCTCGATCTCTCCCCGGATTCGCTCGGAACCTTCGATGTCGTGCTGTTTCTCGGCGTCCTGTACCACGTGCCCAACCCGCTGCTGGCGCTCGAGCGGGTCGCGTCGGTTACCGGCAACCTCCTGATCCTCGAAACGGTCGTCGACATGATCGGCATCACGCGTCCTGCGGCCGCGTTCTATCCCGGCCGGGAGCTGAGCGACGATCCAACCAACTGGTGGGGGCCGAACCACGCGGCGGTCATCGGCATGCTGAAGACCGTCGGCTTCAGCCGCGTGGACGTCATCACGCCGACGCCGTCCCCCATCTTTCGCGGCGCGCGCGCCGTGTATCACTGGATGAAGGGAAAGAACACGCTCTCGGGCGCCTTCCGCCAGGACCGCGCGGTTTTTCACGCCTACAAGAACCCCGACGGTTGAACAGGCTGAGCCTTGACGCCCCCGGATCCGCCTCATTACACTTTCTCTTTGGCCGCTAATCAGCGTCCTATCTACACATTAGCCCGACGAGACCGGCGAAGGCGGCGCACGGCCGCCCAGCGTTGTGCCGGGGACCTGTGCGGCCGGGAGCAATCGTGATCGAGGTTCAGCATCTCTCCAAGCGCTACGGCCGCGTCACGGCCGTCGACGACGTCAGCTTCAAGGTGGAACGTGGCGAGATCCTCGGCTTTCTCGGCCCGAACGGGGCGGGAAAGACGACGACGATGCGGATCCTGACCGGCTACATGCCGGCAACGGAAGGCCGCGCCATGGTCGCCGGTCTGGATATCTTCGACAAGCCGATCGAAGCCAAGCGGCACATCGGCTACCTGCCGGAGACGCCGCCGCTGTACCCGGACATGACGGTCCGCGAATACGTGGACTTCGTGGCCCGCATCAAGGGCGTGCCGTCGAAGGAGCGGCGGGATCGGGTGGAGGCGGTGATGCGGCGCACGCACGTCGCCGACATGGCGGACCGGCACTGCGCCAAGCTCTCGAAGGGCTACAAGCAGCGCGTTGGTCTCGCCCAGGCGCTCGTGCACAATCCCGATGTCCTGATCCTCGACGAGCCCACTGCCGGGCTCGACCCCAAGCAGATCATCGAGACGCGCGACCTGATCCGGAGCCTTGCCGGAAATCACACGGTCGTGCTGAGCACGCACATCCTCCCCGAGGTCTCGCAGACCTGCCACCGCGTCGTCATCATCAACAAGGGACGCGTGGTTGCGGTCGACACCCCGGAGAACCTCACCGCGCGGCTGAGGGGCGCCGAGACGATGTACGTGCAGGTGGACTCGGGAGGCGTGGACGTCGTGCCGGCGCTCAGCGCCATTCCGGGCGTCCTGCGGGTGATTGCCGCCGAGCAGAGAGGCGTCGGAGGCGCCTTCGAGGTGGAGAGCGAGCGGGGCTCCGACATCCGTCGCGAGCTTGCCCGCACCGTGGTGAACCAGGGCTGGGGCCTGCTGGAACTGCGTCCAATGAGAATGAGCCTCGAGGAGATCTTCCTCCAGGTCACGACGGAAGAGCGTCCGGAAGACTCGATGCCGGCGGCCGGGAACGGAGGCGACGGCGTGACCGCGGAAACGGAATCGGGAGCGGAGGCATGAGCAACGTCATCGCGATCGCGCAGAAGGAGCTTCGGTCGTATTTCGCATCGCCGGTCGGCTTCGTGATCACCGGTCTGTTCGCGCTGCTGTTCGGGTGGTTCTTCTACAACTACCTGAACTACTTTGTCATGGCCAGCGAGCAGATGATGATGGGCGGCGGCACGCCCAACGTGAACCTGCACATGATCTCGGGCCTGCTGCAGAACGCCGCCGTCATCATCCTGTTCATCATGCCGATGATCACGATGCGGACCTACGCGGAGGAGAAGCGGTCCGGCACCATCGAGCTGCTCCTCACCTCGCCGGTGAGCGACGTCCAGATCATCCTCGGCAAGTTCTTCGGCGCCATGGGGCTGTACGCGGCGATGCTGCTGGTGACGGTCCTGTACATCTCGATCCTCTTCTTCCTCGGGAACCCCGAGTGGAAGCCGATCTTCGCCGGCTACCTGGGCATGCTGCTGATGGGCGGCTGCTTCATTTCGGTCGGCCTGCTGGTGTCGAGCCTCACGAAGAACCAGATCGTCGCCGGCATCGCGACCTTCGCGGTGTTCCTGTTCCTGTGGGTCATCAACTGGATCGGCGAGAACGCGGGATCGACCACGCGGGAGATCGTCAACTATCTCTCGATCACCGAGCACTTCACCGATTTCGCGCGCGGGATCATCGACACCAAGCACGTCGTGTACTACCTGAGTTTCATCACGTTCGGTCTGTTCCTCACCGCGAAGTCGGTGGACAGCGAACGCTGGCGCGGTTGAGGGAACGGCACGCGTATGTTGAAACGGATTCTTGGACTTCTCGGTTGGCTTGGCGTGGCGCTGGTGTGCGCCGCGGTCGCGATCCGGTTCCTGAAGCCGGAACTGCAGCCCTGGTACAGCGGCCTGGCGATTGGCGGCCTGGTCTGCACGCTCCTCTACATCCTCAGCCAGTGGCGCGAGGTCGCGCGCTCGTTCTCGGGGCGCGAAGCGAAGTTTGGTTCGCTCGCGGCCGCGAGCATCGCGGTGGTGCTGGCGATCCTGATCGGCATCAACTACATCGCTGCCCGGCGCAACAAGCGCTGGGACCTCACCGCCGCCCAGCAGTTCACGCTGTCGGAGCAGACCAAGAAGGTCCTCGAGAGCCTCGATCGCCCGGTCGTGATCCGCGTGTTCGACCGGTCCGAGAACTTCGAGCGCTTTCGCGCGCGGCTCGACGAGTACCGCTACGTCTCCGACAAGATCAGCGTCGAATACATCGACGTCGAGCGTCGCCCGGCGCTCGCGAATCAGTACCAGGTCCAGATGACCGGCACGCTGGTGCTCGAATACGACGGGCGCACGGAGCGAGTGACGTCGGACGGCGAACAGGAGATCACGAACGGCCTGATCAAGGTGATCCAGGGACGGCAGAACAAGGTCTATTTCGTCCAGGGACACGGTGAGAAGACGACCGATCCCTCGGACCGGGAAGGCTACAGCGCGATCGCCTCAGCGCTCACGTCCGAGAACTTCGCGCACGAGAACCTGGTCCTCGCGCAGCAGAAAGAAGTGCCGGCGGACGCCACCGTGCTGATCGTCGCCGGCCCGACGAGCGACTTCCTCGCGCCCGAGATCGACATGCTGAAGGCCTATCTCGCGCGAGGCGGCAAATTGTTCGTCCTGCTCGACCCGCCCGAGAAGCCGGAAACCCCCGAGCTGACGAATCTCGTCGGGCTCATCAAGGAATGGGGCATCGAGCCCGGCGTCAACGTCGTCGTCGACGCCAGCGGCGTCGGCCAGATGATCGGCACGGGGCCCGAGGTGCCGATCGCGGCGAAATACAATCCGCATCCGATCACGGACCGCTTCAATCTGCTGACCGCGTATGCGTTCGCCCGTTCCGTCACGGCCATGCCGGGCGGCGCGAACAACCGGTTCGCCCAGAACCTCGTCGAGACCAGCCAGAGCAGCTGGGCCGAAACCGACATCAAGGAACTGATGTCGTCGGGCGGCGTCAAGCCGGAGCCCGAGAAGGGTGACATCCCCGGACCCGTGTCGCTCGGCGCCGCCGTCTCCGCGGCCGCCGAACAGCCGCCGGCCGACACCGCCAAGCCGAATGACGGCGAGGGAGAGGCGCCGAAACCGGAATCACGTCTCGTCGTGATGGGCGATTCGGACTTCGCGTCCAACCGCTGGCTCGGGATTTCGGGCAACCGCGACCTGTTCCTGAACGCGGTGAACTGGCTCGCGCAGCAGGAGAACATGATCGCGATCCGGCCGAAGGATCCCGAAGATCGCCGGATCACGATGAGCGCGGACCAGGGCCGCCGGATCATGTGGATTACGGTCTTCATCATCCCGGGACTCATCCTGGCCGCGGGCGTACACACCTGGTGGCGGAGGCGATAAGAGGCAATGCGTGGCTTGCGGTCGTTCCTTGGCCTGCTCGCGATCCTGATCGCGCTGGGCGCCTACCTGTATTTCGTCGAGTCGAAGCGCACGCCCGGCGCTGACGAAGATCCGAAGGAGAAGGTGTTCGCCGTCCAGGAGGACGCGATTGACGAAATCACGATCAAGGCCGAGTCCGGCGATACCACCACCCTGCGGAAGAGCGGGTCGGACTGGCAGATCGTCGCCCCGACGACCGCCCCGGCCGACAGCGCCGAAGTCTCGGGCCTGACGATGAATCTCGCCTCACTCGAGGAGCAGCGCGTCATCGACGAGCATCCGGCGGACGTGAAGGAGTTTGGGCTGGCCGATCCTCGCGTCGAGGTCACCTTCAAGAGCGGCGGCCAGGAGCAGACGCTGTTCATCGGCAGCAAGACGCCGACCGGCGGCGACGTCTACGCGCGCACCGCGGCGTCGCCGAAGGTGTTCCTGATCGCGTCGTACCTCGACTCGACGTTCAATCGCAACACCTTCGATCTGCGCGACAAGACGGCGCTGAAGTTCCAGCGGGACGCGGCCGACTCGATGGAGGTCGCGTCCGGCGATCGCGTGCTGAAGTTCGGCAAGGTGCAAGGGGACTGGCAGTTGACCGATCCCGCGACGGAAAGATCCGACCAGGCGGCGATCGAAGGGCTGCTCGCACGGATCGACGGACTGCGTATGAAGGCGGTGGAGACCGCCCATCCGGAGGACCTGTCGAAATACGGCCTCGACAAACCCGCCGCGTCGGTCACCATCGGAACGGGATCCGCGCGCGCCACACTGCTCATCGGGACGCAATCCGAAGAAGGCAGTGTCTACGCCAGGGATGCTTCGCGTGAGGAAGTCTTCACGATCGACGCCGGCGTCCTCGATGACCTGAAGCGGGACGCGAGCGAATATCGCCAGAAGGACCTCTTCGACGCGCGCGCGTTCAACACGACACGCGTCGAGATCGCGCGCGGCGGCCAGACGACGGCGTACGAGAAGACGATGGTCAAGAACCAGGAGGGGGGCGAGGAACAGAAGTGGCAGCGCGTCGCGCCGTCCGCGGGTGAGGTGGACGGTGCGAAGGTGGATACGCTGCTGTCCACGATCACGGGCCTGCGCGCGGACTCGTTCCTGCCGAAGCCGCCGTCCGGCGCGCAGGCGGAGTTGACGATCGCGCTCACCTTCGACGGAAGACGGACCGAGCGCGTGACGTTCTTCAAGTCGGGCTCCGAGGCGTACGCCGTCCGTGAAGATGCCGGCAGCGCCGGAAAGATCCTGCCGTCCGCCATCGACGACATCCTCGCGGCCCTGCCCGAACCCGCCCAATAAAAAGGGGACAGTCACCTTAAGGTGACTGTCCCCTTTTTGGCGATTTTTGGCTGCAAATGGTTGAAAACAAGGGGGATCTGTTGCGGCGAAATGCACCGTGGTTGGCGGTTCTTGTTCTGGCGGCAACGGTCGGGTGCGGCGCGCATGCGGCGCCGCAGGTGCCGTCGGCAGGACCCGTAACCTCCAAAGAAGCGCAAGCCGCGCTTCGCGATCTCCAGCAACAACTGACGACGGTCTTCAACGCGCCGGTGATGGCGCACGGGATGTGGGGCGTCCACGTCCGTTCGCTGGACCGCGGCGACGTGCTGTTCGCGCAGAACGCGAACAAGCTGATGATGCCCGCCTCGAACATGAAAATCCTGACGATGGCGGCGACGGCCGAGCAGCTCGGCTGGGATTACCGCTTCCCCACCACGCTCGAAACGCTGGGAGCCGTCGAGGACGGCACCCTGCGCGGAGACCTGATCGTGCGCGGCGGCGGCGATCCAACGATCAGCACGCGCGACAACCGGAACGAACTCGTGTTCGATGAGTGGGCGGCGGCCCTGAAGTCGGCGGGCATCACCGCGATCGATGGACGGATCATCGGCGACGACCAGGCCTTCGACGACGAAGGCATAGGACCTGGATGGTCGTGGGACTACCTGGAAGCGGGATACGCCGCGCCGATCGGAGCGCTTCAGTACAACGAGAACACCGCGGACGTGATCATCGCCCCCGGCGCCGCCGCGGGCGATCCCGCCATCGTCCGGATCGCTCCCGGCGCGGGATACACGATCATCAATCGCGTGCTGACTGGCCAGCCGAAGCCGCAGGGGGAACCACGCGGGCCGATCAACATCCAGAGACGGATCGACAGCCCCGTGCTCATGCTCTCGGGCGAGATTCCGCTCGGCTCCGAGGAGATGCGGCGCACCGTCGCGGTGCTGAATCCGACGCTCTACTTCGCGCAAAGCCTGAAGGACGCGCTGATCGCGCGCGGGATCACCGTCGCGGGTGACGCCGTCGACATCGACGACGTCGTTCCGGAACTCACCAACGGCGGATCGCACGAGCGCCACGTCCTGGTCACGACGCAGTCGCCTCCGCTGCGCGAGGTCGGGACCGTGCTCATGAAGGTGAGCCAGAACCAGTACGCCGAGACCTTCCTCAAGTCGATCGGCGCCGCACGCGGCGGGCTTGGGACGACGAACGCCGGCAGACGCGCCGCGGCAGAGGTATTCACCAACTGGGGAATCCCGAGCGACGGGTACGTGATGTCCGACGGCTCCGGTCTGTCGCGCTACAACTACATCGCGCCGGCGACGATCACCACGATCCTCGGAAAGATGCACGCCGACCCGCGGCATCGCGACGCGTTCCTCGCCACGCTGCCGATCGCCGGCAAGGACGGCACCATCTCCAACCGCATGCGGGGCACACCCGCGGAAGGCAACGCGATCGCCAAGACGGGGTCGATCGCCAACGTCCGATCGCTGTCGGGCTACGTGAAGACGCGGAACGGCGAGACGCTCGCCTTCTCGATCATCGCCAACGACTTCGTCATTCCGTCCGCGACCGTTACCTGGATCGCGGATCTCGCGGTCGAGATCCTCGCGAATTTCCGCCGCTGATTGCGGCGCGGCGTAAAGCCGCGCCCTACGCCGGCAACGGTGCCAGGCTGCGAAGCTGAGCTCGATAGGGTACGTAGGGCGCGGCTTTACGCCGCGCCAGACGGCCTACGTACAATGAAATCGTGAACGCACGTTTTGCGGTGATCCTGGTCGCACTCGTCATCGCGGCCGGCGCCGCCGGATTCTGGTACAGCCGCCAGGCGCATCTGCTCCGCCCGCAGCCGCACGAGATCGTGGACGGCAACTGGATGGAGCACCTGCACAGCCAGAATCCGAAGGTCGCCGAAGAGGCGGCACGGCAGGTGGAGGCGCTCGGCGCCGACGCGCTTCCCGAGATCCGCGCGGCACTCCAGGATCCGCGAACGGACGACGCGACGAAGAAGGCAGCGCTGAAGGCGGTCGGGCTGCTTGGCCCCCGCGCCGCACCCCTCGTGGACGAGGTCGCCTCGCAGCTGACCGATCCCGAACTGACCGAAGAAGCCGCGGTCGCGCTGAGCTTCATGGGACGTGACGCGTACGCGCCGCTGCGGCTGGCGACGACGAGCGACGATCCGGTCGTCCGCCGCGAGGCGCTGCGCTCGCTCGGCAAGCTGCGGGAGCGCGCGCCGCTCGACGAGCGCGCGGTCGTCCCCTTGCTGCTGAAGGGGCTCGCCGATCCCGATGCCGACGTGCGCGTCGTTTCGGCGACCTACCTCGGGATCATCGAAGCGGACGATCCGGAGGTGGTGCCCGCGCTCATCGAGACGCTGAACGACGAGGATCCCGAGGTGCGCGCCGCTGCCGCGACGGCGCTGGGATCATTCCCCGGCGAGGCGAAGACGATTCTGCCGGCCTTGAAGAAGGCGAGAGGCGACAAGGATGAAGCCGTCGCCCGCGAGGCAGGGCTCGCAATCGTGAAGGTTCAGAGCAGCTCGCCGAGATAGCTGACGATCGCGTCAGGATCGGCCTGGAGCCCTCCGCCCTGTGCAAGCTCCGGCCGTCCCCCGCCCTTGCCGCCGAACTTCTGCACGACCTGCTTGAGGACGGCAGCCGCGTCGACGGGGGCGTCGGGATGTCGCGCGACGACGATCGCCGATGGTCCGGGACGGCTGATCAGCGCCGCCGCATGCCCCGGCTTCGCGGCGATGGCGGACGCGATCGCCTTCAACGCAAGCTGGTCCCAGCCGTCCAGCGCGGCGATCACGCGGCCGTTCGACGCAGCGGCCGCGAGGGACGCCGCCTCGTGTTCCGCAAGTTTGAGTTGAAGGTCCTTGATCGAGCGTCGCGCGTCCTTCAGCTCCGCCTGGAGGCGCTCGATGGCGCCCGGCAGCTCGACCGGAAGAACCGACAGCGATCGGACGCTCGCTGCGGCGATGTCTCGAAGCGTCCGGTGCGCGCGAAGGGCACGGCCGCCGCAGACGAAGCCGACACGCATGCCGCCCTTGAAGCGTTCCCAGCCGGTGACCGCGATCACCCCGATGACGCCGGTGCGGCGAACATGCGTGCCGCCGCAGGCGGAAAGATCGTAGTCCTCGACGTCGATGAGGCGGAGCAGCCCTTCGCGCAGCGACTCCTTGCGCAGCGGCAGCTTCGCCGCCTCCGCGGCATCCACGAAGGAAATCTTCACGGGACGGTCTTCCCACACGATCCGGTTGGCCTCATCTTCCGCGCGCGCGATCTCGGCCGGCGTGAGTTCGCGACCGAGATCGATCGTCGCGTGGTCGGCGCCGAGATGAAAGCTCTCCGTGCGCGCGCCCGCGACACGGTCGAACGCCGCGGAGAGGACGTGCTGCCCGGTGTGCTGCTGCATGTGGTCGAGGCGACGTGACCAGTCGACCGTGCCGTGCACGCTGGCGCCGACAGCAATCTCGCCGTCGACAACGTGCAGCACGTCGCCGTCGGCATCGATCACGTCGACGACGCGCGCGGTGCCGAGCGTCCCGAGATCGTGAGGCTGCCCGCCCGATGTTGGATAGAACGCCGTCCGATCGAGCCGAACAGCGGGCTTGCCTTCGAGCGGCTCGACAGAGGTGACGGTGGCGTCGAACTCGACGAGGTGCGGATCGTTGTAATACAGGCGGTCGGTCATCGAAGAGGGTCCTGGATCCCCGCGTCGGCAAAGCCCCTGGCGCGAAGGCGGCAGCTATCGCAGGCGCCGCAGGGCCGACCGGACGGAGAAGGTGAATAACAGCTCGAGGTGAGCGCATAGTCGAGGCCCATCTCCGTTCCGAGCCGGACGATGTCGGCCTTCGACAAATGCTGAAGGGGTGTCAGCACGCGCAGCGGCTTGCCCTCGACACCCGCGCGCGTGGCAAGCGCCGCGAGCCGTTCGAAGGCGGCGATGTACTCGGGACGGCAGTCGGGATACCCGGAGTAGTCGATCGCGTTCACGCCGATGACGATGGCTTCCGCGCCCTCGACTTCGGCGAACGCGAGCGCGAGCGAGAGGAACACGGTGTTGCGCGCGGGCACATAGGTCGAGGGGATCCCGGCGTCCTCGAGTTCGCGGTCCTTCGGGATCGATCCGTCGCCGACCAGCGACGAGCCGCCGAACGCGGCGAGGTTCACGTCGAGTTCCACGTGCCGTCGCACCCCCAGTGCAGCGGCCACGGCCCTGGCGGATCCGAGTTCGACGGCATGCACCTGGCCGTAGCGGATCGTCAGGGCGGCGAGCTCGTAGCCTTCGCGCTTCGCCCAGGCTGCCGCGGTGTAGGAATCGAGCCCGCCGCTCAGCAGAACGACCGCCTTCATACGCCGCGTGTCTGCGCGTCCCAGACGTACTTGTGGACCTGCAGCTGAAGCCGCACGGGCAGGCGGTCCTCGAGGATCCAGGCGGCCAGTGTCCTCGCGTCCATGACGTCGTGGACCGGCGAGAAGAGTACGGCGGCGACGCGGTCCGCGAGCGCATACCGGGACACGACGTCCTTCGCAAACTCGTAGTCGGTGCGGTCCTTGATGACGAACTTGACCTCGTCCAGCGGGCCGAGGTGGTCCATGTTGGTCCAGTCGTTTCGGTGCGACTCGCCGCTCCCGGGGCATTTGACGTCCATGATGCGGATCGTGCCCGGCGGCACATCCGCGATGCTCCGGTGTCCGCCGGTCTCCACCATCACGGTGAACCCGTCGTCCAGCAGCCGCTGCATGAGCGGCAGGCTGTCTTTCTGCAACAGCGGCTCGCCGCCGGTGATCTCGACGACCGGGCAGTCGTAGGCCTTCACGCGGTCCACCACCTCATCGAGCGACATCTTGCGTCCTTCGTGGAACGCGTAGGGCGTGTCGCACCAGGAACAGCGGAGGTCGCAGGCGGTCAGCCGCACGAAGACGCACGGCCGCCCGGCATGGGTCGACTCCCCCTGGATCGAGTGGAAGATCTCGTTGACGGTCAGCACTTCCTTCAATTTTACAGGGTGCTTCAGGGTGCATCGGGGTGCGTCGGGGTGCGTCAGGGTGCGTCGGGGTGCGTCGGGGTGCGTCGAGGTGCGTCGAGGTGCACCCCGAACCACCTAGAATTGAGGGATGCCGAAGCCCATCTTCTACTGGAAACCCACGTGAACGACCTGCCGCAACGCCAGAAGTTTTCTGGAGCAGCAGAAGATCGACGTCGAAGAACGTGACATCAACAAGAATCCCCCGGACCGGGCGTTTCTCGAGCGGCACATCGACGAGGAGCGCTTCCTCGATTTCGTGAGCCGACGGAGTCCCGTGTTCAAGACACGGCCGCTCCCGAAGTCGAAGAAGGAAGCGATCGACCTGATGATGGAGCAGCCGAACCTGATCAAGCGGCCGATACTGATTCGCGGTTCGAAGGTAACCTTTGGCTTCGACAAAGCGGAGTACGCGAAGTAAGACCGACGTCCGCATCGGGACATCCGGCTGGAGCTATCCCTCGGGAGAAGGCACCTGGAACGGGATCTTCTACCCGCCGGCCGGACGGCGTCCGCGTGGAAGCGGCAAGTTCGACGAACTCCGTTTCTACGCGGAACACTTCGACACCGTCGAGATCAACTCGACGTTCTATCGCGTGCCGTCGGCCACGACGGCCGCGAGCTGGGCGAGGCGCACGCCGCCGGACTTCGAATTCTCCCTGAAGCTATTCCAGAAGTTCACGCACCCCGAGATGTTCCAGAAGGCGACCGGCGCGGATCCGCTCGATCTCGGGCAGAAGGACGTTGACGAGTTCCGCGCCGCGATCGATCCGCTGGCGTCAGCCGGCAAGCTCGGCGCGCTGCTCGCGCAGTTCCCCGCCAGCTTCAAGAACGAGGCGAACTCGCGCGGCTACCTCGAATGGCTCCTCGAGCAGTTCCGCGAGTACTCGATCGCGGTCGAACTCCGCCACCGCAGCTGGAGCGACCAGGCGCGCGACACGATGACGCTCCTCGGCGAGTTCGGGGCCGCATGGACCCAGATCGACGAACCCAAGTTCCGCTACTCCGTCCGCCAGAACCTGCTCCCCAACGTGAAGAGCTTCTACTACCTGCGGCTGCACGGACGCAACGCCGCGCAATGGTGGAAACACGAGAAGTCGGACGACCGCTACAACTACTTCTACTCGGCCGGGGAGCTGGAGCCGTTTGTGGAAGCGGTCGAGGAAGTCACGCGACGCGATGTCAAGAAGGCGTACGTCTACGCCAACAATCACTTCTCGGCCAAGTCGGTCGCGAACGCCGCGATCCTGAAACACAAGCTGGGCCAGGACGTGCCGGGCGAGTATACCGAGGAGATGATCGAACGGTATCCGGACCTGAAGGGAATCGTGAAGATCCTGCCGACGCCAGGGAAGAAGAAGGGGCTGCTCGACTGAGAACCGAAACGCCGAACTATGAACGCCGAACCACGAACTGACCGACCTTTGTTGGGAGTTCACAATTCGGAGTTCATAGTTCGGAGTTCATCGTTCGGCGTTCATAGTTCATAGTTCGGAGTTCGGCGTTCATAGTTCGGAGTTTCTGGGCGCAGCTCGCGTCTACTTCACATACGCCCGATTCAGCCGATCCCCCTTCTGGAGCTTGTCCGCCACCGCCATGCCCTCGATCACACGCCCGAAGACCGTGTAGCGGCCGTCGAGATCCGGACGATTGGCGAGCGTGATGTAGAAGTGGCTGTCGGCCTGCTTCGGATCCGTGCCGGCGTACCCCATCGCGACAGCGCCCCGAACGTGCCGCCGCTTCTTCGTGATCTCCGAGACGCCAATCGGCTTGCCGTATCCCGACCGCCCCCACCAGTCGACCTTCTGCGGAATCCGCGACTCGGGATCGCCGATCTGCACGACGAACTTCGGCTCGGCCCGGTGGAACCGCTGGCCGTTGTAGAAGTTCTTCTTCACCAGCTCCAGGATCCGCTCGACCGTCTTCGGCGCTTCTTCGGGATACGTCTCGAACGCGATCGTGCCCTTGACCGTCTCGAGCACCACGATCGGCCCTGCCCCCGGGGATTTCTCCTGAGCCCCGACACTTCCACGCGGCGCCAGCACCAGCACCAGGACCAGCACCCAGCACCCCAGCACCGAGCACCCAGCACCGAGCACCCGGCACCCGGCCCCCGGCTGTTGTCGTACGTTCATCGTCCCCTCCCTACCTTCACGACACCGACTTTCGGACACAAGTCCGCGAGCACGCACTGATTGCACAGCGGGTAGACCGGCCGGCAGACGTTCTGCCCCCAGGTCACCAGGTACAGGTTGATGACCGGCCACCACTTTCGCTGCGACACGGCGTACAGCGCATGCTCGGTTTCGTCCGGCGTTCTCGTCTTCGCCCATCCGAGCCGGTTCGAGATCCGGTGGACGTGCGTATCGACACAGATATTGCTCGTGCTGCGGTGGGCGAGGATCAGCACGAGGTTGGCGGTCTTCCGGCCGACGCCGGGCAGCGTCAGCAGCTCCTCCATCGTCGACGGCACGCGGCCGCCGAACCGCGTCATGATCTGGTCACACGTGGTCTTCACGTGGACCGCCTTGTTGCGGTAGAAGCTGACCGGATAGATCAGCTTTTCGATCTTCTTCACCGGCAGCGCGGCCATCGTCCTCGGCGTGCGCGCGACCTTGAACAGGCGCGCCGATGCCGCCGCCGTCACCGCATCCTTCGTCTGCGCCGACAGCATCGTCGCGATGAGGACCTGAAAGGGATCCTCCTGCTGTTCCTGCGCAATCTTCTCGACGGCAGGCTCGTCGAGCCCGTCGATCGCCTTCGCAAGACGCCGCATCACCGCCGGTATGCGTCCGCGCGGGAGGATAGGTTGGTCGGAAAGGTTCATCTGAACTTGCAGTTGATTCTGTTGGCGCCCCGTAAAGGGGCGCCCTACGTCTCAGTCACGCCCCGTAAAGGGGCGCCCTACGTGGCTCGTAGGGCACCCCTTTATGGGGTGCCGCATCAATGCCCGTGACTCTGGCAATAGCCGCAGTGATTGCACTGGACGCCGGGCTCGATGATGCAGGGACCGTTCGACTCCGGCAGCGCGTACCGATACTGGGACGGATGCGCGTGGAACGAGAGCGGCGCCGCGGAGACGGGCTGCGCCGATCCTGGCGAGGCCAGATGCCGGGCGACTGCCTCACGAACCATCGCGCGGAGTGTTTCTTCGTTCATACGTCCTTGTAGTCCACGTGATCGACGATGCCGATGATCGCGGCGTCGACCGCCGCGGCCTTCTTTCCGAGCGCGTCGCCGGCGGCCTTGCCTTCGATGACGAGCAGGACCTTCTCGCCGACGCCGGCGCCCACCGAATCAATCGCCAGCACCGCGACGCCGCGCGGCTCACCTTCGAGCGTCAGCGGCTGCACCAGGAGCAGCTTCGCCCCTTCGAGCTTGCGGTTCTTCTGCGTGCTCACGACCGTGCCGACGACCCTACCGATCTGCATGGCCCTCGGTGTGCCAGCTGTCCACGATGCCCACGACGGACGCATCGGCCGGCGGCTCTCCGGGATAGAACGGGAACGCGGCCTCGCGTCCGCGGACGAAGAACACGTGCTCGCCCACGCCCGCGCCAACCGAATCGAGCGCCACCAGCGTACGGCCGGCGTCTTCTCCGGTGGCAGTGATCGGTT
>DASWVN010000330.1:0-46322 GCA_036401215.1 Vicinamibacterales bacterium | reverse complement strand
CATGTATCCGCCGCTGACGTCGAAGTACCAGCCGGGCATCGGGCCCGACATCTGGCTCCTCGGATTCTCGTTCATCGAGGTGGCGGCGATTGCGGCGGCCGTCGAGATGATCGTCGGCACGCTGAAGTGCCGTCCGCCCGGCATGCGGATCAACCTGATCCCGCTCTACGCCTGGTACATCCTCGTTGCCTCGGCGATGATTCTCTTTGCGTTCCCGCCACTCATCGCCGGATCGCTGCTGCTCGAGGTCGAGCGCGCGTTCCACTGGCCGTTCTTCGATCCGGCTGGCGGCGGCGATCCGCTGCTGTGGCAGCACCTGTTCTGGCTCTTCGGACACCCGGAGGTCTACATCATCTTCCTGCCGTCGGTGGCGCTCATCGCGATGATCCTCCCGACGTTCGCCCGCACGCCGATCGTCGGCTACACCTGGATCGTGCTGGCCGCGGTCGGCACCGGGTTCCTCAGTTTCGGCCTGTGGGTGCATCACATGTACACGACTGGTCTGCCGGGGGTGTCGCTCGGCTTCTTCTCGGCCGCATCGGAGGCGATCGGCATCCCCACCGGCGTGCAGATCTTCTGTTTCATCGCGACGCTCGCGGCGGGCCGCTACACGAAGTCGGTCCCGATGCTCTACACCTTCGGCAGCCTGGTCATCTTTGTGCTCGGCGGCCTGACGGGGATCATGGTCGCGATCGTGCCCTTCGACTTCCAGGCGCACGACACCTTTTTCGTCGTCGGGCACTTCCACTACGTGCTGATCGGCGGAGCGCTGTTCCCGATCTTCGCCGGCACCTACTACTTCTTCCCGCTCGTCAACGGCAAAGCCCTCTCGGAGCGACTCGGCCGGATCGGTTTCTGGATCGCCTTCATCGGCTTCAACATCGCCTTCCTGCCCATGCACATCACCGGTCTGCGGGGCATGCCGCGCCGGGTGTTCACGTATCCGGCCAGCATCGGCTTCGACACGTTGAACCTGGTCTCCTCGATCGGCGCGTTCATTCTCGCTGCCGGCATCGGTGTCATCTTCTGGGACATCGTGCGTCCGAAGGCAAAGCAGCCGTACGCGCCGCGCAATCTCTGGAAGGCCGGCACGCTGGAGTGGCTGGCGGAAATGCCGGCCAGGCCGTGGGGCGTACGCTCGATCCCCGAGATCGACAGCCGGTATCCACTCTGGGATCAACCGAACATCGAGCGCGATGTGGATCAGGGGCGGTTCTACCTGCCCGACGCCGAGGAGCTGAAGCGCGAGACGATCGTCACGTCGGTGATCGACGCGAAGCCCGAAGTCGTCGCGCGCCTGCCAGGGCCGTCGTGGATTCCACTGTGGGCCGCCATCGCGGTCGGCGGTTTCTTCGTGCTCGGTACGTTCCATCTGTGGATGCTGGCGCTCGTCAGCCTGCTGCTCGGCACCGCGATCATCATCTACTGGCTGTGGACCGGGACCGCGTGGATCCCCGAGAAGCCGCAGAAGGACGTCGGGCTCGGCCTCACGCTGCCGCTGTACAACTCCGGACCCAACTCGGTGAGCTGGTGGGCGATGTTCATCACGATGCTCGCGCTGCTCACCGCGTTCATCAGCCTGGTCTTCGCCTACTACTTCTACTGGACCGTCCATCCAGACTTTCCGCCCGATTCGTCACCCGGACCCGGTGTGTTCTGGCCGGTGACCGGCGGCGTGCTGATCCTGCTGGCCTGGGGCCTGACACAGCTCGCGCAGCGCTTCAACCGCGCGGATCGTGGAGGCGCGTTCTACATCGCGGCGCTGGCCGCGATCCTGATGGCCGCTGCCGGAGCGGCCGGCCTGCTCGCCGGTCCCTACTTCGCGAACATGGATCCGAAGACCCACGTCTATCCGGCGACGGTCTGGCTGCTGCTGATCTGGTGCGCCGGGCACGCGGCGCTCGGCATCCTGATGAACGGCTACTGCATCGCGCGCCGCGCCGCCGGCCGGATGACCGCCACGTACGACGCGGACATCTCGAACGTCGCGCTCTACTGGCACTTCGCGATGCTGATGACGGCGATCGCCGTTGGCACGATCGCCGGTTTCCCCCTGGTGCTCTGAACGCGATGAACACGCAGCTCGAAGAACATCGGGAGAGCCTCTGGATGCTGGTGGTCTCACCCACGATCTGGGCGGTGCACTTCGGGCTGTGCTACATCACGGCGGCGATCTGGTGCGCGAAGGTCCCGTCCGCGCTCACCCCGCTCGGCGGCGTCCGCACCGCGGTCGTCGTGTTCACGGTCCTCGCCCTCGGCGGCATCCTCGTCACCGGGTGGATGGGATATCGCGCTCACAGCTACGGCAACGGGTCGCTGCCGCACGACGACGACACGCCCGAAGACCGCCACCGCTTCATGGGTTACGCCACGCTGCTGCTGTCAGGATTGAGCGGCGTGGCGGTGATCTTCGCCGCGCTCGTCGTCGTCTTCGTCGAGACGTGCCAATGAGCCTGCGCGCGCGTATCCGGACGGCGATCACCTGTCTCGTCATCACGGCGCTCGTTCTCATCGTGGGCGGGATCTTCGGCGGCCTGTTCGTGATGATCTCCGGGATCGTGCCGGTCAAGGCGAGCAGCGGTCACTGGCCGGTCACGGCGGCGCTCCTCGACTTCGCGAAGCGCCGGTCGGTCGCGACCCACACGCTCGGCGTCACCGTGCCGCCGCTCGACGATCGCGCGCTCGTATTGAGGGGCGGCGGTCATTACGATTTCGCGTGCGAGCCGTGCCACGGCAGTCCCGCGCTGCAACAGCCGCGGATCGCGAGCGCGATGACGCCGCCGCCAACGGACCTCCCTTCCATCGTCCCCACCTACGATCCCGAGCACCTCTTCTACATCGTCAAGCACGGGATCAAGTTCACCGGCATGCCGGCATGGCCGGCGCAGACCCGTGATGACGAGGTGTGGGCGGTGGTCGCGTTCCTCCGGATGCTGCCGCAGCTCGACGCGAACCGCTACAACGACCTCGCCGGGCTCACGCAGGCTGCGCCCGGTGACAAGCTTCCGCTCGAGGACCTGATCGGAGAGCCTCCTCCAGTTCCCGAAGTCGTGACCGAAAACTGCGCAAGGTGCCACGGCATCGATGGACGCGGCCGCGGCGCCGGTGCGTTCCCGCGGCTCGACGGGCAGCGGCTGGAGTATCTCTCGGGGTCGCTGCTTGCCTATGCGGGAGGCCGCCGGCACAGCGGCATCATGGAACCGCTCGCGGCACACCTCGGCAGTGAGAACATCCGCCTGATCGCCGAGTACTACTCGGGGCTCCCGTCAGGCGTCAGCGCGCCGGAGGCGGCTGGTGATCCAGCCGCCATTGAGCGCGGACGTCTGCTCGCCACCAACGGCGATCCGTCGCGGCTCGTGCCAGCCTGTCGCGAGTGCCACGGACCGGGCGTCACACGCAACGCCAACTATCCGAGGCTCAGCGGCCAGTATGCGGACTACATCGTGCAGCAACTCCGTCTGTTCAGATCGCACGGCCGCGGCGGAACCGAGTACCTCAACATCATGATGAAGGTGGCCGGGCAGCTCACCGATGACCAGATGCACGACGTCGCGCAGTACTACGCGTCGCTGCCCGGCGAATCGAGCGGATCGCTTCCGGCGCCGGACAAATAGAACGAGGGAGATCGATCATGAATTCGAACGGACTTGCCAGCAACGTCGTGAAGGGTGCAGTCAGCGGCTTGGCGGCGACGTACTTGATGAACCAGACGACGACGTGGCTCTACCAGCGGGAGTCCGACGACACCCGAGCCCGCGAGGACGAGGCTCGAGGCGGCCAGAGCGCATACGTCAACATGGCGGAGTCGCTGGCGGGACTGTTCGGCGTGCGGCTTGGCGACGAGGACAAGAGCCGCGCCGGCACCGCCATCCACTGGTCGACCGGGATCATCGGCGGGATCAAGTACGCGGTGCTTCGACGGTTTCGGCCGGAACTGACGGCCGGCTACGGGCTGGCGTACGGACTTGGCTTCTACGTGGTGCTGGACGAACTGATGAATCCGCTGCTCGGGTTCACGCCGGGTCCGGCGGCCTTTCCGTGGCAGGCGCATGCGCGTGGGCTCGCCGGGCACCTCGTGTACGGCGCCAGCAACCACGCGGCGCTCCGTGTGCTGGATCGGTTGACGTGAGGCGCACGCCAGCTCGCACGTGAGATCCTGCGCTCTGGGTACTTCAGAAGTTCCTGAAGCGCGGATTCACGACGTTGTTGTAGATGGAGCCAAAGCGATAGCTGACGCCGAAACTGACGTAGTACTGGAAGCCGGTTTCGAGCTGCCGCTGCCGCAGCAGCACTTCTTCTTCGGAAGCGCCCCCCTTGCGCAGGTTGATCTGATCGCGGATACGGGAATACTCGCCGAAGACGTTGAACGAGAAGCCCTTGAACAGCCGCACGTCGGCGTCGCCGTAGACCGTGAACCGATTCCTGGAGAGGTTCTCCAGGTGCTGGGCGAAGCTCGACTCGAGTCCGACCGAGCCCCAGGGCTGGCGCAGGCCCAGACTGGCCGCGAACGTGTGCTCCGGCTGCGTTTGCGTCAGCCGGTCGAAGATGGTGACCTCCTGAAAGTCATACGCCGCCATGCCAGCCAGGTAGCTGAATGTCAGGGAGCGGCGGGTCGATTCGGCATACGGGAAGACGTCGTACTCGATGCCGCCCATCAGGCGAGCGTTGTAGTCGTAATTCGAGAACGTCGAACCGCTCACCGCCAACCGGGCTGCGGTTGACCATTTCGGGCCGAGACTCTTGACGGCAAGCGCGCTCGTGTTCCAGCTGCCCGTCCGGCTCTTGACCGTTTCCGTATCCGATACGTCGAAGCTGCTCTTGCTCTCGCTGGCGTTCCCGTTGAAGCTGAACTTCCAATCGGCCGTCACGCGACTGGCGGAGCCGTTGAATCGAACGTTGCTCGAGCTGGACCTGGCTTCTCCGCTGCGGCTGCCGCTGGTGCTGACGCTGAACACCCAGGCGTTCCACGGATCGTGCGGGGGCGCGGCCGCCACGGCATCAGGAGCCGTATAACTCACGTCGATGTCCGCCTTGCCGGATGCTATGGCGGCATGGGTTGCAAGACCGAGCTTCAGCCATTGCAGAAGAGCACGGCGGCGATCGTCGTCGGATGCGGTCTGGCTCGTGGCGAAGGTCACGGTTTCGTCGTGGCCGGCGAACTGCCCGTGGCCGATGAACGCAATCTTCCACTGCCAGCCGCCGCTACCGGTCGATTGCGTGGTGACGAGCACGTGAATGTCGGCCGATTCCGAGTCGCGGACGTGGTCGACAAACGTCAGCTCCCGGCGAATGAACTCCGTATCGCACTCGTACTGGCAGTCGAGAAAGACCTTCAGTCGGGCGGTGCCTGCGGGATCGGGCGGGTTCTGAGCGGACGCCGGCTGCACCGCCATCGCCATCCAGAGCAGAAACTGGAGCATATCCATTCGTCCGAGAGCGACTCTGGCGGTTGGAATTTTTTGTGATGACGCACGGCCCGGCGATCGCGCTCGCGAACAGCAGGCGAAACCACCCGCGCGTTGTGCGTCTACTGGAGCGGCCGCAGTATACCAGCGGCGCCCAGCAGAGCACCCGCCGCCACGAGCGCCGCAGCGCCGTATGCGGCCGCAAGCTGGACGTTCGCGTACGTAGGTCGGAGCCGGGGTTGCATACCGCCGGGATGTGACGACCGAGACACAGAGTGACCGCGCTGCGCCGCCGTGGAACCACAACCCGTCGGCGTGGTCGCAACGCATCCCCCTGTGCATTCTCGCCATGGTGGCGTTCTTCATCTCCACCTACATGGCGCTGTACCAATGGCGCCTCGTCGGCACGGTGTGGGATCCGGTGTTCGGCAGCGACTCGACCACCGCGGTGCTCGACTCGGACGTGTCGCACCGGATGATGCGCTGGTTCGGCATGCCGGACGCGGCGCTCGGCGCGATCGCGTATCTCGGCGATGCCGTGTTCGGCCTGGCCGGATCCACCCTTCGGTGGCGGCATCGCCCCTGGCTGGTCGTGCTCTTCGGCATCGATGTCATCCCGCTTGGCGGCGTGAGCGCGATCCTCGTGCTGGTCCAGACGATGGTGCTCGGTCACTGGTGCTTCCTCTGCCTGGTAACTGCGGTCATCTCGCTCGTCCTGGTTTACTGGGCGTACGACGAAGTGTGGTCCAGTGTGGTGTTTCTGCGGCGCGTGTGGAGGCGAAGCCGGAACCTGCGCACTCTCTGGACGGTGTTCTGGGGCCGGTACCACCCGGATGCGGAAGCCGTCGCGTTGGAGAGAGGTTGACGATGTGGCCGCGAGTGGCGGAAGTGGCGCTGGGATGTTGGTTGGTAATCACGCCCTTCGTGTTTCGAGGCACCACCGCGGTCGAGGATTACGCGCTGAACGCCGCGATGACCGGATCCGTCGTCATCGTCGCTTCCCTACTCAGCTTCTGGAGCCGCCTGCGGATGGCACACCTGGTCACACTGGCCGCCGCCCTCTGGCTCGCAGCGCACGGCTACTTCCTGGCGGAACGACCGGGTCCGCCGGCTGCGCAGAATGAGTTGACGACGGGGCTGCTGCTTCTGCTGTTCGCGATCCTGCCGAACGAAATCAACGACGAGCCGAGGGGATGGAGAGAGAGGGCGGGAAACTCCGGACTATGAACGCCGACCTATGAACTCCGAACTACGAACGTCGAACTACGAGTCCACACATGAATTGCGAATGATGAAGCAGCAACTGCGAAGCCAGTCTGGTGAAGCGGCGCGGCGCTTGCACTCTTCCCGGTATGCCGGCTGATCAGGACCCGGTCGTCGTCGTTACTGGCGCATCGAGCGGTGTGGGGCGTGCCGTCGCTCGCGCGTACGGGCAACGTCACGCTCGAGTTGGCCTCGTCGCGCGGAACAGCGATGCACTCGCCGCTTGTGAAGCCGAGATTCGCGAGGCGGGAGGGGAAGCGCTCGTCTGCCCGACGGACGTCGTGGATGCGAACGCGGTAGAACGGGCGGCTTCGCTCGTGGAAGAGCGGCTGGGGCCGATCACCACCTGGGTCAACGTCGCGATGGCAACGGTTTTCGCCCCCGTGAAGGACACGACAGCGGAGGAGTATCGCCGCGTGACGGAGGTGACGTATCTCGGTTATGTCCATGGAACGTTGAGCGCCCTGCGACGGATGCTGCCGCGCGACCGCGGCACGATCGTGCAGGTGGGCTCCGCCCTTGCGTATCGATCCATTCCGCTGCAGAGCGCGTACTGTGCGGCAAAATCGGCCATTCGCGGCTTCACGGACTCGCTGCGATGCGAGCTGATTCACGATGGCAGCCACGTGCGGCTCACGCACGTCCACCTGCCCGCGGTGAACACGCCGCAATCGACGCGGCAGCGCAACAAGATGCCGAAGCAACAACAGCCCGTGCCGCCGCTGTTCACGCCCGAAAGCATCGCCGAAGCGATTCTCTGGGCGGCCGAACATGCGCCGCGCGAGATGCTCCTCGGACTGCCAACGATGTCAGCGGTCTGGGGCCAGAAGTTCATCCCCGGACTGCTCGATCACTACCTGGCACATTCAGGGTGGGATCCGCAGTTCGTCGACGAGCCGAACAGGCAGCAGGGAGACATCCTGTTCGAAACGCTTCCGGGTGACCCGGGTGCGCATGGCCCCTACAGAGACCGCGAGCGCGGCCCCGACGTGCAGATGCAGTTGCGTATGCAGCCGATGGCCACAGCGGCGGCGATGGCGCTGATCGTGGGTGGTGCGGCGTTACTGCTCAGGCGGTGATCTCCAGTGTTTTCAATCACTTACCAAAAAGGTGACTGTCCCCTTTTTTCTCGACCTTTTTTCTCGAGGGCGAGCGGGATTCCGGGATCCTGGGCGGACGTGCCGCCGGCTTCGATCCAGGCGAGCCGGGTCAGCAGCGAACCGGCAACGGCTGATGCGGCGGCGGCGAACGTCAGGACTCGGGATCGCCGTCCGAGGATCCTCAGCGCGAGAGGAATCGGTCCCGACAGCAGGCCGGCCGCGCGCATCAGGCGGCCGCTTCGACCATGGCGCAGGGGATCGTTGCTCGCGGATCCACCGCTCTCCAGCACCGCGCCGACCCCGGTCTCTACTGCCGCGGCCATCAGCGCCAGACGATGCAGCGCACGCTCGCGATGACCGAGCAGCTGCAGGATCGACGAAGCCGTCGCGACTCCGGAGAACGCAAAGTGCAACGGCAGGAGCCGGACGTGCTGACGCCACACGGGAATGGCCGTCACCCCGAGTAGAACGCCGGTGTACGTGCTCATGCCGAGTCCAGTCGCCGCGGCAGTCGCCGAGATCAGGCGGCCGACGACACGCCCGATCCACGAGGTGCGAACACGCCGCGGCGCGACATCGATCCCCGCCGCAAGTGCCGCCGCATTCGAAAACGAGAGGACGGTCCAGACGCCGGCCGACATCGGACTCTGCGGCTTGAACACGCGGAGCATGTAGAGGAACCGTTCCGGACGCCCGAGATCAGAGACCAGGAGCACCGGGGCCAGCATCCCGCCGGCAGCCGCGATCCGTCTCGCGTCGCGCACGAGCCGCTGGTCTGCTCGACACAGGCTCGCGATCTCGGCGATGAGCGCAGCCGCGCCAGCCGCTCCCCCGATGAAGAAGTAGATGGGGATCTCCCAGGTCCAGACCGGCTTCTTCAGCAGCGGCCGGCCGTAATAGCCGGTCGAAGCGCTGGCAACAGGATGGACGAGAGAAGTACGGCCCGCAGTGTCGATCCGCTCAGGAACGTTCACGTCCACCCCGCATGAAGGCCAGCAACCCGCTGATCACCATCAACCCGGCAGCCGCCGCCGCGCTCGTCCAGGCAGGACGATTGAGCACGGCCGGGGCCTCTGGCGACACCGGCAGGTTGTACGCGCGTGGATCGCCGCGGACGATGAAGAACGCGTGGATCCCGCCGACGCTCGTGTCGCGAGGATCATAGACGACCGCGTCATCCACACCCTGCGCTCTCAAGTCGTCGACGCGACCTGCCGCCACATTGCGAAGCTCATCGAGCGGTCCGAACAGGATCGACCTGGTCGGACAGGCCTTCGCGCAGGCAGGGATCAGCCCGTCGCGCTGGCGGTCGTAGCAGAAGGTGCACTTGAACGCGCGTCCGTCGTCCGGACGGCGGTCGATCACGCCGAACGGACACGAGACCACGCAGTAGCCGCAGCCATTGCAGATATCCGGCTGCACATACACGCCGCCGAACTCCGTCCGCATGATCGAGCCGGTCGGACATGCGTCGAGGCACCCGGCACGCTCGCAGTGTTTGCAGACGTCCGAGGAGAAGAACCAGGACGGCGCGCCGCCCGGCCCGTCCGCCGGCGTCTCGACGAATTTGACGTGCCGCCACGTCGAGTGCCCGAGCTGCAGGGTGTTGTCGTACGAGATCCCCGAGAGGGAGAAACCGTCGGCCGGAACACCGTTCCACTCCTTGCAGGCCACTTCGCAGGCCTTGCAACCGATGCAGAGCGTCGAGTCGGTGAGAAACGCGGTCGTGGTCACGATGCGCCGGCCGCCCTTCCAGGCTCGATGCGGCAGACGAGCGACTTGGCTTCCATGATGCGCACGTTCGGCTCCTGCGAGATCGAGAGCAGGTCGTTGACGACATCCCCCTTGACGAGACCGCTGTAGCCCCAGTGATACGGCAGACCAACCTGGTACACCGTTCGGCCATCCACGGTCAGCGGCGGAATCCGCGTCGTCACCAGGACGCGCGCCTGGACACGGGCGCGCGGCGTCGAGATCGTCGCCCAGCCGCCGTGCGTGATGCCCTCGAGCGCCGCCAGCTCCGGCGAGATCTCGCAGAACAATTCCGGCTGAAGCTCGGACAGGTGCGACAGCGTCCGTGACATGCCGCCGGCTGTGTGATGCTCGGTCAATCGGTACGTCGTCAACACGTGAGGATACTCGTCGCCCCCGCTGCGCGCGTAGGGATTATCGGGACGATGCTTCGGGTCCGCCGCTGGATTGGTCGCTTGCGTGTACATCACATTGCCCACGGGGGACTCGAACGGCTCGTAGTGTGCCGGCAGCGGTCCGTCTTTCAGTCCGCTCGGGACCCACAGCCAGGCCAGACCGTCCTCGTGCATGATGAACGGAGAATCGCCTGGAAGCGCGCGATCACCCGACCCTGACGGATCCCCCTTGTGTTCGGGAGACTTGTCGGCAACGAAGTCGGGCACATCGTCTCCGGTCCAGCGCGCTGCGGCGGCATCCCACCACACCAGCTTCTTCCGTTCGCTCCAGGGCGAGCCGTCGGGCGCCGCCGACACGCGGTTGTAGAGGATGCGCCGGTCGGCGGGCCACGAGAATCCCCATCCGTGACCGTAGCGCCCCTGCGGATCGCGCTTCGCCGCCCGATTCTCTCCCTCCCCGGGATACACGCCAGAGTAGATCCAGCATCCGCACGCCGTCGACCCGTCGTCTTTCAGCTCCGTGAATCCAGACACGAGGGACCGGTCCGAGACCCGCCACCCGTTGATCTCCTTCAGCACGTCGTCGATGACCGGCTCGTCGTGCCGCCCCTCGGTGCGATAGCTCCATGCGAGCGCTCGCAGCCCCGCGTGGCGCACCCGGTCGTCGCGCTCCGCGCGCGCCTTGAGACGACGGCCGAGGTGATAGATGAACCATGCCTCGCTCCTGGCGTCTCCAGGCGGATCCACGGCCTGCTCGCGCCATTGAAGAAGGCGCTGCGTGTTCGTGAAGGTCCCGGCCTTCTCGGCATGGCCCGCGGCCGGGAAGAAGAACACCTCGGTGTCGATATCCCCGGTGCGCAGCTGTCCACCCGTGATCTCGGGTGCGTCGCGCCAGAAGGCCGCCGTTTCGGTTTCCACGAGGTCGCGGACGACGAGCCATTTCAGACGGGTGAGAGCTTTACGTTCAAGGGACGCGTGCGGCGCACCGACGGCGGGGTTCTGTCCCATCACGAACAACCCTTCCATCTTCCCGTCGGCCATGTCGAGCCAGTACTGAAGGTGCGAGTGGTCTCCGCTGATGCGGGGCAGCCAGTCGAACCCGTAGTCGTTGCCAGCCGTCGCGGCATCACCGTAGTACGCCTTCAGCAGGCTGACCGAGTACTTCGCGAAGTTCGCCCACCATCCTGTCCGGGCCGTGTGCGCCCGGTTGTAGACCTCGAGGCTCGACGAGTCCACGCCGAGAAGCGGCATCGGCAGGTAACCCGGAAGGATGTCATAGAGCGTGGGGATGTCGGTCGATCCCTGGATCGATGCGTGGCCGCGAAGCGCGAGGATGCCGCCGCCCGGACGGCCGATGTTCCCGAGCAGCAGCTGCAGGATCGCCGCGGACCTGATGATCTGCACGCCCACGGAGTGCTGCGTCCATCCGACGGCATAGCAGATCGCCGCCGTGCGATCGCGGCCGGACGCCGCCGAGAACGCCTCCGCGACGCGAAGGAACTGTTCCTGCGGCACACCGCAGGCGCGCTCGACCATCGCCGGCGTGTAGCGCGAGAAATGCCGCTTGAGGAGCTGAAACACGCAGCGCGGATGCTCGAGCGTGTGATCGCGTTCGAACTCGCCGAGGTCGGCCGCCTCGCCCCCGCGGTCCTTTCCGTGTCCGCCGGCCGCCGGCTCCTCTTC
Source organism: Vicinamibacterales bacterium (assembly GCA_036401215.1). Taxonomy (GTDB): domain Bacteria; phylum Acidobacteriota; class Vicinamibacteria; order Vicinamibacterales; family 2-12-FULL-66-21; genus JACDCA01. The sequence continues at coordinate 34,724 of DASWVN010000330.1, read as the reverse complement.
GGTCTGCGTCGTCCCGGTCCGGGCCGCGCCGCGGTACAACCAGCTGTCGGGCTCGTAGCGCTGCTGGTCGGCATTCCAGCCAGAGAAGAACCCGTCCAGATCGTCCGGGAGCTTCACATCGTCCCGCAGAATCACACCCGCGTTCGTGTAGTGCGCGACGTACTCGCGGAACTCGCGCCCGCGTTCGAGGACGAAGTTGATCATCCCGCCCAGGAACACGATGTCGCTGCCGGGACGGATCGGCACCCAGATGTTCGACATCGCCGACGTGCGCGTGAAGCGGGGATCGACGTGGATGACGGTGGCGCCGCGCTCGCGCGCCTGGACGACGAAGCGGAAGCCGACCGGATGCTGCTCCGCCATCGACGATCCCATGATGAGGATCGCGTCCGCGTTGACGAGGTCCTGCTGCGCCGTAGTTGCGCCGCCGCGTCCGAACGAAGTGCCCAGACCGGGCACCGTGGAGCTATGTCATATCCGGGCCTGGTTGCTGACGCAGACCATGCCGAGTCCGCCGGTGAACAGCTTCTTGATCAGGTAGTTCTCTTCGTTGTCGAGCGTGGCGCCGCCGAGATGCGCGATCGAGGCGCACTGCATCAGCACCTCGCCGTCCTGCTCTTCGCGGAACGTCCGCTCGCGGCTCGCCCACACCCGGTCGGCGACCATGTCCATGGCGCGCTCGAGGGGCATCCGCTCCCACTCGCTGCTGCGCGGCGCGCGGTAGAGGACGTGCGTCTGACGCCCGTCGTGCGTCAGCAACTCCAGACTGGCGGCTCCCTTCGGACAGAGGTGCCCTTCAGAGATGGGCGATTGCGGATCCCCTTCGATCGCGACGAGGCGTCCGTCGCGGTGATAGATCAACTGGCCGCAGCCAACACCGCAGTAGGGACACACCGAGCGGGCCACGTCCGCGTCCGCGGTCTTCGCGCGAAGCCCACGCGTCGTTTCGCTCATCGCTTCAAGGCCGTTGCCGTTGCGGCCTTCACGTAGCTGCCGGACGATCGGCCAGAGACGGATCACGTTCATGGGGCAATGATGCACCGGCAGGGGCATTCGGTGGTAGCGCTCGCGCTTCGCGCTCGCGGGGTTCCAGGGGTTCCAGCGGGTTCTCGGGGGTTCCAAGGGGTTCGGGGTTCGGGGTTCGGGGTTCTGGGTTCGGGGTTCTGGGTTCGGGGTTCTGGGTTCCGGAGTCCGGGGTCCGGGGTCCGGAAACGCCGAACTATGAACTCCGAACTTCGAACTGCGGATCCCAGTTCATAGTTCGGAGTTCATAGTTCGGAGTTTCTACTCTCCGACTGAGCCCCGCGAGCGCGAAGCGCGAGCGTCAGTAGTAGAAGAACTGCAGTTGCACCGTGAACTGATTCTGCTCCGGCCCGATCCGCGGGTCGATCCGGCCCCACGCCGCCTTGACGTTGGTGTTGTGGCCCGCCCACCAGTAGTTCAGCCCGACGGACCAGCGCGTTTCGTCGCGGAGGTTGGTGTCCGCGATTCCGCGCCTCGTGAACTGGAACACCGGTGACAGCTTGAACTCTCGAATGAAGTATCCGAGTTCGAGGAACACGACATCCTGCTCCGGCAGGCTGAGGAACGTGGTGTCGCCGTCCAGGTGCTGATACGCCGCCTGCGCGGTGACAGCGCCGGGGCCGAATGGATGGTCGAGGAAACCGTCTACGTTGAATGCGCGGTACTCGTCCTGAGCGTCGAAGCTTGCCCCAACGGCCGCGACGCGCCTGGCGCCGAGATACGTACCCGCGTAGAAGAAGCCCTGCGGTTCCGGGTCGAGCAGCTGCACCTGCACGCGGCCGGTGTAGCGAAAGGCGCGATGCGAACGCGAATCGCGTGCGCCTTGAAACGCGCCGAGGCGGTACTCGAGCCGGTTCTCCAGGACGTACCCCTTCGCCTGGACGCCGGTGTCGCGGCCGATGATGGATTCGGTCGGGCCCGAGATCGCGAAGGTGTAGGCGCCGTAGTCGATCGGCAGAAGCGTTGCCGCGCTCTGGATGCTGTTGCGCGAGAAGGGCACGAACATCAATCCGACGTCGAGCGCGAACGCATCGTGGAACCGCACCTCCCCGTAGGCGTCCTGAACGATGAGATCGGGCGTGATGTTCTTGTCGCCGTTGACCGTCCTGCCGAGGTTGGGTGCGTCGGTCTCGACGAAGAAGGAGACGTTCTTCGCGACCTGCCCTCCGAAGAGCAGGCGAATGCGGCGAAGGAAGAGGTTCTGCTGCGTGTCATCTTCGGCCGGGTCCTCGAGCCAGTCGGCCTGGAACTGGCCCAACACGCCGAGCCGGAAGTTGACGTCTTCGTTGACCTTGATCTGAACCTGGGCATGAGCCGGCGCGGCCATAAGGATGAGAGCCGCGACCGTTGTGGCCATTCGCGATACACGCATGAGGAGCCTCCCGTCCGCCGCGCGGGATGCAACGGGAGTTCCTGAAACTCCGAACGATGAACGCCGAACGACGAACTGCGAACGCTGGAACTTCGCTAGTCCAGTTCCAACTTCGGAGTTCATCATTCGGAGTTGGTAGTTCGTAGTTCGTAGTTCATAGTTCGGAGTTCATAGTTCGGAGTTTCTTCGGCACGCGATGTGCTGCCGCCTGCGCTACTACCCGCGCCAGGCGGCGTGTGTGCATGTTCCGTACGGTTTTCCTGCCGCCGAGCGCATTGGACTCATGCAGCTCATGAGGTGAACCATGGACGTGTCACGCCGCGATCTCCTTCGTCTTTCGGTCGCCGGTGGCGCCGGCACCGCGCTCGGCGGATTGATCGCCTCGGGAGTCGATCTCGCGCCGACGGTCGTGAAAGCCCAGCAGCTGCGCATCAGAGACGCCAGGATCACACCGAGCGTCTGTCCTTTCTGCGCGGTGGGGTGCGCGACGTTGGTTCATACGGTGAATGACCAGATCGTCAACATCGAAGGGGATCCCAGAAGCCCGCACAACGAGGGGACACTCTGCCCGAAAGGGGCCGCCACCTTCCAGCTCCACATCAACCCCAACCGTCCGGTCCAGGTGCTGCACCGCGCGCCGGGCGCAGCCGACTGGGAAGTGTGGGACCTGAACCGCGCGATGGATCGTGTCGCCGAGCTGGTGAAGACCACTCGCGACGACACATTCATCGAGCGGCTGGCGAACGGCAAGCTCGTCAACGCGACGACCGCCATCTTCTCCCTTGGAGGGGCCACGCTCGACATCGAGTTCAACCACATCCATCAGAAGCTGCTGCGCGGACTGGGCATCGTCGCGATCGAGAACCAGGCCCGGATATGACATAGCTCCAGCGTCCCCGGTCTGGGGAGCAGGCTCGGTCGCGGCGCCGCAACGATGTATCCCCGCAGCATGCGGGACTCCGACTGCATCGTCGTCATGGGCTCGAACATGGCGGAAAACCATCCCGTCGCCTTCCGGTGGCCGATGGCCGCCAAGGTGGAGCACGGCGCGAAGCTCATTCACGTCGATCCGCGGTTCACCCGGACGAGCGCCGTCGCGGACATCTATGCGCCGGTGCGGGCCGGATCCGACATCGCGTTCCTGGGCGGCCTGGTGAACTTCGTGATCAACAGCGAGCGGTGGAACAAGGATCCGTTCTTCCGCACGTGGGCCGTGCAGTACACGAACGCCCCGACGATCATCAGCGAGGACTTCCGGGGCACCGAAGACAACGACGGGGTCTTCTCCGGCCTGATGGAATACAACGCCGGTGTGCCGGAGTGGCCCTACAACGGCTTCAGCAACCAATACGAGGATGCGAGCTGGCAGTATGCCGGCACCCGAATGGGGGATCAGGGACGCGTCGCCTCGACGGCCCAGTCCGGTGAAACGCCCGGCACGAAGTCGGGTACGCAGGAGCCCGGCGGCGCGGCAAGGCTCGCCGGCCCGCCGTACGACGACCTGGTCCGGTCGCTGCTCAAGCCGCGGCCACCGCGCGACGAAACCCTTCAGGATCCGCGCACCGTGTTCCAGATCCTCAAGCGGCATTTCAGCCGCTACACGCCGGAGATGGTCGAGCGCACGACCGGGTGTCCGCGCGAGACGTTCCTCCGCGTCGCGCAGACGATCCTGGACAACTCGGGCCCGGATCGAACGACGTCGTTCGCGTACGCGGTCGCATGGACGCAGCACACCAACGGTCCGCAGATCATCGGCTGCTGCGCGCTGCTGCAGCTGCTGCTCGGCAACTTCGGCCGTCCGGGCGCGGGGATCATGGCACTGCGCGGGCACGCCTCCATTCAGGGATCGACGGACGTGCCGACGCTCTATCATTCGATCCACGGCTACATGCCGCATCCCACCGTGCTGAAGCAGCACGACACGCTTCGCGACTACCTCGAAGCCGAAACCGTTCCCACCGGCTACTGGGGGAACATGCCGAAGTTCGTGGTCTCGTACCTGAAGTCGATGTATGGAGACGCCGCCACCGCCGAAAACCAGTTCGGGTGGGACTGGCATCCCAGAATCCTCGGCGACCACTCGCACATGGCGATGTTCGCGGCCATGAACGAGGGGAAAGTGCGCGGGATGCTCTGCATCGGACAGAATCCGGCGACGTCGCTCAATGCGAGGCTCGAACGCGCCGCCCTGCGCAAGCTGCAGTGGCTCGTCGTCAAGGACAACTGGATCCACGAGACCGCGACGTTCTGGAAGAACGCGCCCGAAATCCGCAACGGCGAAGTCGGCACCGCCGACATCAACACGGAGGTGTTCTTCTTTCCCTCGGCACAGGTCGCCGAGGGCGAGGGCACGTTCACGAACACGCAGCGGCTGCTGCAGTCCTACTTCAAGGCGGCCGAGGCCCCGGGCGACTGCCGCAGCGATCCCTGGTTCACGTATCAACTCGGCAAGCGGCTCAAGGCGGCCTACGCCAACAGCACGCTGCCGCGCGACGAACCGTTCAAGCGCCTGACCTTCGATTACGAGCACGAGGACCCACAGCACCGTGAGCGCGGTGAACCCTCGCAACGGGCGCTCCTCAAGGAGATCAACGGTTACTACAGCGCGGATCCTTCGAAACACGCCGCCGGTTTCGGGGACCTGAAAGACGACGGATCGACGACCTGCGCGTCCTGGATCTATTGCGGCGTGTATCCGTCGCCAGACAACAATCTCGCGGCCAGGAAGGAGCCCGATCCTCCGGGCCAGCCTGGCGCCCACTTGAACTGGGGCTTTGCGTGGCCGGCCAACCGGCGGCTGATGTACAACCGCGCCTCGGCCGATCCGTCCGGAAAGCCGTGGAGCGAGCGCAAGAAGTGGGTGTGGTGGGACGGCTCGCGCTGGACCGGCTACGACGTTCCCGACTTCGGCGCGACGAAAGCGCCGAACGCGCCGGCGCGGCCTGGAGCCGTCGGCCTCGATGCGCTGTCGGGGACCGATCCCTTCATCATGAAGGGGGATGGGCGCGGATGGCTGTACGTGCCTTCCGGACTCGTCGACGGTCCGCTGCCGGCGCACTATGAGCCCGCCGAATCGCCCGTGCGGAACCCGATCTACAAACAGCAGTCGAGCCCGGTGTTCAAGTACTGGAAGACCGACGGGAACCCGCTCATCCCGGTCGCGGATCCGAACTTCCCGTACGTCATCACGACCTACCGGCTCACGGAGCACTACCTGTCGGGCGCGATGAGCCGCTGGCTGCCGGCTCTCTCCGAGCTGATGCCGGAGTTGTTCATCGAGCTGAGTCCGGAGCTTGCGGAAGAGAAAGGGATCGCGAATCTCGACTGGGTGCGCGTGTCGACGCCACGCGCGCAGATCCGCGCCAAGGCGCTGGTGACGCGCCGCCTGCGACCGCTGCAGATCGACGGCCGCACGGTGCATCAGGTCGGGATGCCGTGGCACTGGGGCTACGAAGGAGTGGTCACCGGCGACGTGGTCAACGAGTTGAGTGCGCTCGTCGGAGATCCCAACGTGTCGATTCACGAAGGGAAGGCGTTCGCGTGCAACGTCGAGAAGGGATAGGAGCTGACGGGTGTCAACTCCCAACGACCAACTGCCAACTTCCAAACTCCGAGGTCTGGAACTTGAATCTTGGGAGTTGGCATCTTGGGAGTTGGCATCTTTGGCAGTTGGAAGTTGACAGCGTAAGAGGACCTTATGGCTGAGCCAATGGGCTTCTACACGGACACGACGGTCTGCATCGGCTGCAAGGCCTGCGAGGTCGCGTGCAAGGAGTGGAACCAACTCCCCGCAAGGGACGGCGGCGCTCCGGAGATCAGCGGCCTGAGCTACGACAACACGCTCCGGCTCGACGGCATCCACTGGCGCCACGTGAAGTTCATCGAGCAGTTCTCCGATACGCGGCAGGACGGCCGGTGGCTTCTGATGAGCGACGTCTGCAAGCACTGCGTGCAGGCCGGCTGCCTCGAGGTCTGCCCGACCGGCGCCATCATCCGCACCGAGTTCGACACCGTGGTCATCCAGTCGAACACGTGCAACGGGTGCCGCGACTGCATCGCAGCCTGCCCGTTCGGCGTCATCGACATCAACCCCGTGTCCGGCACGGCGCAGAAGTGCACGCTCTGCTACGACCGCATGCAGAACGGCCTCGAGCCGGCCTGCTCGAAGGCGTGCCCCACCGACTCGATCCAGTTCGGGACGATCGCCGAACTGCGTGAACGCGCGCAGAAGCGCGTCGACCAGTTGCACCAGCTCGGCGAGACGCGGGCGTATCTGTACGGCGCCGACGAGCAGATGCTGGGCGGCCTGAACTCGTTCTACCTGCTGGTCGACCGGCCCGAGGTGTACGGTCTGCCGCCCGACCCGAAGATGCCGACGCGCAACCTGACTTCCGGCTCCATGTTCACCGTGCTCGGCGCCATCGTGGTCGGGCTCGCCGGGATCTTCAGCTTCCGAAACCGCGGCGCCTCGGAGCCGCCGCCGAGCGAGGTCAGGCCATGATCGACGCGCCCTCGAGTACGTGGTTCACCATCAACCCGCACTGGCAGTGGTACATCGTCTTCTACTTCTTCATCGGCGGCCTGGCGGGCGGATGCTACTTCCTCGCCACCCTGATCGACTGGTTTGGACGGCCAGAGGATCGTCCGCTCGCGAGGCTCGGGTACTACGTCGCGTTCCCGGCGGTGCTGGTCAGCGGACTGCTGCTCACCGTGGATCTCACCCGTCCGTTGCGCTTCTGGCACATGCTGATCGAGCGGAACACGTTCCTGCCGATGTTCAAACCCTACTCACCGATGTCGCTCGGATCGTGGGCGCTGCTGGTGTTCGGGTTCTTCAGCTTCATCTCGTTCCTTGCCGCGCTCGCCGACGAGGACCGCGTCCGCTGGCCGTGGCTCCGGCACTTCCAGTGGCCCGCGTTCCGGACGCTTCGGCGGCCCACCATCGTCAGCCGCATCGTGACCGTGCTCGGCGGCCTGTCGGGTCTGTTCATTGCCGGCTATACGGGTGTGCTGCTGGCGGTGACCAATCGGCCGATCTGGTCCGACACACCGCTGCTCGGCATGCTGTTCATCGTCTCGGCCGCGTCGACATCGGCGGCGCTGCTGATGCTGCTGGCGCACCGGTACGGATGGCGTGCGCTGCCAGGTGTCGCGGCACTCGAGCGCATGGACAACATCGTTCTGGTCCTCGAGATCCTCGTGATCATCGCGGTCGCGATCTCGCTCGGTCCCGCGGTGCGGGGATGGCTGAACGTCTGGGGGATCCTGCTGCTGGCTGTCGTGGCCGTCGGTATGATCGCGCCGCTGGTGCTGTCGCTGCGCCAGGGGCATCTACGCCGCGGGATCGCCACCAGCGCCGTGCTCGTGCTGGTGGGCGGCTTCCTGCTCCGGTTCGTGGTCATCTTCTCATCGGAGATGATCTGAGATGAAACGCCTGCTCACGATCGTGTTCGTCTGTGCGGCGCTCGCGGGCTGCACGAGCCCCGAAGCCCAGCGTCAGCGAGGCGGCGGTCCCGGCGCCGACGTCGGCAATCGTCCAGCGCAGGTGATGATGCACGAAGGCTCCCGGCAATACTACGAAACGCCGGTTCGGATCGGCGCCGAAGGGCCCCCGCTGGCTCCCTCGGAGCAGGCTCGAAGCCTGAGCCTGCCCTCCGCGCGGAGAACGGAATCGTCCGGAGACGGAGGGCAGCAGTGACGATCGCCGTCGACGCACTGAAGCGCACGCGCCCTGAATGGTCGCCGTGGCTCGCGGTGGTCGTGGAGGCCCTGCGCGAGACGACTGAGGAACGCTGGGAACGGATCGTTCCACGGCCCGATCCCGATCGCCGTCCGCCCCTGCTCGACGGTTCATCGATCGTCATCGATGAGGGGGCCGCGCGCGACCTGCTGATCCGCCTGATGCGAACCGCCGTGAAGAGCGGCACGCCGAAGATGGCCAGCCTCGAAGCCGCGCTCCGGTTCGATCTCGACGTGCCGGGATTGTTTGCCGCGTCCGTCTGCCAGGACCGCGATCGGATCTCGGAAGAAGCGGCCGTGTGCGGCGCAGACGAGGAGGCCTTTCAGGCGGTGATCGCACTGCTCGCGATCCCCTTTCTGCAGTCGTGCAATCGGCGATGGGCGTCGCCGCTCACCGAGAGCTACAGCGAAGGGTCCTGTCCGATCTGCGGATCGTGGCCCGCCCTGGCGGAGGTCCGGGGCATCGAGCGCAACCGCTATCTGCGGTGCGCCCGCTGCGGCTCGGAATGGCTCTCGCGCGTGCTCCACTGCGCGTACTGCGGCACCACGAATCACGAACACCTTGCGAGCCTCGTCCCGGAGAAGACCGGGTCGAGCGGCGCCATCGAGGCATGCCGGCGCTGTCACACGTATCTGAAAGTGTTCACGCGCCTCCAGGGGAGCAAGCCCGCCGAAGTGATGCTCCAGGATCTCGCCTCGGTCGACTTCGATGTCGCCGCGCTCGACCAGGGCTACACCCGGCCGGTCCGCCCGGGACGCGACATCCAGATCACCGTGGTCACGACCGCGCCACAATGGTTGCCATGGAACCTGTGACCCTGCAGCCCGCGGACGTCTGCCGCGCGCTGCTCTCCGCGTTGGATGCTGCCGAAGGACGACGACGAAAGCGGAAGCGCGATCAGACGGCGGACGCGTTCGGTCTGACGATCAAACGCGATCTGCTCCGGCGCGCCATCGAGGAGGCGCCCTCGGCCGACGCGTTCGAAGGCTGGCTCCTGCGGTATCCGGAGTCCTGCGCGTCGCCGGAGCTTGCCGGACCCGCGCAGGCGATGGCGCGCGCGGTGTTCGAGGAGTGGCGGCTCGCGCACACGCTCGGTGAGTTTCGACACTGGCTGGAAGAGGGAGCCCCGTCCGCCGACGCGGTGAAGGACGACGTTCGACGATGACCGCGATCATTCTGGCCGGCGGCCGCAGCTCGCGCATGGGCACGCCGAAGGCTCTCCTGCCGTTCGATGGCGAGCCTCTGATCGTGCACATCGTTCGCACCCTTCAGCCGGCGTTCAGCGACATCGTCGTCGTGGCCGCTCCCGGGCAGCAGCTCCCGTCATTGCCGGTGACGCTGGTGCATGACGACGTGGCCTATCAGGGCCCCGTCGGAGGAATCGTCTACGGCTTGAGAGCGGCCCGGCACGATCACGCGTTCGTCACGTCGTGCGACTCCGCCTTCCTCTCACCCGCTCTGATCGAGTACCTGCTCTCGCTCGTGGACGGCTACGACGTCGTCGTGCCGCGCTGGAACGACAGGTTTCAACCGCTCGTGGCGGTCTACAGCAGGAGGGTTCTCCCGATCCTCGAAGAACAGCTGGAGACCGGTGACCTGCGGCCGGTCTCGCTCTTTCCGAAGGTGCGGACGCGGGAAGTTTCCGAGGACGAGATCCGCCGGGTCGATCCGGAAGGCACGAGCTTCTTCAACATGAACACGCCGGAGGACTACGAGCAGGCGAAGAAGCGCTGGGCCGCCGGGCGCAACGGTACCGCGACGGTGGACTGCACCGTCGAACTCTTCGGCGTCGCGCAACTGCTGACCGGCATGCGCGAGATCAACCTCGCTCTGCCTCCAGGCGCAACGATCGGGGACGTCTTCGAAGCGCTGACCGGCAAGCTGCCATCGCTGTCGGGCCGCGTGATCAGCGCCGACGGCACCCGCCTCGTCGAGGGCTACGCGTGCAATGTCAACGGACTGGAGTTCGTCCGCTCGGTCGACGCGCGAGTGCGCCCGGGCGACAACATCGTGATTCTGTCTGCTGACGCCGGCGGGTAGTGCGCGGTGCGCGGTGCGACGTGCGACGTGCGGGGTGCAACGTGCGACGTGCGACGTGCGGGGTGCGACGTGCGACGTGCGATGTGCGCGGTGCGAGGTGCGGGGTGCGCGGTCCGCGGTCGGCGGTGCGCGGGCCGGGGGCCGGGGTGCCTGCCCTGAGCGAGCGAAGCGAGTCGAAGGGCGGGGTGCGACGTGCTCGTCGTAGCGCGTAGCGCGAAGGCGGGGGCCAGGCGTTCGAGCTTGGATCTTTGAAGTTGGGAGTTGGGAGTTGGGAGTTGGAAGTTGGCAGTTGGGAGTTGGTAGTTGGGGATTTGAGAGATGCAGGGGTTTTGGGGACGGCTCCTTCACGTCGAACTCGGAAGCGGGCGTGCCGTGTTTCGCGACCTGGAGGAGGAGCGTCTTCGCAAGTATCTGGGCGGCGTCGGGCTCGGGGCGAGTCTCCTGTATGAGTACGCGCCTCCAGGAGTTGATCCCCTCTCGCCGGCGAATCCACTGATCTTCACGAGCGCACCGCTCGTGGGTACCCGCCTGACGACGACGGCGAAGTTCGCTGTCGTGACGAAATCGCCACTCACCGGGTTCATCGCGGATTCGTTGTCGTCGAGTCACTTCGCGCTGGAGTTGAAGCGGCTCGGCATCGACGCGCTCGTCATCACGGGCCGTGCGGCAGGACTCGCCTGCCTGTTCATCGATGGCGGCGCCGTGCAGGTCATCGAGGCGGATCATCTTCGGGGAACGGCTCCGGACGAAGCACAGTCCAGGATCCGCGCGGACCTGAACGCCCCCTCGGCGTGGGTCGCGTCGATCGGCGCCGCCGGCGAGCACCTCGTTCGTTTCGCGACGATCAGCAACGAAGGCCGGCACGCCGGACGCGGCGGCGTCGGCGCGGTCATGGGGGCCAAGAACCTGAAGGCGATCGCGATCCGCGGCGATCGCGAGACCGCCGTCGCGGATGCCGAGGGCGTGGAGAGCATCGCCGATGCGCTGCGCCGGCGCAGCGTGGGATCGCTCACCGACAAGTACCGCCGTCTCGGAACGGTCGCCAACCTCTCGGTGTTCAATCGCCTCGGCACGCTGCCGACGCGGAACTTCCAGGAGGCAACATTCGACCGCGCCGATGCGATCAGCGGCGAAACGCTGACGGCGAGCCGCTTCAGCCGCCGGCATGGCTGTGCCGCGTGCACCATCCAGTGCGAGCGGCTCTTCAAATCGGCCGACGCGGCCGAAGAGCAGCGGCTCGAGTACGAGACCCTCTTCGCGCTCGGCCCGATGTGCGGCATCGCCGACCCGGCTTTCGTGTTGGAGGCGGCGCGGCTCTGCGACCGCTACGGGCTCGACACGATCAGCACCGGCGGGACCCTCGCATGGGCGATGGAGACGGGATCGCGGGGACTGTTCAGGCAAGCGCAGGCGCTGGGACTGCGCTTCGGTCACGGCGAGGGCATGCTCGACGCCATTCACGCGATCGCGACCCGGCAGCACGCAGGCGATCTCCTCGCCGAAGGATCTCGTCGAGCCGCCGACGCGATTGGTCGCGGCAGCGCCGAATGGGCCATGCACGTGAAAGGGCTGGAGCTTCCCGGGTACGAGCCACGCAGCCTGAAAACGATGGCGCTCGGCCTTGCGGTGAGTCCCCGAGGCGCGTGTCACAACCGATCCGGCGCGTACGAGGCGGATTTCTCCGGCGAGGTGGACCGGCTTCATGGCGGTTCCGACCGCGGACCCATCGTGGCGGCATCCGAAGACTTCTCGTCGGTCCTCGACTCGCTGATCGTCTGCAAGTTCCTCAGAAAGTGCTTCACCGACTTCTACTCGCAATCCGCCGAGATCCTGAGCGCGGTCACGGGATGGCACTACTCGGCCGACGAGCTGCGCGCGACCGGCGAACGTATTCACACGATGAAGAAGGTCTTCAACATCCGGGAGCGGTGGCAGATGTCGGATGACTGGCTGCCCGAGCGGTTGCTCGCGCAGCCGCTCAGTTCCGGCGTGGCGGAAGGGACATGCCTCGCGCCGGACGAATTGCGGGGGATGATCCGCGGTTACTATCGCGCGAGAGGTTGGGACGAACACGGGTTCGTGCCTGCGGACAAGCTCGACACGATAGGGATCCTGCCAGCATTACCGAGCCGCTGAGGTTACGCGCGCGGCATCGATGCCGCGAGATCGCGAATCAACGTATCGACCTCGTGAACGTCGACCGGCTTCACCAGGTGCGCGTTGAAGCCGGCGTTACGGGTCCGCTGCCGGTCCATCGCCTGCCCGTAACCCGTCACGGCGATCAACGCGAGGTTCTCCAGCCCCTGATATTCCCGCAACCGCTCCGCCAGCTCGTAGCCGTCCATCACCGGAAGGCCGATATCGAGTACCGCCACCCTGGGATGGAAGCTGCGGACGAGCGAGAGCGCCGACGGGCCATCTCCTGCGACCTGCACGTCGTGGCCGAGGGCTCGGAGTGACTCTGCGAGCAGATCCGCGGCATCCGGGTTGTCGTCGACGAGCAGTACCGCACAGCCCGCACGGGCCGGCAGTGCGCGCGGCCGATCGTCTCCAGTCCTGGTTGCGACACCAGCAGCCGGCAACCGGACCGTGAACGTCGCCCCCTGGCCTTTGCCGCCGCTGGTCGCAACGACGGATCCCTTGTGCGCGTTGACGAGCCCGCGAACGATCGCCAGACCGAGACCCAGGCCTCCCTGTGAACGGTCGAGTTCCTGCCGTTCCTGCGTGAACAGATCGAACAGACGCGGCAGCATGTCGGGCGCGATGCCGCTGCCGTTGTCGCGGACCGCGATCTCGATTTCGCTGTCGTGAGCCGCCGCCGCGATATGGATGTGGCCTCCGGTGTCCGTGTACTTGGCGGCATTGGTCAGGAGGTTCGCGAACACCTGCGCCAGCCGTCCCGCATCACCCTCGACGGTGAGATGCCGGGGCACGTCGACCGTCAGCGTGTGGCGGCGTTCCTCGATCGCCGGACTCGTCATCTCGATCGCGCGCGCGATCACGTCGCCGATGTCGATCGGCTGGCGGCGCAACTGGATCTTGCCCCGGGTGATGCGCGACACGTCGAGCAGGTCGTCGACGAGCGCGACCAGGTGCCGCACCTGACGCTCGATCACCTCACGTTCGCGCGCGCCGCCTTGAACGTCGCGAAGGCGCATCAGCTGGAGCGCGGTGAGGATCGGGGCGAGCGGGTTGCGCAGCTCGTGCCCGAGCATGGCGAGGAACTCGTCCTTCGCGCGGTTGGCGGCTTCGGCTTCGCGCCGCGCGGTCGCGAGCGCCGTCACGTCGAAGCACATGACCGCGATGCCCGTCACCGCGCCCTCGTCGAACAGCGGCTGATAGACGAAATCGAAGAACGCTTCCTCCGCCGCCGTTCCCCGATCGACCATCAGCCCGAGCGACCGGCCGACGTAGGGCTCGCCGCTCGTGAAGACGCGATCGAGCAGCTCGAAGACCATCTGCCCTTCGAGTTCTGGCAGCGCCTCGCGCGCCGGAAGACCGACCAGCTTGCGGTCGCCGGCCATGGCCACATACGCCTTGTTCGCGAACTCGAAAACGTGATCCGGCCCGCGAAGGATCGCGCATCCCACCGGAGCGTGCTCGAAGATGCCCGCGAGCCGGAGCGCATGCGCCTCCTCGACGGAGCGGACCTTGCCGCGGACGACCTGCGCGTGCACGCGGGCGATCAGCTCGCGCGCCGAGAACGGCTTCACGAGGTAGTCGTCGGCGCCCGCCTCGAGCCCCTCGACGCGAGCCTCCTCTCCGGCACGCGCGGACAGCAGAATCACCGGCACGGTCTTCGTCGTCCCATGCTCGCGGACTGCGCGCAACAGCTCGAAACCGTCCATCACGGGCATCATGACGTCGGCGACGATGACGTCCGGACGTTCTCGGAGGGCGGCCTCGAGCGCCGACCCGCCGTCCGGGACGATTTCGACGGCCCAGTGCTGCCCGAGCAGGCGGCCGATGTAGTCGCGCATGTCGGCGTTGTCGTCGGCCACGAGAATGCGGCCAGACAACGCCGGATCCAGCACGTCATCGGTCGCAGCACGGCCGGCCGTCGACGAGATCGGCAACCAGCGAAGCGCTTCCTGCACGTACGGGGTCGCAACCGCATCCGACATCCCGCCCGCGAATTCGTCGCTGACGTACTCGCGCGGAAGGTGCGCGGCGCCAGCCGGTATCGACACGGTGAAAGTCGTGCCGTGCCCGAGCACGCTGCTGACGCCGATCGTTCCGCCGTGCATGGTCACCAGCTCGCGGACCAGGGCGAGGCCGATGCCCGAGCCTTCGTGGGTTCTCGCGCGTGTGCGTTCGGTGCGGTGAAACCGCTGGAACACCCGATCGAGTTCCGCTTCCGCGATGCCGACTCCCGTATCGGCCACGGCAAGTTCCACGTGAGAGTCGTGCCACGTCAGCGTCACCTCGATACGCCCCGCGAACGTGAACTTGAACGCGTTCGAGATGAGGTTGAGGACGATCTTCTCCCACATCTCGCGGTCCACGTAGACCGGCTCCGGCAGCGGCGGACAGTGGACGCGCAGTTCCAGACCCGCCCGGTCGGTCGCCGAACGGAACGCGCTCGCCAGGTCCGCCGTCATCATCGCGAGATCGGTGGGCTGGAACGTAGCTCGCGCGCGGCCGGCTTCGATCCGCGAGAAGTCAAGAAGCGTATTGACCAGCTTCAGCAGCCGGAGCGCGTTCCGGCGCACGCTTTCAAGCTCGTCCCCCTCGAGCACGGTCCGGCCGGCCAGCGCGTCTTCCACCGGGCCGAGCAGCAGCGTCAGCGGCGTCCGGAACTCGTGGCTGACGTTGCTGAAAAACGCGGTCTTGGCTCGATCGAGTTCCGCGAGCGCCTCGGCCCGCGCTTTCGTCTCCTCGAACGTTCTCGCGCTGGCGATCGCGTCCCCGATCTGCGACGCGACCATCGTCAGGAACTGACGGTAGGGATCGTCGAGGCTCAAGCGTGGACTCAGGCCGGCGACGAAAACGCCGACCGGGCGGGCAAAGCCCTGGCGCACGATCGGCAGCACCAGCGCTTTTCCCTCGTCGCGTTCGACCAGCCGCGGCTCACGATCCCGGATCACGGCCCGGAGCGGCCATGCGGGATCGTCCGCGTCGAGCGGGACGGCATCGGGATGACCCCGGTAGTCACCGCACCAGCCTTCGAGCCGCGCGTGCGTCCCTTCGGGTGACACCAGATACAGCGCCGCGAATGGCAGGTCGTGCGAGTTTTCTTCCAGCACGCGAATCGCCATCTCGCATGCTTCGGTAACCGTCCGTGCATCGCGGGTGCGAGCCGCAAGCCCCTGCGTCGTCTTCAACCTCCGCTCGCCGAGCACACGCTCCGTCGTTTCGGTGACGGTGACGAGCACACCGCCGACGGTTCCATCCTCCTGCCGGATCGGGCTGTAGGAAAAGATGAAGTAGCACTCTTCCGTGAACCCGTGGCGGTCGAGCGGCAGCAGGAAGTCCACCACGGTCGTCGGGGTGCCCTCCATAACCCCGATGAACATGGGGCCGATGATGTCCCAGATTTCCGCGAAGGTTTCGCGGGTGCTGGCGCCGAGCGCGTGGGGATGCTTGGTCGAACCGAGGATAGGACGGTAACCGTCGTTGTAGAACTGCGTGAAGTCCGGTCCCCACGCGATGTACATCGGGAACCCGGTCTCGAGCAGGATGCTGAGCGCCGTCCGGAGGCTCTGGGGCCAGCGTTCGACAGGTCCAACGGCGGTTGCGGACCAGTCGGTGGCGCGCATGAGCGCCCCCATTTCGCCACCTCCGCGTAACACGCCGTACGGATCAGCTGCGCGCATGCTCTTTCAGCATAGTGCGTGCATCAGGATATCCGAAGCCCCTGAGGTGATTGCGCATGTTCGAGTGGATCAACGAGACGATTCGGGCGCTGGGCTACTCCGGCGTGGCCGTCCTGACGTTTCTGGAGAACCTGTTCCCACCGATTCCATCGGAGATCATCATTCCACTCGCCGGATTCGTCGCCGCTCGAGGGGACATGCGGGTCTGGGGTGTGATCGTTGCCGGAAGCTTCGGATCGCTCGTGGGAGCGCTCGTGTGGTACGAGGTCGGACGCCGTCTCGGCGAGACACGTCTGCGGGCGTGGGTGGACCGTCACGGCAAATGGCTCACACTGACTGCCAGGGACGTCGATCGCGCACAGGACTGGTTCCGGCGGCATGGACGCACGTCGGTGCTGGTGGGACGAATGGTGCCAGGCGTTCGAACGTTCGTGTCCCTTCCGGCAGGCTTCGCGCGAATGTCGATGGGCGCTTTTCTCGTCTACTCCGCCGTGGGCACCATTGCCTGGACGGCCGCACTCGCGTACGCCGGCGTCGCGCTCCGCGCAAACTATGCACGCGTCGGCGACTACGTCGGCGTCGCGACCAACATCGTCTTTGCCGTGCTCGGGATCATGCTCGTGCGGCGCTACATCAAGTGCTGGAGTCCCTCATCGCCGGAATAATCCGTGGTCTCCGGCGGTCGTAATACCGTGAAACATTCTCCTCAACCAACCGTTTAGGGGATGTGGGCGTCTACTTAGGCGGCTACCCGGTCGGTTCTCACTCTTTTCAGTCAGGCGCATCGGGCGCCAAGGTGCATCTGAATGCGCGTTTTCGGACAGTTCGCGCTGATCCTGTGCGTTTGTGGGACGGCCGTTACAGCCCAGACTCCTGAAGAGCGAGCCGCAAGGGTGCTCGCGGATGCACGCGCGGCGCTCGGCGGCGAGGAGAAGCTGTCGGCAATCAAGAGCTTCACAACCACCGGTCGCACCAGACGCGTTCAGGGTCAGAACCTCGTTCCCATCGAGTTCGAGATTCTCGTGGAGCTTCCGGACAAGTACCTGAGGAAGGACGAAATCCCCGCGCAGGAAAGCGATCCCACGACGACGGGATTCAACGGCGACGCGTTACTCCAGATCCCGGCGCCAGAGCCTCCAGCGCCGCGGCCGGGAATGCCGGCGCCGCCGCCCGGCATGTTCGAGAACATGCTGAAAACGCGGGCGCTTACGGCCCGGCAGGACTTCGCGCGGCTGATGCTTGGGATGTTCGCGGCCTCGTTCGAGGCGTATCCCCTGAAGTTCCGATACATCGGCCAGGCTGAGGCACCGCAGGGGAAGGCGCACGTCCTCGAAGGGACGGGTGACCCCAACTTTCGACTGCGCTTGTTCGTCCATACAGAGACGCATCTGCCGATCATGGTGTCGTGGACGGCACCTGCGGGGCCGATGCCGACCGGACGCGGTGCACCGGGTGCTCCCTCCAACCCCGGTGCTGCCGCGCCCCCGGTTGCCACTTCCGCCTCCGACCCGCCTTCCGCCGGCGCTCGAGCTACGGCGGACACGGCCCCGCCAGCGCCTGAACACCGCCTCTACTTCGCCGACTACCGCGACGTGGACGGCATCAAGCTGCCGTTCCGGCTGCGCCGCGGCATCGGCGTGAACACCACCGAGGAAACCACGTTCGACAGGTTCCGGCTCAACGCGAATATCGATCCACGCAGATTCGAGGTCAGATGATGAGAGTGCTGGCGCTGGTGCTCTGCCTGTTCGCCGACAACGTGTCCGCCGCCTCGTCCGCAGAGGCAGGAACCGATGCACAGCAGCGAACCGCGAAGCTGCTGTTGACGGTCGTGGACCAGACCGGGGCCGTAATCCCCAACGCGGTCGTGACCGCCACGCGCCCCGACGATCCGGCCAAAACGGTGATCGGCCCGGTGAAGTCGAACGAGAAGGGGCTCGCGACGCTCGAAGGGCTCACACCCGGGAGCTACGAGATCCAGGCGGAGTTCCCCGGTTTCGAGACTCGCGTGATGCCGAACGTCCGGCTGCGCCCCGGCGATAACAAGCAGGTGGCGATCCTTTCGATCCAGAACCTCCAGGATGAGGTTACGGTCGGACGCGACAGGCAGGTCGCGGCCGCGGACCCGAAGTCGACGTTCGGGACGACGCTCACCCGCGAGCAGATCGAGGCGCTCTCGGACGATCCCGACGAGATGCGCCGGCAGATCCAGGACATGGCCCCCGACGCCATCCTGCGGATCGACAGCTTCGAGGGCGGACAGCTGCCGCCGAAGGCGCAGATCAAGTCGATCCACATCACGCGCGACCAGTTCGCGGCCGAGAGCCATTACGCGGGCGCGCACTTCATCGACATCATCACGCAGCCCGGGATGGGACCGATCCGCGGCGGCACAAACTTCCGATTCCGCGACCGCGCGCTCAACGCCAGCAATCCGCAGACGAACTTCAAGGGACCGGAACAGTCACGCAACTACGGGGTGAACTTCGGCGGCACGTTGATCAAGGAGAAAAGCTCGTTCTCGCTGTCGATCAACGGCGGAGATTTCTACGACGCGCCGACCATCGTCAGCGAGGGACCCGACGGGCGACGCGTCGAAACGCTGCCGATCAAGCGGCGCCGCGACAACATGTTCAGCTACGGCAACTTCGACTATGCGTTGACGAAGGACCAGACGCTGCGCGTGAGCTTCAACACCGCGCGTTTCGACAGCACCAATCTCGGCGTCGGCCAGTTCGACGAGCCGGAGCGGGCGTACAGCACCGACGAGTCCGACACGACGATCCGCATCCAGGAAGCCGGCCCGATCGGCCGGCGCTTCTTCATCAACACGCGGATGCAGCTGAACTTCCAGAACGCGCAGCGTCAATCCACCGTCGAACTGCCGACGATTCGCATCGTCGACGCCAGAACGTCGGGAGGAGCGCAGCAGCGCGGCACGACCCGTGGACGGTCGGTCAACCTGATGTCGGACCTGGATTACGTGCGCGGCATTCACTCGTTCCGCACCGGTATCGACATCAATGCCACCTGGTACAAGTCGGATGAAGACTCGAACTATCTCGGCACCTACACCTTCGAGAGCATCGAGGACTTTCTCGCCGGCACGCCGCGCAGCTACACGCGGCGGATCGGCAACCCCGAGCTGAAGTACCACAACGTGCTCGGCGCGATCTACGTCCAGGACGACATCCGGGTGCGGAAGAACCTGACGTTGAGCCCCGGCGTGCGGTACGAACTGCAGACCCATCTCGACGACTTCAACAACTTCGCGCCGCGGTTCGGCGTCAACTGGGCGCCCTTCAAGAGCGGCAACACGACGATTCGCGGAAGCTGGGGAATCTTCTACGACTGGCTCAACACCGGCACCTACGCGCAGACGCTGCGGGTCGACGGCTTCCGGCAGCAGGAGCTGAACATCCTGAACCCGTCCTATCCGGATCCCGGCGACATCGGCAGCGTCAATGCCACGAACCGCTACCTGATGGGCGAGGACCTCGACATGGTGCGCACCGTGCGTTTGAGCGCCGGGGTGACGCAGGCGCTGACGCCGCGGATCCGCTTCAGCGCCACGTACGCCAACTCACACGGCTACGGCCTCTATCGCGGCGTGAACCTCAATGCCCCGATCGACGGCGTGCGGCCCGATCCACGCTTTGCCAACGTCATTCAGATCGCGGGCGACGCCCGATCGACGATGCACCAGTTGTTCACGAACATGTCGGTGAGCCTGGCGGCGCCGAGCCCGGCCCTCCAGCAGGCACGCTTCAATCCGAGGCGCGGATCGATCAACTTCGGCTACACGTGGTCCGACAGCGAGAGCAACACCGAAGGCGCCTTCAGTGTTCCGTACGACACGCTCGACAACGAGTGGGCGCCGTCCAGCTTCACCGCACCGCATCGCATCAACTTCGGGTTGAATAGCCAGGCGGTGAAGAACATGAACCTGTTCCTGATGGTGAACTACTCCTCGGCGGCGCCGTACACGATCCGGACCGGCAAGGACAACAACGGCGACCTGGTGTTCAACGATCGTCCGGACGGCGTCGGCCGCAACACCGAGCGCGGCGAAGGGATCCTCAACGTCAATATGAACGCGTCCTACACGATCCCGCTCGGCAAGCGTCCGCCGACACCGCCCCCGGCCGGCCCTGGCAGCGTGACGACGATTACGGCCGGTGATCGCGTGATGATGATTGCCGGGCCCGGCGGCGCGTCCGGTCAGCGGTATCGGATCACCTTCAGCGTCGGCGTCCAGAACCTTACCAATCATGTGAACCATACCGGCTGGAACGGGACGATGACCTCGCCGTTCTTCCGGCAGTCCACGTCGGTGGGCGCGCCGCGGAAGATCGATATGGGGGTGTCGTTTAGTTTCTGACGCTCGCCGCGGTGCGCGGTCCGGGGGGGCGCGGTCCGCGGTCCGCGGTGCGCGGTCCGGGGTGCGGGGTGCGGGGTCCGGGGTCCGGGGTGCGGGAATAGGGATCAGGGATCAGGTCTTGTGGGTCGGGGTGTTGATATTGCCATTGCGCGGCGTTCGGATTCGACGAGCCACGAGAGCATCAGTCCCAGGCCGAAGAGCATGAAGACGAGGCCGGCCGGGATCCACATGTACACGCCGGCGAGCTGCTGGTCGGCGAGGGCATCGATACCCTGGGCCGCGGCGCGGCTTTCGTAGAGCGCGTAGAACGGCGAGCCCGAGAACGTGAAGAGCGCGCCGAGAATCCCGGTGTGCATGCTCGTCGTGAACACGAAGAGCACCGATGCGCCGTAGGCCAGCCGTCCGTAGCGGCCGTAGACGAGCCCCCACCAGAAGAACACCGCCGTCGCGACGAAGGTCGCATGCTGGAGCGCGTGCAGCGCTTCATTCTGCACGGCGGCTTCATACAGAACCGGCAGATGCCAGATCCAGATCGTCGCGCCGTGGAGCAGCCAGGCGACGGCCGGATGGGTCAGCCACCGCCAGATGCTGGTGTACTGATGCACGCGTTTCGATGGTCCGATCCGCCGGCGCCAGCGGTCCGGCAGAGCCCAGAGCCATGGGACGATCGGCCGTCCGACGATCACGAGCGGCGCCCCGATCAGCATCAGCAGCTCGTGCTGCGCCATGTGGGCGGAGAAGCGCAGCGTGGCGGCGCGATCGAGCGGCGGCGCGACGGCGAGCAGCATGGCGGTCCAGCCGATCCAGAATGAGATCGTCTCGATCCGCCGGATGCGTCCACCGTGGCGGGCCAGCCGCGCGAACCCGATCGCGTGCAGCGCACCAGCGAACCCGAGTCCGGCGAGGACGGCCGCGTCCCACCCCGACGGCGACCAGGCGTGCGGGCCGGCGTGCGCCAGGAATGCAGGCGCGAGGGTGTCGAGGTGGCTCACGGGGGACCTTCATGCACCGGCCGTTCCAGTCGGGGGACTACAAGAAACTCCGAACTACGAACTATGAACTCCGAACTCCGAACTACGAACTATGAATGCCGAACTACGAACTGGGGAGTGGTCCAGTACGTAGGGCGCGGCTTTACGCCGCGCCTTTTCATAGTTCGGAGTTCATAGTTCGGAGTTTCTCGGGTGTACTACCACCCCACCTTCTTGCCCTTGTTCTGCTCGTCGAGCCACGTCTTGAGCGGGGCGAAGTACTCCGCCATCGCGCTCGCATCCATCTCGCGCTGGCCGGTGAGGGCTTCGAGCGCATCCGGCCACGGATGCGATGCGCCCATCTCCATCATCGCCTGCAGGCGCTTCCCCGCTTCCTTGTTGTCGTAGATCGAGCAGCGGTGCAGCGGCGTCGTGCAGCCGGAGGCCTTGGCCAGTGCCCGGTGGAACTGGAACTGGAGGATCTGCGCGAGGAAGTACCGCGTGTACGGCGTGTTCGCCGGCACGTGATACTTCGCGCCCGGATCGAAGAACGCCTCGCCGCGAGGTGACGACGGTGCGACCCCCTGGTATTTCAGCTTCAGGTTCCACCAGGCGCGGTTGTACTCCAGTGGCGCAATCTCGCCCGAGAATACGCCCCAGCGCCACTGGTCGACGAGCAGGCCGAACGGCAGGAACGCGAGCCGCTCGAGCGCGGCGCGCAGCAGCAGTCCGGTGTCGGCCGACGCATCGGGCGCCGTGTCGAGCAGGCCGATCTTCACCAGGTACTCGGGCGTGACCGACAGCGCGAGCACATCGCCCAGCGCTTCGTGGAAGCCGTCGTTCGCGCTGTCGCGGAAGATCATCGGCAGCTGGTTGTAGGCGCGCTGGTAGTAGTTGTGCCCCAGTTCGTGGTGGATCGTCGAAAAATCCTCCGCGGTCTGGTCGATGCACATCTTGATGCGCAGGTCGTCGACGTTGTTCACGTTCCAGGCGCTCGCGTGGCACACGACCTCACGATCGCGCGGCTTGACGAACATGGAACGCTCCCAGAAGGTCTTCGGCAGCGGCGCGAACCCGAGCGAGGAGAAGAAGCGCTCGCCGATCCGGACCATTTCGAGCGGCTCGACCTGCTTCGCCTTCAGGTTGTCCGTGAGCGAGAACGCCTGCTTCTCACCCGCCGGCGCGACGACGTCGTAGATGTTCGACCAGTCCTGCTGCCACAGATTGCCGAGCAGGTGCGCCGGGATCGGTCCGTTCTCCGGGACGATGTCGCCGTACTTCTCGCGGAGCTTCGTGCGCGTGTAGGCGTGCAGCGACTGATACAGCGGACGCAACTGTTCCCAGAGCCGATCGAGTTCCTTCGCGAACGCATCCGGCGGCATGTCGTACTTGCCGCGCCACATCGCCCCCGTGTCCTTGAACCCGAGCGTCTGCGCGCCCTTGTTCGACAGCTCGACGAACCGGGCGTAGTCCTTCTTCATCGGGATGGAGATCGTGTGCCAGCCTTCCCACACCTCCTGCAGCCGCTTCGGATCGCGACTTTCGGCGAGGATCTCGGTAATCTTCTCCACATCGAGGCAGTCCTTCTCGGGCGGGGCGGAGCTGGACGCCGGGCCAGTCTGCGACCCAGGGCAGTACTTGCCGCTACCGTACGCACTCTCCATCGACGCGACGAGCCTCGTCAGCTCCTCCGCCTCCTTCGGATCCGCCGGCGCCGCCATCGTCAACGACGTCTTGAGCAGTTCGAGCTGACGCCGCTCCGCGGGCGGCAGCTGCACCTTGTCGAACCGCACCGCTTCCTGCGCATAGCGGGTCTGCGCCTTCACCAGCGCTTCGTTCGCCTGGGCGGCCATGATCTCGGTATCGACCGTGATGTAGGTGGATTGCGTCCAGCCGGCGCGGCTCGCCGCGTTGGCCAGCTCGAGCAGTTCCGCGTTCACCTCGGTGAGGAACGCTTTCGCGCCTTCAGCCGTGGCGGGATGCTTCGTGGGTGTTTGCGCGTCCTGCTCAGCGGACACGCCGATGGCCGTGGCGAGGACAGCAGCGATGACGACGGCGGAGATGATGCGTGTCATGGAATCATCTTAGCGCCGTCGGATGGACGAGCTTCGGGTGGGACACGCGCGCTGAATCACCACCGGGTGAAGGTGCCCACGCGGGTCCCGTCACGCGGGACCCCACCTGGGTGCTCGCGCGCCGCCATGGGGCTCACGGTGCGCATCGCCAGAGAGCAGCCAGTCATCGGCGCCTGTCGGGTCATCCGGCCGGCGTCGAAGTGCCGATATCCACTCCTCCTCGAAGTTCCGCACGGTCTGATGGCGAAGCCACCATCTCAGCGCCTGACGCACCACTTCGGACCGCGATAAGTCCAGCGGCGAAGCCGCGCGATCCACATGCTGCAGTGTTTCCTCGTCGATGGAAATCCGCACGATCTTCATACGTTTGAGTATGCATGCTTAGCATAGGATCCTGTACCGGCCAGCCAGGCTTTCCCACCTGTTCGCGTCCTGCAGGTGCGACTCCGCTTGATTGAGTGTCCGTCGTGTTCTTTGTGTCCGTCGTGCCGAAGACGCCGTCGGCCCGTGACCCGCACGGGTGTACACGGCCGGAACGATTGCGGTCGCCCCGCTGAAGCCGGGCCCTACGTACTGAGCCGCAATCCCTCCGGCAGCGACTCGCCGAACACACGTCCTGCGTCGGCACGATCGTGGGCCAGCACCTCGCGCAGACCGCGGAGGAGATCGGTGCTGATCCCCGCCTCCTTCAGCGCGTGAAACGCACGATCGGCCACCTCGGACGAGATGTCCCGCGCGGGATCGCCCGTGCGCGCGCCGATTAGCAGGATCGCGGACGCCAGGTCGGGCGTGAGTCCCTTGAATCCGAGCAGCGCATCGATCCAGCGCTCCGCCACGCTCGGTGGAACGACGCTGTTGAGCGGGCCGTAGAGCGGTGCCCGCGCGCCGAAGCGGCTCAGCGCCCACAAGCCCGCCGAATTCCGCGAGTCACGTCGCAGGCGCGCGAGCAGCTCGTCGCCGAGCTTCGTCCGGTGACCCGCGTCGAGCCGTTCGAGCCCCCCGAGCAACCGCCACGATTCGCGTTCGATCTGCGGGTTCAGACGTGGAGGCTTCCGCTGACCGATGGCGAGTCCGCCCGAGACTCGTTGTGCGAGTTCGCGCTGCTGCCCTGCGGTGAATCCGGCGGACGTGCGCTGCCAGAGGACGAGCCATTCGACCTGGCACTGGATCTCCTTCGGGAACGTCAGTCCGGCCGCGTAGATCTTGCGCAGCTCGGTCATGCGCCACGCATCGGCCGCACTGCCGAATCCGGGACGCACGCAGAAGCCGGTGAGGTTCAACCAGCGGATCTCGTGCGCCGGCGACTTCGTCCGCCCGGACGCGTGCTCGATCAGCACATCCGCGAGCTTGCGGATGGTCTCGAGGGGCCACGCCGCCTTGCCGTGGCCGAGCGCGTTCTCGAGTTCTCCGACGAGCGCCTCAGGCTTCAGCGAGTCCGGTCCTGCGCCGAACACCTCGCGGATCAACTGTGACGCACGCGCCACCGCATCGTCCGGGATCACGACGCCGCTAGCCGACGTGTCGGCGCCGGGCGCTTCGACCGCCTCGTCGAGCGGATCCGCCTCGAGCGCACGCAGGTTGAACGCGAGGCGCCAGCGGTGCTCGGTCGTCTTCGACTCACACCACAATTCGAGCGTTCCAGTCTCCGTGAAAGCCGCCGTCAGGCGCACCGCGAGCGGCTCGCGCCGTGAACGCTTGCCGTAACGCAGCGCGGTCGTCAGGGGCGCATGCTTCTGGACATCCTCGTCTTCTGCGAACGTGACGACGGCACCCAGCGGATCGCTGCGCCCGATCGAACTGTAGAGCGTGAACGCGGCAGGCTGATTCGTGATGACGGTGAAATCACGATCGAGTTCGAATCGCGTCCCCTCCTGCGTGCCGCGAGGCATCACGCAGACCGCGCTGCGCGTGCCGGGTTCCGCTGCCGCCACCCCGACGTAGTACGTGCGTGCGCTGCCGGCACGGATCAGGAGCCGTTTGGCGGCCGCGGGGTCCTGAACAAGACGGCCGTAGAAGGCGGCACCGATGGCGACGGCAGATTCCGGACGCGGACTCTCGAGGACGACGGGACGCTCGCCGAACCAGGACGCGAGCGCGTCGAGCAGGCGCTCGCGCGCGATCGCCGGCGTGAAGAAGCCGCCGTTGAACAGCACGGCGTTCGGCTTCACCTCGCCGCCGGCCTGTATGGCGGCGCGATCGAGGAACGCGGCGAGGTGCTTCGTGATCGCGGGCTCCGTCTCGTACGGCAATCCGAGTTCACGCAAGCCCGTCCGGCGATCGCGTGCGGGCAGGTCGCCTCGCGCGGTCAGCGGCAGAAATCCTTCTGTCAGCGCCCCGACCACTTCCTCGCGCGTCAACGCCGCGGTCATGCCGCCACCGACGACGCCGCGGCCGGCGCCGAGGATGGTGATCTGGACCGACTGGAGACTGGGATCGGCGAGCAGCTGTTCCTTTGCCGCGCTGCACTTTCGGCGGAGCGTCTGCCGCTGGCCGAGTGTCAGCTTCGCGCCAGGTCCGAACGTCTGCTCGACACGGACCGCGAGCGCGAGGTCGAGGTTGTCGCCGCCGAGCAGCAGATGCTCGCCGATCGCGATCCGCTCGAACGCGACTTCGCCGTCCTCTTCGCCGGCGCGGATGAGGCTGAAGTCGGTCGTGCCGCCACCCACATCGCACACCAGGATCAACGCGCTCTCGGCGATCAGCTCGCCCAGTGACGCGCGATGCGCGGCGATCCAGGCGTAGAGAGCCGCGAGCGGCTCCTCGAGCAGGCGGAGCGTCTCGAATCCGGCCGCGCGCGCGGCCTCGACTGTCAGCTCGCGGGCCTCTTCGTCGAAGGAGGCGGGCACCGTGACGACGACCGGCAGGTTCTCGAGCCGTTGCGACTCCCCCTCGGCCGCGCGCGCGTGATTCCAGGCCTCGCGGAAGTGCGCGAGCACACGGGTCGACGCCTCGACCGGCGAGATCCGTACACCGCCCTCCACGCCCCACGGCAGGAGCGGCGCCGTGCGATCCACCAGCGCGTTCGACAACCACGACTTCGTGGATGACACCTGCCGCGCCGGCACGAGCGCGCCGTGATCTCGCGCGAATACGCCGACGACGACATCGGGGCTGGCAGCCCAGGGGAGACGGACGATCCCGCTGTCGCGCTCGCCATCGGTTGGAAAGTACAGGAATGAAGGTAGCGTGCCCGGAGCCCCGACTTCACCCGCGGCGACGATCTGCGGAACGTCGAAGATCCGGATCGGGCCTCTCGCGTCGGCCCACGCCAGCGCCGAGTTCGTCGTCCCGAGATCGATGCCGATCGATCGATTGACCACGGTGAGCCGCTATCCCTCGCGTTCCCGGATGTTCAGCTCCAGCTTCCAGCGGTCGGTCCCGCCGCGCGCGACGCACCACAGTTCGAGCGTGCCCAGCTCCGTGACGCGGCTTTCGAGCGTGACCGGAACAGTGCGGTCGCGATCCCCTTCCGCAGGGAGCGTGACCTCGAGCGGGCTCATCTCCTCGAGATCGTCCCCCCAGTCCTCGATCATCGCGCCGACGGGATCGTTGCGGCGAACCGTCGAGCTGAGAAAGCGGAACTCTGCTGGTTCGCCCACCACCAGCCCGAACTCGAGGCCGGGGAGCGATGCGCTCGTGCCTTCCTCCATCCCGAACGGGACGACGCACAGGGCCTTGAGCGGCGCGGGCATGCCGGGCACCGCCGGCATCGCGCTCTCGATTCCAATGTAGTAGCTGCGCGGCGCACCGCTCCTGATGCGAACGCCGCGGCCGCGGCGAGCCATGCCGTAGTAGGCGGCGCCGCGCGCGACCGAGTGATCCAGATCGGGCGCATCGAGCACGTGGCGCTCGTCGAGCGGATCGAAGCCCTCCTCGCGCAGCCAGGCGCTGAGCACGCCGATGACCCGCTCGCGCAGCATTGGCGCCTTCATCACGCCGCCATTGAAGAGCACGTGTGTGGGGCAGGCGAAGCCTGAGGGCCCGAGGCGGAGCGTGGCCGGTGTTGGCGCGGACTGAAGCCGCGCCCTACCTGCGTCGTCGGATTGTCGTGACAGGAACCGTGCGAGGTGGCGCGTGATCGCGGCATCCGCGGCGTACGGCAGCCCGATCTCCTGCAACCCGACGCGACGCTGACGCGCCGGCATCTCGTCCTTCGCGACCGGCGGGAAGAAGCCGTCCAGCAGCACCTGGTTCACATCGTCGATCGTCAGCGTCGTCGTGATCGTGCCGCCGATCAGCCGCGATCCGCGGCCGAGCAGTGTGATCGGCCGTTCGCGTTCGGATGGATCGGTCAGCAGGGCTTCCTTCGCGAGCCGCGCCTGGTGCCACAGTCCGTGGAGCTGCGCGGTGTCGATGCGGTGACCGGCGCCTTCCAGGCGCTGCTGGAGCAGCCGCGCCAGCGCGAGGTCCATGTTGTCGCCGCCGAGCAGGATGTGCTCGCCGACGGCGACGCGCTCCAGCGTCAGTTCGCCGTTCTCCTCAGAGACCGCGATCAGGCTGAAGTCGGTCGTGCCTCCGCCGATGTCGAAGACGAGCACGAGATCGCCGACGCTGACGCGCCGGCGCCAGCTCTCGCCCATCGCGTCGATCCAGGCGTAGAACGCCGCCTGAGGTTCTTCGAGCAGCGTGACGTCGGTCAGCCCTGCGGCGTGCGCGGCCCGAAGCGTGAGTTCGCGCGCTTCCTCGTCGAACGACGCCGGCACCGTCAGCAGAACGTCCTGGCGCTCGAGTGTCAGAGCGGGATCCCCCTGCGCGACGTCGCGGTCGAACGCGGCGGCCAGATGGCGAACGTACGCCGCGGACGCATCCACGGGCGAGACGCGCGGAACTTCGTCGGGCGATCCCCAGGGGAGGATCGGTGACGTGCGATTCGCGCCGGCGTACGAGAGCCACGACTTCGCGGAGGCCACCAGCCGCGAGGCGTTCTCGGCGCCGCGTTTGCGAGCGAGTTCGCCCACGACGTACGCCGGATCCGGGTCCCACGGCAGCGCGATGCTTCCGGCGGGAAAGTCCATGCTGCCGGGCAGGAACATGAACGACGGCAGCAGCGATCGCTGTGCGACCTCACCGGGATTCACGAGCTGCGCGATGGGAGCGATCTCGACCCGCGCGTCGTCGTCCGGTCTGGACGCGTCCACCCAGGCAAGCGCGCTGTTGGTGGTGCCGAGATCGATGCCGACGACGAAACGCTTGTTCACGAGGGGACTTTCAAACGAGCAGATTGCCGAAACACTTGCGGTGACAACTCCCAACTACCAACTCCCAACTCCCAACTCCCAACTTCCAAATTCCAACTTCCAAATTCCAAACAGTTGCGGCATCCGGGGCGCCTTGGAGGTTGGGAGTTGGAGGTTGGAAATTGACAGCGGCTTTCTCATGCCCGCGCTAGGAGACTTCGACTTCAGCGGGAGCGATGATCGTGCGGCCCGATGCCGGGAGCGGCGGCAGTTCCAGGCGCATCGCCTGCCAGCCGCGGTGGCGGAGCACGCCGCGATAGGGTGGCTCGCCGGTGATGTTGCCGGTCACCTTGACGGCGGCGGGATCGGTCCCCGGCTCCACCGTGACAGCGTGCCCCTCCTGGTCATCGATCACCGGTGCGAGCGTGGCGTACCGCGCGAGCGCGGCGCGGCAGCCCGCGTGCACGTCGCGCACCGCGGCCCCGACCTGCGCGTCCTGATACGCGGTGAGGTCCTCCATGAGGAAGTCCACCAGGCGTCCGTCGCGCTGCAGGATCGCGAGCATCTGCACCGCACGGTCAGCGGTCTCGGGCTTCGCCACCGGTGGTTGCGGCGCCGGTGCTGACGGCGCGGCCGTTCCCTGTCCGGTGGCCGCGAGGATGTCGTCGGGGATCTTGCCGAAGTCGATAAGGGCGAAGAAGGCGCTGAAGGCGTACTTCAGCCGCGTCCAGTACGGGATCATCCTTTCGATTCTACGTGGTGCGGTGCCGCGCCGGCTCAGCCGCGGCCTATGACGTGTGGTCGCTCGATACGAGCATGACGCGACGCGATAGACCTGGAGCCTGCGACAGACGCCGGTCGCACGTCAGCAACCTGGTGTCGAGCGCCTCCGCGAGCGCGACATACACGGCGTCGTACGCCGTCAGGTTCTCGCGGAGACCCCAGATTCGCTGGAGGAGCGGCTCGTGGGCATGCCGGTTCACGTCCAGATCCCGGAGATCGTCGAGAGCACCTTCCGCCTCGCTCGACGTCAGGATCTCCCAACGGACGTACCGCCGCAGCACCTGTGTGACTTCGAGATCCGCGAGGTGAGGGACGTGGAGGGAAATCGACGGGTCAGCGATCCGATCGATGACGACCGCACCGGCCGGCGTGCCGAGCAGCAGCTCGACCAGGGCCGACGCGTCGAGCACGATCATCGAGCCTCACGCTCGGCGCGGATGATCTCGGCCGCCGACGGCGACAGGCGTCGCCGTGGACGGTTGCGCAAGCGGTCCAGCACCTCCTGCCGGGTCGGCCGATCGAGTGCCTTCCCGAGTTCCCGCAGGATGTAGTCCGACATCGACATCCCCTCAACCGCGGCCCTGGCTTTCAGACGGCGATGAAATTCGGCCGGAACGTTCCGGATCTGCACCATTGTCCTCGACATGATTAATGATAGCTTTCATCGCTTTATCATGTCAACGCGCCCTGGGCTGGCGAGCGAGCGGCAGGCGCACCGTGAACGTCGCACCCGCGTCGGGGCCGTCGCTGTGCGCGGTGATGCTGCCGCCGTGCGCTTCGACCAGGTGGCGCGCGATGGCGAGCCCGAGGCCCAGACCGCTGTGACGGCGGGTGGTGCTGCTGTCGGCCTGGCTGAATCGCTCGAAGACGAATGGCAGGAAACGACGGTCGATCCCTTCGCCCGTGTCGCGCACGACGACGACTACCTGGCCGGCGTCCTTCCGGACGACGAGCTGCACGGTGCCGCCGGCCGGCGTGAACTTCACCGCGTTCGACAGCAGATTCCAGAACACCTGGCGCAACCGGTCTGGATCGCCAAGGACGCGGAGCACCGGGCGCGCCGGCAGTTCTATCTTCAGCGTGACGCCGCTGGACTGCACGGCAGGCCGCACCGTCTCCTCGGCCGACGCGACCACGTCGGCGAGCTTGATCCATTCCCGTCGGATCGGCAGCTTCCCCGACATGATGCGCGACATGTCGAGCAGGTCGTCCACGAGCTGGCTCTGGGCCATCGCGTTCCGTTCGAGCGCTTCGAGGGCCTGCGGTATGCGCTCCGGCGGGAGCACACCGGTACGCAGCATGTGCGTCCATCCGAGGACGGCATTCAGCGGCGTGCGCAGTTCGTGCGAGAGGGTCGCCAGGAACTGGTCCTTGATTTCGCTGGCCGCCCGCAGCTGTGCTTCCGATTCGCGCAGCTTCTGTTCGGCGCGCGCCCGCTCGATCCGGGCCCAGACGCGGCCGGTGAGATCTCGCAACAGCTCGAGCGTATCGGGGGACCACGGCCGGGGCGCATCGTGGTGGACGGCGATGGATCCCTTCCACAGACCGTCGCTGACGTACGGCGTGGTGACGAAGGCGCGGGCCTCGAGCCACGCGTAGCTGGCGCGGTTGGCCGCCGTCCGTGGATCCTCGAAGCTGTCGGTCACGGCGACCTGGCGACCGGCGGCGAGCTGCGCCATCAAGTCCGGCGTGAAGAAGTCGAGCAGCCGCAGCGGCGTTCGCACGATCG
The DNA here is from genome assembly GCA_036401215.1 of Vicinamibacterales bacterium. Classification (GTDB taxonomy): domain Bacteria; phylum Acidobacteriota; class Vicinamibacteria; order Vicinamibacterales; family 2-12-FULL-66-21; genus JACDCA01. Next base: position 3,617 of record DASWVN010000330.1, on the reverse strand, counting down.
CGGCGTCTTTGCCGTCCCGGCTGGCGTGGCCGATGACGGTCAGCTTCTCGCGGGCCGCATCGAGTTCCGTGAAGACGCAGCGGAGGATGCCAAGGTGCTGGACAAGCGACGCGGCTACGCGGTTGATCACTTCCTGCGGATCCGAGAGCTGCGCCAGCTCGTCAGTGATGGCGCCGAGGAACGCGGCTTCGTGTTCCCGTTCTTTGCGCTCCGTGATGTCGATGCCGGAGGACTGGAGTTCCACCGGACGGCCATGGCTGTCGAAGGCGACGGCGCGGTTCGTCCACAGCGTCCAGAGCACGCCGTCGGTGGTTTCGAACCGGTTCTCGATGACGACCTCGGGCGAGTCCAGGCTCAGACGCTGCAGCCCCGACTTGACGGCGGGACGATCCGTCTCGGTGACGAAATCCCAGAAGTTCCGCCCGATCAGCTCGCCCGGGATGGTGCCACGGGCGCGCGCGTACGCGGCATTGACGAAGAGGATCTCCCCCTCCATCCGGAACCGGCAGACCATCTCGATCTGGCTTTCGACGATCGCGCGGTATCGCTCTTCCGCGAGCCGCCGGTCGGTGATGTCGAGGATGGAACTGAGCACGCACTTGCGGCCCGAGATCTCGACGACGACCGAACCGATGAGTCCCACGCGGATCGCGCCGCTCTTCACACGGAACTCCGCCTCGATATCAGGCACCCGCTGGCCGACCGCCATCTGCGCAAACCGGTCGTGGCGGCACGACGGGTCCACCCAGAGGCCGAGCTCGTCGGGAGTGCGCCCGATCACCTCGTCGCGCGTGTACCCGGCCGCGCGCAGAAACGCCTCGTTCACGGCGGCGATACGGCCGTCGTCGAGCGCCGTGATCGTCAGCGCGAGCGGGCTGTGATCGAACGCGATTGAGAAGATGTCCGATGAACCCTGGACCGCGAGGATGTCAGCGGTCGGATCCGAACCAGTTGTCGGCTTGGCGACCGTCAAAGCGTGGATATTCTAAGCCGGGATCCCGGAGGGGCAATACCCTTCAGCTCATCAGTATTTGTTATTTGTCGCGCCTCAGCACATTCAGGTGCTCCAGGTGACGCGACCGGACTGCGATGTAGTCCGCGTGTTCGAGTTTCAACTCGCTGGCGACGCGCCGCACTTCGTTGTCCTCGGTCGTGAGGATCGGCGAATCGGCGGCGGCGATCGCGAACAGACAATCGAGCAGCGCCAGCTTCTCCTCGCGGCTCGCGATCCGTTCGAACTCGCGCGTGATCAGGTAATCGTCGGTGCCGCGCGAATGCCCCGCGTCGCGCGCGATGCGCACGATGAGCGCCGCCGTCTCGGCGTCCACGCCGGCGCGCTCGGCGACGATCTGCTCCATCATGCGCGCTTCGCCGTCGGAGACATGATGATCGGCCTTGGCGGCGCGGGTGAGGATGTAGGCAAAGCACGCCAGGTACCGCGCGCGCTCGGGTCCGTGCGCCTCCAGTGCCTGCTCGATCTCGTGAAGCCGGTTCTCCGTCGCGGGATCAGGCTGTCCCGCCAGTCCGAGCCACTTGAGGATGGACATCAAGTGGATGGTAAATGGTCAATGGGAAATGGTAAAGCGTCCGGTGCGTTTTCCATTTACCATCTACCATTTACCCTTTCGATGATCTCCCTCACACACATCAACAAGCAGTACGGCAAGCAGATCCTCTTCGTCGACGCCGCCTTCCAGCTCAATCCGGGTGAAAAAGTCGGCCTCGTCGGCCCGAACGGCGCCGGCAAGACGACGCTGTTCCGGCTGATCACCGGCGAAGAGATCCCCGACGACGGTGACGTGTCGGTGCCGAAGAAGCTGACGATCGGCTACTTCCGGCAGGACGTCGATGAGATGTCGGGCCGCTCCGTTCTCGACGAGGCGATCGCCGGAGCGGGGCGCGTCGGCGACCTGCATCACGAACTCGAAGCGTTGAACGAGGCCATGGCGGATCCGGCACGGTTCGACGAGATGGACACGCTCCTCGAGCGCTTCGGTCACGTGCAGGAGGAGTACGAACACCTTGGCGGCTACGCGCTCGAGAGCCAGGCGCGCGAGGTGCTGCACGGACTCGGCTTCGCCGACGACCAGATCGACGACGACGCCGGCGCCCTCTCGGGCGGATGGAAGATGCGGGTTGCCATGGCGCGCGTGCTGCTCGGCCGTCCCGACGTCCTGCTGATGGACGAACCGACGAACCACCTGGACATCGAGTCGATCATCTGGCTCGAGGAGTTCCTCCGCTCCAACGCGGGCTCGCTGCTGATGACGTCGCACGATCGCGACTTCATGAACCGGATCGTGACGAAGATCGCCGAAATCGATGGCGGCGAGATCACCGTCTACTCCGGCAACTACGACTTCTACGAGCGCGAGCGCGCGATCCGCGAAGCCAACAAGGAAGCGGCCTACGCGCGGCAGCAGGCCATGCTCGCGAAGGAACAGCGCTTCATCGAACGCTTCAAGGCGCAGGCGGCAAAGGCCCCGCAGGTCCAGAGCCGCATCAAGGCGCTCGACAAGATCGAGAAACTCGAACCGCCGAAGAAGCGGCGCGTCGTCGAGTTCGATTTCCGCCAGCCGTCCCGGTCGGGGGAGCAGGTGGCGGTGATCGAGAACGTCCACAAGGCGTTCGGCCGCCGCATCGTTTATGACGGGTTGAATTTGACGATCCGTCGCGGCGAGCGCTGGTGCGTGATGGGACGCAACGGCGCCGGCAAGAGCACGCTGCTCAAGATGGTGGCCGGCGCGCTGATGCCGGATTCAGGCCAGGTGGAGATCGGAGCCAGCGTGAAGATGGGCTACTTCGCACAACAGGCGCTCGATCTGCTCAAGGCCGATCTCACGATTTTCGAGCAGATGGAAAAGGACTTTCCGCACGAGTCCACCGGGCTGCTGCGCAACCTGCTCGGCGCCTTCCAGTTTTCCGGTGACGACGTGCACAAGAGGATCCGGGCGCTTTCGGGAGGAGAGAAAACGCGCCTCGTGCTCGCGCGCATGCTGCTCGATCCGCCGAACTTCCTCGTCCTCGACGAGCCCACCAACCACCTCGATCTGGCCACGAAGGAGATGCTGGTCAAGGCGCTGGAGGATTTCGAGGGGACGATGCTGTTCGTCTCACACGACCGCGCGTTCCTGCGCGGGCTGAGCAACCGGGTCCTGGAACTCGGCGGCGAGAGCGGCGTCGACTCACAGCCGCATCTGTATCCAGGCTCGTACGTGGAGTACGTCGCGAGGACCGGCCACGAAGCTCCGGGCGTCCACGCCTAAGGGGATGGTAAATGGTTGATGGTAAATGGTAAACAGCGCGGAAGCGAACAGCGGTTCGGAATCCCTGCGCCGCACACCGTTCTGTTTGCCATCTACCATTTACCATTTACCATCCGCGCGGAGCGCGAAGCGCGGAGCGCGCGGAAGCGAACAGCGGTTCGGAATCCCTGCGCCGCACACCTCTCTCTTTGCCATCTACCATTTACCATTTACCATCCGCGCGAGCGCGAAGCGCGGAGCGCGCGGAAGCGAACAGCGGTTCGGAATCCCTGCGCCGCACACCTCTCTCTTTGCCATCTACCATTTACCATTTACCATCCGCGCGAGCGCGACGCGCGGAGCGCGCGGAAG
>DASWVN010000329.1:0-6566 GCA_036401215.1 Vicinamibacterales bacterium | reverse complement strand
CAGCCGGACCTCTCCTTCAGACACACCTTCCGCGATCGCGATGTCGCGTGGCGTCCGCCCCTCGGCGACCGGGGCCAAGACGGGATCGGCCGGCGAATCGCCTGACCTGACACTCGGGGTTGCGGCTTCGAGCGTTGGACCCGCTTCAGACGGCGTCACACCAGACAGCCGCTCCAGGCCGGCGATCGTCGATCGCAGACCTGACTCGGTGGAATCGGTCAGGATCGACAACGCGGTGCACAGACTTGCCAGGCGCTCCTCGAGACGGTCGATCGGCCCCGGACGCGGCTGAAATCGCGCGGGCCGCGTGGCGCCGGGCGCAAGACGGACCGCGGTGACGTGATACGCGAACCAGCACAGCACCGCGCCCGGGCCGACGAGCAGCCCGGCGATGAGCGCCGAGATCAGCGGCTCGCCACGCAACCAGGCGAGCGCCCCCATCACGGTTTCAATGACGAAGGACATCGTCTACGCCTCCAGCCCCTGGAGCCGCTCGCGCTGGCTCACGACGTCGACGATGCGGATCCCGTAGCTGCCCGACACGACCACGACCTCACCATGCGCGAGCACGCGATTGCCGACGAGCAGCTCCACGGGATCGTCCGGCGCACGGCCGAGATCGATGATCGATCCGGGACCGAGGCCGGCGAGTGCCTTCAACGGCATGTCGGTGCACCCGAACCTCACGACCAGCGGCAGGTCGATATCGAGGAGCACATCGAGCCGCTCGTGGCTGGCGTGCTCGGCAGCCGCCGGCTGCCCTCCGTCCTGTGGCTGTTCCATGTCGCTCATTCAGCCGCTCCTTCCGCGGGCTCCTCGGCGTCACCGAGGATGCTGATCGCAATGCGTCCGTTTCGTTCCGTAAGATGGCCGAGAAAGGCCGGCTGCGTGCCGACCTGCACGGTGATGGGCTGGCGCGCCGAGTGTCCGAGATGGACGACGTCGCCCGGCTGGATCGCGAGCAGTTCGCGGGCGGGGAACGCCGTCTCGAGCTGCGCCGTGACCGAGAGCGGCACGCGTCCGAGGTTCGCGGTCAGTCGCGCGGTTTCCTCGGCCGTCGGATGACGGGGGGCGCGATGCCAGGCGCGCTCGAACGACGATCCCACCGCCTCGATCGCCGACGCCGGCACGCACAGGTTCATCGTGCCGCGTGTCTCGCCGACCCGGACCGTGAACCCGAGCCGCATGACGATCTCGTTCGGTCCGATCACCTGCAGCATCTGTGGACGCGTTTCACGACCGTGGATGCGGAAGGTGACGCCGACCGCCTTCCACGTCTCGGTGAGGTGATCGAGCATGAGCTTCACGACCGAGTCCACGACGTTCTGCTCGATCTCGGTGAGCGGACGCTCCGGGCACGGGCTGTCGCCGGTGCCGCCGAGCATGCGGTCCACCATCGTGAACGCGACCGCCGGATTCACTTCCATCGCGCCGAGCGTGTCGATCGGCTGCATCCCGAGCGCGTAGAACGCCGTCGGATCAGGCAGTGATGAAAGGAACTCCGAGTAGGTGACCTGGTCGGCCGACACGATGGTCACCTCCGTCATCGACCGCAGGAACGCCGACAGCGACGTCGACACGTTCATGGCGAACCGGTCGTGGAGGTAGTGCAGCGACCGGAGCTGTTCCTTCGCGATCCGGTCGGGCCGCCGGAAGTCGTAGATGGTGACGCGCGCGGAGGGCGTTTTCTCGGCGCCTGCCAGGATCACGTCCATCTCGTCCTGCGACACGATCCGGGTCATCGCGGCGCTCCGTTCTGAAGGGTGTCGCGAAGGGCGGTCCGCAGGCGGGAGATCGCCTGGGAGCGCAGCTGGCACACGCGCGACTCCGAGACACCGAGCACCTGGCCGATTTCGGCGAGCGTCAGCTCCTCTTCGTACGACAACGCGAGGATCTGGCGCTCGCGTTCCGGCAGCTCCGCGATCGCGGCCGCCAGGTGCTGCCGCAGTTCTTTCCGTTCGAGCTGGGCAACCGCGCCTTCACCAGGATCGACGGCCACGTCGAGCAGGCTCTCGCCGTCCTCGCCGGTGGCGTCGAGCTGACGCACGGTGGCGACTTCGAGCGTCCGCAGGTCCTCGAGCGCGCGATCGTACTGCGCGGGCGACAGGTTCATCGCCGACGCCATTTCCTGCTCGCTCGGCTCCCGGCCGAGTTCGTGGCGCAGACGCGCGAGCGCCGCATCCACGTCCCGGCGCAGCCGCCGCAATGACCGCGGCGCCCAGTCGACGTCTCTCAGCGCGTCGAGCATCGCGCCGTGGATCCGGCGGCGGGCGAACGCATCGAACGGCACGCCGAGCGCTGGCTGATAGCGGTTCGCCGCTTCGACGAGGCCGAGCACGCCAACGCTCACCAGCTCGTTGAGTTCCACCTGCGACGGCAGGCGCTGTGCGAGACGCTGCGCGAGCGCCTTGACCAGCGACACGTGCTTCATCACGAGCTGGTCGCGCGCCTGGGGATCGACGTAGGCAGTCGCTACGCGCACTGCTGCACCTCCGAGGACGCACCGGTGCCGGCCGCCGGCACGAGCCGTATGCCGCCGGGACCGGCGCTCATCGACGACACGCGGGTCGCCAGCAGACGGAAGTTGCGGCTGGCGGGCGCCTGCGGCATGTGCTCGACGACCGGGCGCTGCAGCGTGGTCGCTTCACGGACCGAGGGATCGTCCGGGATGAAGCCGAGATACACGAGACGGTGCCCGAGGAACCGTTCGGCGGCGAGGTCGATCTGGCGGAACGCCAGGCGGCCTTCGACGCCGTCGCGGACGCCGTTGACGATCAGCCCGATCCGGGCCGCATCGGATGCCTTCCAGAGCACCTTGGCGACGGCGTAGGCATCGACGAGGGCCGCCGGGTCCAGCGAGGTCACGAGCAGGACCTGCTCGGCCAGCGTCAGCATTTCGAGGACGTTGTCGGAGATCCCGGCCGCCGTATCGACGATCACGTAATCGAACAGCAGACGCGCCTGCGCGATCGCCGCACCCAGCCGTCCCCTCTGCTGGTCGTCGAGCGCGGTCAGCGGCTGGACTCCTGATCCCGCGGGCAGCACGCACACGCCGCCGGGTCCCTCGACCAGCACCTCGGTCAACTGCCGTTCACCCGACAGCAGATGCGCGACGTGAATCTCGGGCGTGAGCCCGAGCATGACATCGACGTTGCCCAACCCGTAATCGGCATCGAAGACCGCGACCCGGTGCCCGAGCTGCGTCAGTCCGACCGCCAGGTTGATCGACAGGTTCGTCTTGCCGACGCCTCCCTTGCCGCTCGTGACCGCAAGGACGATCCCCTGCCGTTCAGCCTTCTGCGCGTTCATGCGTATGCTCCATCGCGAGCTTCACCCAGTACCCAGTCGGTCAGGCCGGCGGCCGTCGCGCGCTGGAGATCATCAGGAACGTTCTGCCCGTCGGTGAGGTACGAGACGGGCACTCGGTAGTCACGCAGGACGCCGAGCAGCGGCCCGATCGTCTCGACTTCGTCGAGGCGGGTCAGCACGAGGCGGTCGGGACGCGTCGGCGCGAACCGGTCGAACACGCGTCGCGCATCGCCCGGTGACGTCGCGGCCGGCAGCACCAGATGCCGGCGGACTTCGCTGCGCCCGGCGAGCACGTCGAGGATCTCGGCGGACCCGGTATCGCGGGGCGAGCGCCCCGCCGTGTCGACGAGCAGCGGACGCCGTCCGCCTTCGAGGGCGGCCGCCAGTTCCACGCCCGATCGCGCCACGTGGAAGGGCGAACCGATGATGCCGGCGTAGATGCGCAACTGCTCCACCGCGCCGACGCGGAAGCCGTCCGCCGCGATCAGTCCGAAGGGGGTTGCGCCGCACGCGCGTGCCTGCGCGGCGATCTTCGCAATCGTGGTCGTCTTGCCGACCCCGGGCGGGCCCACGAACACCTCCACCGGCGCAACGTCATCGTGCTCCGCGACCAGCGGCTGAAGCTGCTCGGCGAGCGCGCGTTTGAGCACCGCACCGCCGACTCCCCGCACCTGGAGCGCCGGGTGCTCGGCGAGCGCCCGGGCAACGAGCGGATCCACGCCGCCGGCTTCGAGGCGGGCTGCCACGGCGTTGTTCTGAAGGACCTGACGGTCGGCCGGACGCGTGGTCCGGCCCTCCGACACTTCTGCACGTTCGACGACCGCGGTCACCTCGACGCCCTTGCCGCCGATCCAGCCGCGGAGCCCCTTCGATCGTACCGTGCGGGTGGACAGGACGAGCGCCGAAGGCCCGAGATCCTCTCGCACCGCCCGCAGCGCATCGCGCACTGTTGCCCCGTAATATCGCTTGTAGTGCATGTCAGTCGAGTGTCGCGACGGCCACGACCCGCATCTGCGGCGGCACTTCGTTGTGCGACAGCACACCGAGGTGCGGCAGCACGCGAGCGAACAACCGCCAGAGATGTGGCCGTAGCGCCGGCGAACAGAGGAGCACAGGCTGTGCCAACGCCTGTTCGAGCGCCTTCGCGATCCGGGACGCGATGTCCTGCGCCTGTTTCGGGTCCAAGGCGAGCATCGCCCCCTGCTCCGTCCGTACCAGCGACGAGAGCAGACGCTCCTCGAGCGCCGGTGCGACGCCGATCACCGTCAGCTCCCCCTTGTCGTTCTGGAACTGGCGGCAGATCGCGCGGCCGAGTGCGCCGCGGACGGCCTCGGTGATCACGTCGAAGTCCTTGGTCGTCGTGGCGGCATCCGCGGCGGCCTCGAGGATCGTCGTCAGGTCGCGCACCGGAACCCGCTCGCGCAGCAGCTGGCGGAGGATCCGCTGGATGTCGCCGACCGAGAGCAGCTTCGGCACCAGCTCCTCGATCAACTTCGGCGAGGTCTGCGCGACGATGTCGATCATCTCCTTCACCTGCTGGCGGTTCAGCAGTTCGGGCAGGAAGTTCCGGACGATCTCCGACAGGTGCGTGGAGAGCGCCGTCGTCGCATCCACGACCGTCCGGCCGGCCGCGGTGGCCGATTCGCGCGCCTCGAGCGGGATCCATGTCGCCGGCAGACCGAACGCCGGTTCGCGCGTCTGCAACCCGTCGACGTGCCCGGTTCCCGTGCCGGGATTGATGGCGAGCAACCGCTCGGGGTGCAGTTCGCCTGACGCCGCTTCGACCCCCTTGACGAGAATCCGATAGCCTCGTGGCGGCAGCTGCAGGTTGTCGGCGACGCGGACGGACGGCACGACGATGCCGGTCTCGCTGGCGATCTGGCGGCGGATGGTCCTGACGCGGCTGAGAAGCGTGCCTCCCTGCTTCTCGTCGACGAGCGACACGAGCGCGTAGCCGACTTCGACGCTCAGCGGATCGACGCCGATCGTCGGTTCCTGCTGTTCGGGCGGCACGGCCGCTTCGCTCTCGGGCGCCGGCGCTGCCGGCTGCGGCCGCACGGCGTACGCCGCGGCGGCAAAGACGCTGGCGATGATGAAGAACGGGAGCTTCGGCAGCCCGGGGATCATCGCGAGCAGGAAGAGCAGCGCGCCGGCCACCGCGAGCGGACGCGAGCGCGCGAGCAGCTGGTCGGCGACTTCCTCGCCGAGGTTCGACTCCGACGCGGCGCGCGTCGTGATGAGACCGCCGGCCATCGACACGAGCAGGGCGGGGATCGCCGTGACGAGACCTTCGCCCACCGTCAGGATCGTGTAGGTTTCCGCCGCGGTCGCGAGGTCGAGGTTGTGCTGCATCACACCGATGATCAGTCCCGCGACGATGTTGACGGCGGTGATCAGCACGGCGGCGATCGAGTCCCGCTGGGTGAAGCGGATCGCGCCGTCCATCGAGCCGTAGAAGTCCGCTTCGCGGCGCACCTTCTCGCGCCGCTCCCGCGCCTGCTTCTCGTCGATCAATCCGGCGTTCAGGTCGGCGTCGATCGCCATCTGGCGTCCGGGCAGCGAGTCGAGCGTGAACCTGGCGGTGACTTCGGAGATGCGCACCGCGCCGTGGTTGATGACGATGTACTGGATCGCGATGAGAACGAGGAACACCACGACGCCGACGACGAAGTTGCCGCCGACAACGAACTGGCCGAAGGCCATGATCACGTGTCCGGCCGCGTCGATACCCTCGCCGCCGTGCAGCAGCACGAGACGGGTCGAAGCCACCTGCAGCGACAGGCGTATGAGCGTCAGCAGAAGGAGCAGCGACGGGAAGACCGAGAACGAGATCGGTTCGCGCACGTAGACCGCCGTCAGCAGCAGCACGACCGCCAGGCCGATGTCGAGCGACAGCAGCAGGTCGAGCAGTAACGGCGGCAGCGGCACGACCATCATCAGCACGACCGCCAGGACGGCGCCTGGCGCGAGCAGATGGGTGGCAGACGAGGGTCTCGGGGTCAGCGGCATAGGATCCTCAGAGCACCAGGCGCTTGATGCGAATCAGATACGCGAGCACTTCGGCGACGGCGGCGAAAAGCGCGGCCGGAATCGTCTGGCCGACTTCCGCAGTCGCGTAGAGGCTCTGCGCCAGCGGCTTGTTCTCGACGAGCGGCACGCCGTGGGCGATCGCCTTCTCGCGAATACGTTTGTCCAGGTGATCGGCGCCCATCGCGACGACGCGCGGCGCCACCATCGTTTCGCGCCGTTATTCGAGG
>DASWVN010000328.1:0-5473 GCA_036401215.1 Vicinamibacterales bacterium | reverse complement strand
CCGGAACTCGGACGCGGCGGTGGCTGTTCGCGGCGGCGGCTTCACGCGCCGACGGCTTTCAGGGGCACTACGAACACAAAGAACACGACGAACACGAAGGAAGAACGCGAAGAAGACTTGATGTCTTCGTGGCCTTCTTCGTGGCCTTCGTGTTCGTCGTGGCCTTCGTGCCTTAGCCGTTTGGCCCGTGTCACTGCCGCTAGCCACCCGGACGCTCCAATCAGCGATCAGCGTTCGGAGTTCGCAGTTCGTAGTTCGGAGTTTCACGCGCCTGATCCGCTTGCCCCCGTGTCACTGCCGCGAATCAGCTCCACTCCGGAACTCGGACGCAAGAATGACAAACGCACCCATTCGTCATTCGTCATTCGCAATTCGTCATTGACCTGCGGCTCGTGCCGGGCAGCACAATCGAGCCCTGTCGATGACGAACGGGTCAAGCTCCCTGGATCAGCGCCAGGATGTTGCCTTCGCTGTCGACTGGTGCTCCGCTCCACCGCGCCTCAGGCGTGGCGTCTCGCTCGCGTCTTCGCCGCCTTCTTCGCGGACGCTTTCCGTGCGCTCGCCGGACGCCGCCGCGCGGCGCTGGTGGCCTGACGTGACAGCGCCTTGCGCGAGACGGTAGACCTGGGCTCACGCTTCAGCGCCCGCTTCGAGGCCCGGGACCGTGTCGGCGAAGGCTTCTGCCCCTTCCGCTTCGCTGCGCTCTTCGCGCTTCGCTTCGTCCGCTCGCTGGCGCTCTTCGGCGGCGGCGGAAGCTTGACGCCGGCCCGTCGAGCTTTCGAAAGACCAATCGCGATCGCCTGCTTCGTGGACCGTGCGCCGTGCTTGCCCTCACGGACGTGCTCGATCTCTTCCTCCACGAACGGACCGGCTTGCGTCGTCGGCGCCTTGCCTTCGCGTTTGGCCTTGCGCGCTTTCTTCAGGGTCTTCTTCTCGGGCATGCCTCAGCTCCTCTGTTGGACGCAGGAGCAAGATTTCGGCCGCCTCGAATCTCGTGGAAGACAACACCATACGTGTTGCGTACGCGCTTTCGAATCTCGGCGGCGCCACCGTTCCCTTTGACTTCGAATGAGAAGGCCCACAGAAGATTCGGGAGAGGCACGAGAGTTGCCTTTTCCGCCGCTCGGTCTCCACAAGCTCGGTTTCGACAAGGAGGTGTTCGATGCGGTCAGGTATAGCGATCGCCGGTGCCCTGGCGTCTGCCTGCCTTCTCCTCGCGTGTGACGACAGCCCAACGCCCGCGGCGCCAGCTGAAGTGTCTGCGCCGGTTCAGTCCGCGTCCGTTCCCAGTGGACCTTCGATCGCCCTCGACGGCGGCGGCCGCCGGCTGCTGATGATCGATCAGTGCGATCCGGAATCCTTCAACACGGCCATCGGACCAGGTACGTGCATCGACCGTAATGGAGGCGTGACGTTCCAGACCTTCATCTCGCTGCTGGAGAAACACCAGACCGTGAACTCGTGGCGGTTCTCGCCGGATACGATCCACGTTCCCCGCGAGCTGACCCTGCCGATCGTCAACGCGGGAGGCGAAGTGCACACCTTCACCGAGGTTGCGGAGTTCGGCGGCGGGATCGTGCCGGATCTGAACAACCTCACCGGCACCCCCGTACCTGCTGCCGAGTGCCTTGCGCTCGCACCGTCGGACTTCATCGCCCCTGGAGGGCAGACGACGCACACGTTCGAGCCGGGCGAAGCGGACAAGTACCAGTGCTGCATCCACCCGTGGATGCGAGCGCAGACCCGCTGAAGTCGCGCTAGTAAAGGCTCCGCAGCTCGATGCCGGCGTAGTACTTCTTCAGGATTTCGTCGTATCGAGCGCCGACGAGCGCCATTCCGTACGCGCCGACCTGGCACATGCCGACGCCGTGTCCCCAGCCGCGGCCGAAGAACGTCGCGCCGATGACGACGCCGGAAGCGTTGCGCTCGATGTCGTAGGAAAACAGGCTGTCCCGGACGCCGAGCAGCGTGCGGAGCCGCAATGCCGGGACGATGGCGCGCCCGGTCGTGCCGACGATCTCGGTGCGGATCAACCGTTCCGACTCGCCTCGCTGGATGACGCGCATGCCGGTGAACTCGCCAATGGCGAGTGACCGGAACGCGGCATCCAGTTCCGCCTTGGTCCTGTGCGTCTGCCAGAGGGCGAGCCGCGAGTAGCGATCCGCCGCCGGGTTGGCGAAGTTGATCCGGTACACCAGCATCGGGATCGTGTCTCCTTCGGCGCGAAAGTCCATCAGCTCACCGCCAATCCACGCTCCCTTACGAAGCGGCAGCCGGCTGTCGCCCACGCGGTGATAGACGAGTGCGTCCGGGGCGAGCGCGAATGTCTTCAGCTGCCCTCCCACGAGCAGCTGCATCGTCCCCTCGTCGAATGAGACGAGCACGCCCTGCTGCCACTCGAACCCGATTTCTTGTCGATCAACCGGAAAAGCAGCTCCTTGCGAGACGTCAGTTCACCCGTGTTGAGGATCCCCTGCTCCCTCAGGAACGAAAGGTCCGACGTCGTGAGAACCGACGGATAGAACATCTGCCGGATATACGTGGCGAATTCCTCTCCTTCACTTGTTCTCGGCTGCGGAAGGACCGGCAGTCCCATGAACCTGGCGGCATCGTCATAGTCCTTCACGCCCGCCACGGCGAGCACCCCGTCCTGCCAGTCGGGAATCGCGCGTGACGTCGAGAACCGCATGTCGGGGTGCTTGTATTCGCAGGTGGTCGAGACGAGGTACGGGACCTGCTCGTTGAAGATGTGTTCCGCGTCCTCGGTCCGGCCGCCGCAGGTCGAGCTGTAAAGTGCGTTGATGGGTTTGCCGTCGTAGACGGCGATCGCGCCGCGTGTCTCCGCGACCGCCTGCGTCGCCAGCGGATCCTCGGTCAGCGCGCCGAAGTACACCTGGCAGGCATCGGTCGCGCAGATGTCGTATCCCTCTTTCTTGTACTGCCCCATGTTCCGGTAGATGTAGGTGCGCGCCGCCACGGCCTGTGCCTTGAGCGCCTCGAGCTGACCGAACGCGGTCGGGTTCAGCTCGTTCGGCACGACGCCGAGCAGATAGGTTTCGAGCGGCAGTTCGTTGACGACGGTGAGCGTGCGCCGGGTGTTCGAAAAGATCTCGAGCGCGCCGCGATAGGCGCGGGTGTCGATCTGGAGCAGCGCGGGCACCGGTTCGATGCGCACGCGTCCGCCAACCGGCAGCACGATCATTCCGCCGTCGTCCAGCGTGACCGTGACACGAGACTGGACGTCTGAGGCCGCGACCGGGCCGGTCCTGCTCGCGTCGATCGCGAGCACCGAGGCGAACGTCGCGGAACGCGTGCTGCGGCCCTGAACGGTGAACGCGTCAGTGGACCGGACGGTGACCGACGTGGCGTTCTGAGTGAGGCCGATCCGGACCGTGGGCTCGACGGCTGGCTGCTGTCCGGAAACCAGCAGCGGGAGGAGAATGAGGATGAGCCTGCGCATCCCCGCATCGTACTCGCGACGACCTGGGATCGTTCAACGCAACACGGCGACGGCCAGCCGTTCCATCTCCTCGAGGTGGTTGTAGATCTCGGCGGAGATGCGCGCGTGCAGCCGGTCCCGATAGGCGTGTACCTGGACCTCGATCTGGTCCTCGACCAGCAGCCGGTGCCGCAACAGTATCGCCTCGTCGGCCGTGCTCCCCTTCGAAGCTGGCAGGGGGACCGTGGCCATGGTGCCGATCATCGACTCCGGGGTCACGAACTCGGTGCCCCATCGTCCGGCGAGCAGTCGCGCGCCGTCCCACGCGAGCGCATGCGTGTACGACCGGACCGCAGCGCCGCCGAGTTCGTCCATCATCCGGATCGCCGCCGGCGCCGCAAGATGCGGCGACGGGTCGCGTGTGCCGGGCAGGTCGAATTCGGTCGTGAATCCCTGGTCCAGTCCCCACGAGATCACCGGGGGATGCAGCGCCGCCTGGCGCTCCGCGGAGGCCCAGAGGATGCCGCTGCTGCGCGGCACCCACATCCATTTGTGCAGGTTGGCGACGTACCAGTCCACGCCGAGCGACGGGATGTCGAGCGGGATCGCGCCGGGTGCGTGCGCACCATCGGCGAGCACCGCCACGCCGCGGGCGCGGCACTCGGCGGCGATATCGGCGAGCGGCATGATGAGCGCGGTCTGCGACGTGATGTGATCGACGATCAGGAGACGAGTCCGCGGGGCGAGCGCGCCGATGCACGCGTCCACCAGCTCACCTGCGGAGCGCACCGGACAGGGCATCACCGCCGTCCGCACCTCCGCGCCGCGCTCGCGTGCCGCAAACATGGCGGCTCTGACCACACCGCCGTAGCCGAGATCGGTGATCAGGATCTCGTCACCCGGATTCAGCGCGAGCGAGCGGAGCACGGCATTCGCGCCCGTGGTCGCGTTGTCGACGAACACCAGGTCGTCCGGCTGCGCGCCCACGACCGCCGCCACCGCCGCCGCGGCGCGTCGCATGCGGGGCGGTTCGGCGTCCGGCGGTCCGACCGAGATCGCGGCCAGCTCGCGCAGCAGAAATCGGCTCGGCTGCCGTTCGATCTCGTCGCGGATCCGCTGCTGCTCCGCGAGCACGCGCCGCGGCGTCACGCCGACGGTGCCGTGGTTCAAATAGGTGATCTGTGGATCCAGCGGCCACTCGGCGCGCATGGCTGCCCCGAATCGATGCATCGGATGAATATAGCCGTGCGGTATGGCCTGGCACAGGCCAATCGTGACTCGCTATTCGTCTTCGATTGACTTTCACCCGGGCGGGCGGGACAATTCAGCGCTTTCCCACTCAATCCGAGGAGTCGTTCATGAAGGTGGCGCTGTCGGCCGTTCTGTGTCTCTACGTCTGTCTTTCACCGGTTACCGCCCGGGCCCAATCCCCGGCGCCGATCGAATACCGCGTGCTCGCGACCAGCAAGACATCGACGATGCAGAAGGAGATGCAGGAGGCGGCCGCAGCCGGATTCCGCTTCGGCGACGTGATGGGCGGCGAGACATCTTTCGGAGGATCCGAGGTCGTGGTGATCATGGTGCGCGACGGCGCGAGCCGCGGGTTCGATTACCGCCTGCTGGCGACCAACAAGACCTCGACGATGCAGAAGGAGCTGCAGGAGGCGGGCGACGCGGGCTACGACTACCGCGGCCAGACCGTGTTCAAGACCACGTTCGGCGGCAAGGAAGTCGTCGCGATCCTCGAGAAGGCGCCCGACGCGACGATCGTCAGATACGAGTATCGACTGCTCGCGACGAAGAAGACGTCGACCATGCAGAAGGAGCTGAGCGAAGCGGGTGAACAGGGGTTCGCGTTCGTCGGCATGACGGTCGCGCAGACGCTGGTCGGCGGCGACGAGGTGGTCGCGATCCTCCGGCGGAAGTTCCAGTGAGAGCCGCGGCCCCGGCTGCGCGATCGGCGGGATCATCGCTGGACGCGGACGTAGTGGAGGGGGGCGCGAGATGCAAAGCGGGTGCGCGGGGCCCCCGGCG
>DASWVN010000327.1:0-4719 GCA_036401215.1 Vicinamibacterales bacterium | reverse complement strand
GCCATGGAGGCCCTGCGCGCCGAAGTCTGAGTGGACGGACGCGCGTTTACGTGGTCAGCGATCCAGCCACGCGCGAACGGCGTCCCAGTCCATCGACTCCACGAGTGCGCGATTGATGACGCAGCCGCCTCGCGGAGTCGTAGCCTTCAACGACTCCGGCTCCAGGCAGCGCGTGAGGCGAAAGCGCACGCGGCATCATGGCCGGGCTTGAGGAGGCGGAAAGCGATATTTATTTTCAGATACCCGACCCGTCCGCGTGCCGTTCGTCACGGACCTGCGCCTGCGTCACGCGGCTGCCCGCCGGCACGTCCCGTGTGAGCCAGACGTTACCGCCGATCGACGATCCTTTCCCGATCGTGATGCGCCCCAGGATCGTCGCGCCCGCATAGATCACCACATCGTCTTCAACAATGGGGTGCCGCAGAATCCCCTTCACCGGCTGTCCTCGGGCATCGAGTGGGAAGCTCTTCGCACCGAGGGTCACGCCCTGATACAGGCGGACGCGGTCCCCCACGATCGCGGTCTCGCCGATGACGACGCCGGTTCCGTGGTCGATGAAGAACTTGCGCCCGATCGCCGCGCCCGGGTGGATGTCGATGCCGGTCTTCGCGTGCGCCTGCTCGGTGATGATACGCGGGATCAGCGGCACGCCGAGCAGGTGCAATACGTGCGCGATGCGCTGGTTGGTGATGGCGAACAGGCCGGGATACGCGAAGATCGCTTCGTCACGATGTCTGAGCGCGGGATCTCCTTCGTACGCGGCGTCGACGTCCGAGTGCACGAGGTCGAGAATCTCGGGCACGCGGGCCAGGAAGGATTTGGTCGCCCGCGCCGCGAACTCGCCGCAGTGCGCGCACGTCTCGTAATCGTGCCGATCGATGAACGCCACGCCGCGGCGGATCTCCTCTTCGAGGTGGCGCATGGCCCGGGCGAGTGCCGCGCCGACGAAGTACTCGAGGCTCTCGTGATCCAGGTCGCTCGTGCCGAAGTAGCCAGGGAACAGGATCGATCGCAGGTCGTCGAGAACGCGGCCCACCCCTTCGCGTGACGGGAGCACGATGCGTCCGCCCGGAAACTGAGCGAGTTCCCGCGCGCCGCGGCACAGCGCTTCGACGATCGGCGAGAGCGCCACGCGATCGACGACGGGCGGCTTTCCGGCGCTCACGTCACGTCCTCGAAGAGCCACGTCGACAGATACCGCTCGCCGCTATCCGGGATCACCACGACGACGAGCTTCCCCGCGTTTTCGGGCCGCTGCGCGACTTCGCGAGCAGCCCACACGGCGCCGCCGCCGGAGATGCCTGCCAGGATCCCTTCTTCCTTGCAGAGCCGCCGCGCCATCACGGCAGCATCCTCGTTCGTCACGACGAGGGTCTCGTCAAGGAGCGTGGTGTCGAGCACCTTTGGAACGAATCCGGGTCCCCATCCCTGGATTTTGTGCGGACCGGGTTTTCCTCCGGAGATGACCGGCGAATCAGCCGGCTCGGCGGCGACGAATCGCAGCGACGGCCGGCGCGGCTTCAGCACCTGGGCGCAGCCGGTCACCGTACCGCCCGTTCCGGTGCCGCAGACCAGGATGTCGATCTGGCCGTCCGTGTCGGCCCAGATCTCCTCGGCCGTGGTCTCCCGGTGAATCGCTGGATTCGCCGGGTTGTCGAACTGCTGCAGGATCAAGTAGCGCCTGTCGCCGGCGGCCATCTCTTCGGCGAGAGCGATGGCACCCTTCATCCCGTCGGCACCCGGTGTGAGGATCAGTTCCGCACCGAGGATCTTCAAGAGCTTGCGCCGCTCGAGACTCATCGTGTCGGGCATCGTGAGCACGAGCTTGTAGCCCCTGGCGGCTGCCGCGAACGCCAGCGCGATCCCGGTGTTCCCGGACGTGGGCTCCAGCAGGATCGTGTCGGCCCCGATCTTCCCGTCGCGCTCCGCGGCTTCGATCATCGAGACGCCGATGCGGTCCTTCACACTCGCGGCGGGATTACGCGACTCGAGCTTGGCCGCGACAGTTGCGTTCGCCCCATCCATCACGCGGTTGAGGCGAACGAGCGGAGTGTTGCCGATGGTCTTGGTGATGTCTGCCGCGATTCGCATGATCGAATCCCAGCCCTTGCAACGACAGCGCCGGATCCCGGATTCGTAGAGCTTGCGAGCTAGTCTGCCTTCATGAGGACGGCCGGATCCACGGACGCGGCGTGACGCGCGGGGAGCCAGCAGGCGATCGCTGACAACAGCAATGCTCCACAGACAACCGCAAGGGCCGTGAGCGCAACGTTCGGCGCCGTTCGCAGGATCACATTGATGATCAGCGACCCCTGGTGAAGCGATCCGCCGAACCTGGCGAGCCACCCCGCACTCACGAGTCCCGCGGCGATTCCCATCGCAACCGGCATGAGCGCCGTCCAGAGAACGTCTCTCTGCAATTTCGCTGGCGCCGCACCGAGCGACATCCGGATCGCGAACTCCTTCGTTCTGAGCGCGACCATGCGCCGGACAGCCGTGTACGTTCCAACCGCGGCGATAACGACGGCAAGCAGCGCGAACGTCATCGCAGTCGCCAGGTAGAACGCTCGCTCGGCTTCGCTTCTCCAGACAATGGCGGACAGGACTTCTGCCGCCACCTCCGGTGCATCCGGAACGGATTGCGCAATCACCCGCTGAACGAGCCGCGTCGTTGCACCGACGTCGTTCGAGCGAACCAGCACTGACAGCTGATCCGTCCCGGTTCGGTCGAGGCCCACATAGAGGGTCGGGCCTGCGGGCTGCCAAATCCATGTCGTGCTCACGTCCGCGGCAATCCCAACGATGCGGTAGGTGCGGCTCCCGAACCTCGCGGTGAACGCCGACTGATGGTCGGCGTTTCCGGCGACACTCACCGCTCTTCCGAGCAGCGCTTCCTCGGGCCCAAACAGCCGGGCAAAGGCGGCGCTCGCCACGGCCTCGTCGACATCGCCTTCGGATAGCGCCGCGGGCGGCCGGCCACGTCGAAGCGGAATCCGCAGGACGTCGAAATAGTTCGGCGTGACCTTTATGACATCCGACGATATCGATTTCGGAACGTCCGCGGGTGCATCTTCGAGCGCCACTCGCCAGGCCGATCCTCCGGCGAACGGAGGCGCGTCGCTGAAGGCCACGGCGAGCGCCGCATCATGACGGTGCAGTTCGTCGGCGATCCTGTGTGTTGCGGTCCTCGCGCGCTCCGACGACGAGGCATCCGATGGAAGGTAGACGACGGAGGTCACCACGCTTCTGGCATCGAACGCAAGATCGGTGGTCGCCACCTTGATGTACGAGACACCAATCAACGTGGCGGCGATCCCCAGCACCACGGACAGGGCGACCTGGGTCCCGACGAGCGCGTGCTGAAAGCGGCGAACAGTTCGGCCAGCCGTCGTCTGTGCCTCCGTCCGCCCGCCCGCCTGACGTGCACGACGCGCCGCGATGACCGCCGATACGGTCGCGAAGATCAACGAGACGAAAATGCCGGCCGCCATACCCAGGGCGGCGTCGGCAACTGCTACGTGATATGTGGCGCCACGCGGGATGACCGGCGCGGCCAGACTCCGCGCAGCGGATCCGATGACGAGTGATACCCCTGCGCCCAGCGCGCCTCCCGTCGTGGCGATGACCGACGATTCGAGCAGCAACTGTCGGAGAATCCGCCCGGGCGATGCCCCCAGGAACGATCGCGTCAGGAACTCGGTGTCACGCCGGCTTGCGTCCAGCAGAAACAGGCTTCCGACGTTGGCGCACGCAATCAGCAGCAGGCACACCGCAAGCGACTGAAGCAAGAGGAGGCCAGGGCGTGCTGCCCGCTCTCGTTGCTCCCCAAGCCTCTGAAGATACATCCCGGCGTAAGACGAACGGCCGGTCTCATTCGCGCGGCGGATGCCCAGCACGTCCAACTGCACCTGCACACGATCCACCGACTCCTTCGGACTGACACGCGCGATTACGGCGAGTGAGGGGTCGGCGCGAGAACTGCCCGTCGGATCGATCGGGATCCATGCCTGCCGGCGCACGTTCCCATCGAAGCATGAGGGTGCGAATGTCCGCGGCATGACGCCCACGACTGTGAATGCCTGCCGGTTGATCCGGATGAGGCGTCCGACGACGTCCGGGCCTCGTCCGAGGAGCGCTTCCCACAGCTCGAACGAGATGACCGCGCTGCGGACGCCGGGCGCGAAATCCGACGGCCCGAGCGTGCGGCCCAGGTGCGGCCTGACGCCGAACACCGTGAAGAAGTCCGGGCTCACCTCCGTGGCGGATACAAGAAGCGCAGGATCCGTTCGACGCGTCGGAAGGTTTGGGGCGTAGCATCCGGCAACTCGAGCAATCCCGGGGATCTGTCCGAGCGCCTCGAGATCCCGCGGCTCGAAAGGCGCCTGCGCAAAGTGGTCGGACGGCAGGATTTGAAACAGTTCTTCTGGGGCGCGGTACGGTTCGGGCGTGAGGAGGATCGACCGGACCAGGGCGAACACGGTCACGTTCGCCGCAACTCCCATCGCGAGGGTGAGCGCGGCAATGGCGGTGAAGCCCCGCCGCCGGCGCACCGAATGAACAGCGGCCGCGAAATCGTTCAGCACATCAGGCTCCTTGTCGGGCTCAGTGTAACGCTACCTCGACCGGAACCTGACGGCGTGCGTGCTAAGTTCTGAGCAGACGCTGGTCCCACCAACGCAAATCGCCACTCACGCTCACGGGGAGGTCCGCATGCTTCGA